>NZ_CP054044.1:3090885-3399974 GCF_013282745.1 Yersinia bercovieri ATCC 43970
TGGGGTATCTCAGGCGACAAATAATAGCCGCTCAGCATACCTTTCATTAAGTGGATCAGTGGCTTATGCGAATGACACCTTTGCTACTTCAGCATCGGCGATTGGCGATACCTTTGCTGTGGTGAGTGTCCCTCATCAATCTAACTTGCGTGTTTCTTCGCCTGGTAGTGGTATGGCGATTACCGATTATGCCGGGACGGCACTGCTGCCATCAGTCATGCCTTATACGGTATCGAAAGCACAAATAAGTACCAAAACATTGCCATTGAATATCCGTCTTAATAGCACCAGTGCTGAACTGAGGGTGACACGTGGCACTGTGGCAACCCGCTATTTTGAGGCGACAGAGACTCGCCAGTTGTTGCTGACTATTCGTGACAGCCAGGGTGAGATGATGCCGGTAGGTGCCAACGTGCTTGATGAAAAGGGTAACTTTCTGGGTACTATTATCGGCGATGGTAACTTTATGCTGGAAAACAGAGCAATTGGTATCATGTTACGCATAAAACCGGCTAATAGCAGTGAGTGCGTAGTGAATTATGCAGAACCGGATAAGTTTGATCCGGATACGTTGTATGAAGTTGCCGACGCGGTATGTCATTAAATTTAAAAATAGTCAGATACTCAGTAAATACTTTTTAAAATAGGATCTATTATGCAAAATACAATGGTTAGCTACCGCAGAGTGAGTATAGTGACTGGATGCTTCCATATCTTCAAACGTTTTAATTCGCTACTTATTTTGAGTTTGCTGGCTCTGTTAACTTGCTGGAGCATCACCTCTTATGCTTCATTCAAATTAGAGAGCACGACGGTTATTTTGAAAGAAGGTGAGGGGCGCACCAGTTTTACCATCGATAATACCTCCGCTAACCCGATATTATTGGTCACTAAATTGGTTGATTTAGATGGCAAAAATCTTAGCAAGCAGATTTTGATTTCGCCGCCAGTGGCACGCATTGATGCCGGGCAAAGCCAGCAGGTTAACTTTGTGCTGAAAAAAGGTACGGCTCTTAATACTGAAGTGCTGTTAAAAGCCTCATTTGAGGGTGTTGAACAGGTTCCGGGCAATGCGACCGTGATGCCAATCCGCCAGGAGATTGGTTTTCTGATCCAGCCGAATGCGGTGCCACAGATTAAAACACCATGGCAGGAGCTACTCCTCTCAACCTCAGGCAACAATTTAATCATTAAGAACCCAAGCAAACATGTGGTTCGCCTTGGGCCACAGGTGATTTTAGTGCCGGGTAATGAAGTTGTTGCGTTGGGAAACCCCTATATTATGCCTGGAGCCACTAAGCAGTTTGCGATTAAATCAGCGCCAACATCCGTTAAAGTCACACCACTGAGCCGATATGGATTTGTGCAAGCTGAAGTAACAGTTCCTATTACACGCTAGTAGCCTATTACGGCAGAGAATAAATATTAAAGGCGGCTGGCAATGGCCGCTTGTTTATTTTGAGAAGAGAGCTAAATAGGCTAGCTCTCTTTTTTCTTACCAAAAATCTTCAGTAGTGCGCCAACGGCACAACCAATAACCACACCTAAAATTACCCACTCAGTAAATGACATAATCAGACCTTTTCATTTGTTTGGCCTGATTATATAAATTATTCTCCGTTTGTCCATGCCAGACCCAATTAGCTGTTTTGCTGTTTATTGCTTTCACACATGGTGAGGTTCGCTATCGTCGACCATACTCGTTGTGGAAAAATATTCGTAGTTTTAATAAGGATATAAAATTATGACAATAGCAATAAATCGTATGCGGTTATCCACCATGGCCTTAATGCTCGCTAGCTTCGCGATCAATGCTGCACCTATTGCTGCACCCGTGACCGGTTACACTTTGGAGCGAGTGGTTATCTTGAGTCGCCATGGTGTTCGTTCGCCGACTAAACAAACACAGTTAATGAATGATGTGACACCCGATAAGTGGCCACAATGGCCAGTTCAAGCTGGCTATCTAACCCCCAGAGGCGCGCAATTAGTGACACTGATGGGGGGCTTTTATGGTGATTATTTCCGCAGTCAAGGGTTACTCCCAGCAGGGTGCCCGGCAGATGGAGCCATTTATGCGCAAGCCGATGTTGATCAGCGAACTCGCTTAACGGGGCAAGCATTCCTTGATGGTATAGCGCCGGGTTGTGGCCTAAAGGTGCATTATCAGGCTGATTTGAAAAAGGTCGATCCGCTGTTTCATCCTGTAGAAGCAGGTGTGTGTAAGTTAGATTCGGCACAAAGCCAACAGGCAATTGAGGCGCGACTGGGGGGGCCATTAAGTGAACTTAGCCAGCGCTATGCTAAGCCATTTGCCCAGATGGGCGAGATCCTAAACTTCGCCGCTTCACCCTACTGCAACTCACTACAGCAGCAAGGAAAAACTTGCGATTTTGCCACCTTTGCTGCCAATGAAGTTAAGGTGAATAAGCAGGGGACAAAGGTCTCGCTCAGTGGGCCGCTGGCATTATCATCCACGTTGGGTGAAATCTTCTTGCTGCAAAATTCGCAAGGGATGCCGGATGTTGCCTGGAATCGGTTAAGTGGAGCAGAGAATTGGGTTTCATTATTATCGCTACATAATGCGCAATTTGATTTGATGGCCAAAACACCTTATATCGCCCGTCATAAGGGAACACCGTTGTTGCAACAGATCGACACGGCGCTAGTACTTCAGCGGGATGGTCAAGGGCAAACACTGCCATTATCCGCGCAAACCAAACTCCTTTTCCTTGGTGGTCATGATACCAATATTGCTAATGTTGCGGGTATGCTGGGAGCTAACTGGCAACTACCGCAACAGCCTGATAATACCCCGCCGGGCGGAGGGTTGGTGTTTGAGCTATGGCAGAATCCAGATAACCATCAGCAATATGTTGCGGTTAAGATGTTCTACCAAACGATGGATCAATTACGGAATAGCGAAAAATTAGATCTGAAAATTCATCCAGCCGGTATTGTTGCCATTGAGATAGCTGGTTGTGAGAACAATGGGGCAGATAAACTTTGCCAGCTTGATACCTTCCAAAAGAGAGTGGCTCAGATTATTGAACCTGCATGTCATATTTAAAATAGTGCTATCCGGCTGGTATTACTGCTAGCCGGATATATAACGATTGAGTTAAAAACTTTGTGGCTATTAATCATGAAGCTGATTAGCGTTATATAAAGTAGCGCCGGAGTGACCCATTGATACAGATTCACTCCGGCATATAAGAATTGATATTAATACGGTGAGACATTAGCCTGCAAAACAGTGTAGCTCAACAAAGGATTAACCCAGTCTGACTAAATCAAAAGGCACGTAACGTGCGCCGGTATGTTGTAACTCTACAACTGGCTCGCGCTCTGCTTGTACTGGGGCCAAACCATCCGCATGGATAGCTTTTGCTACATCTATTTCCCCTGTTTGCGCGACCATAACACGTTTGCCTGGGATAATTTGGTTTCTATTTCTATCATAGACTTTAACCATATTAACCTCCAATGCACTAGCTATTATAACCCTTGTTTACTTGACGCGAAAAATGATATTTATTTTTTTAGTGGGGATCAAGTGGAATAGCGAATTTTTTTCAGAAGATTAGCAGGGAATACTATTTAGCGAGGCGATTATAACCTTATTGAGGAGCCGGCCTGGTTGCAGACTCCTGGTCGTATATACTCAGTAACAAGCTATCAGCTATATCAGCGCTTTTTTCGTTAATGATTCCAGTATTTTTAGCGGAGATTGCTGAGGGTTTTTCATTCCAGTAACTGGCAGTAGGAAAGTTTGTTCCAGCATATATTGCCCACCCATCGCCGCATGAGGGGTTTGATCTGAAAAACAGATCCAACTGCTGCCGGGTGGGAAATCAATCGCTTGTTGCAGCCCATTTTTTTGATAGTCCAAATCTGACTTCATTTTATCATGTAACTGAAGCATCAGATGGTCGTAATGGCTACGGCGGCACTTAGTGATACCCACTTTATGTTGGAGCCAACTACTGATAGGTGAATAGCGTTCAAGTTGGGGTAAATAGCGGCTGGCAAGCTGTGTGAACTCTTCGCCCACCCGCCACGCACGAGGCTCACCATGAGGATTGATATTGGAGAAAATACGAATGATGCGCTCACCATAATTAGGGCGAGAAGGGAAAGCATCAACATGTAGGCGGCTATCATCTTTACGCCAAGATGTCTTATCGCGCCAGGCGGTCACTGGGTGCAAACGTAGACTATTGGTCGGGCTATGTAGGGCGGAGGTATACTCCGGCAGTAATTGATTCACCAGACTGAGGCAACTTTGGTAATAGCGCTCAAGCAACTGGCGAATTAATGCCACCTTGGTTTCATCAGTGACACCAGTGAGCACGCCTTCCTGTGGTTTGAAGCTGATATTCTTACGTTTTACATCAACCAATGCAGGATCAAGCAGCTGTTTTTCCTGTTCACTCAGTTCAAAAGTAAGATGGGGTAAAAATAGAACTTTGCCTTGCTCCAGAGCCTCAACAGCACTGTTGCCATCCCCCTGGTCCCAACGGCTGTGGGGTAGCGTAAGAATCAATGAATCTGACGCCTGATTTAGATTATCACTACTCATCGATTATCCGCTGTTAGATATTCATCCAATGATTAGAATCATAACGCTTTATTATAGATAAAGTGAGGTTTGTAACACAATTTTCAGAATTTACAGCCCCTAACTAACTGAGCTAATGGCGGTAACCGCCGCATAATGGGTGATGATTTTACAATCGAGGTCTGGATTTCGGCGTGTTCTGACCATCGATCAGTGATGATATCCAGTTGCTCCATAGATTGAATGTGTAAACGGCTAATAAAACAGTCATCACCGGTCACTTTGTCACATTCAACACACTCTGGTGTTTCTTGGATCATTTGTTGGACTATATGCAACATCCCTACCAAAGGCTTAACGCGCACAATAGCTTGCAAGTTATAACCAAATGCCCGTTGGTCTAGGTCTAATGTATAGCTACGGATGATATTTCGTTCTTCAAAGCGCCGCAGGCGTTCAGATGTGCTGGGAGAGGAGAGGTTCACTTGTTGGGACAAGTCTTTCAGCGAAATACGGGCGTTTTCTGCTAAAATAGCAATCAATTGTTCGTCAATCTTATCCATACCGGTATTGGCCTCTTATTATTAGGTGTATTGGCACTATTATAGGCGGTTTTTTAATGGACTACCGACTTTTGCCTAATAAATTTAATCTATCTGATAGATAAAGAGGCCAAGCTACGGCTACCACTTTGCCCCTGTGGTAGGGAAAAAGTGTTTTTTAATCTTACTGCTTTCAAGCTGATGTACTGGTTAATGAGGTGATGGCACTTGGCTCATTGGATTGAGTCGACTTTTTTTGCAAATAGGCCAAATCATAGACATCGTAAAAATCTATCTCACCTTTGTTGCTAATAATATGTTTAAAGCGAATCTTAAATTGATCACTGATATTTTTATTATTCAATATCTCATCAATAGCTTGTGTTGATAACGCACGACTAAAGAACCACTCACCGTTGTAACAGACACGTAAATCAAGAACACCTATATCCTCAAACCTAAAGACTGGCTTGATTTCCATCATCAGAATTGCTGACATCAGGCCAAAGAAAACGGTAAAAGCAATCATATACCCGGTGCCAAAATAGGGCGTTAAGTACATTAAAACTAAAACAAAAAAGTATGATACTAGCATCGCCAGACAGAGATATGGGTGCTTGTAGACAAAATCGCTGTTAAATTTTAACCGACCATCTCTTTTTTCTTTTTGATTTATTCTTGCGATGTCGTCGATTAATATCTTTTTAATTATGTCCATAATTATGACCTTGTAATTAATAACTCATAAAATTAACCATACCGCTTGTTATAGAATAGCATGGAAGGTTAAATCTAAAGTATAGCAGTTCAATAAATTCGCTAGCTAAACTGTTATAGGTGAGTAGGTGGTTAATAGAGATGTATATTATTTATTCATCAGGCGAAAGCAACGACTTAATGCTCACTTTCGTCTGATGGTTTATCACCATGTGGCTAATAATGGTCTCAAAACAGCGCTAAACTGTCAGGACAATTTTGCCGATATGCGTACTGCCTTCCATTAATTCATGCGCTTTTGATGCTTCTTCCAGTGGGAACGTGCGGAAGATCTGTGGCTTGATTTTGCTCTCACTCAGCAGCGGCCAAACTTGTTGTTCTAACTCTTTGGCGATCAGGGCTTTCTCCGCTACGCTGCGTGAACGCAATGTAGAACCGGTGTGTGTTAAGCGCTTTAGCAACATTAACATTAGGTTAAGATCTTTGACGTTACCATTCTGCGTGCCAATCTGAACAATACGACCATTCATGGCAGCAGCTTCATAATTGCGAGCGACATAGTCTCCGGCAATTAAATCAACGATAACATCGACGCCTTTACCGGATGTTGCTCGCTTGGTTTCAGCAACAAAGTCCTGAGTGTGGTAATTAATTGCGATATCTGCCCCCAATGTTAGGCACGCCTGCTGTTTTTCTTCAGAACCTACAGTGACTATCACGGTTTTTGCACCAAATGCTTTGCTTAGTAATATTGCAGTCGTTCCTATGCCGGAAGATCCTCCATGAATTAAAACAGTTTCACCCGCGGTAAAATGTCCACGTTGGAAGAGATTGGTCCATACAGTGAAGAATGTTTCTGGTAGAGCCGCCGCTTCGATATCAGTCAGGCTATCGGGGATCTGCAAGGCATTGGTTTCGTGTATGACACAGTACTGGGCATAACCCCCACCCGCTATCAAGCCACACACTCTGTCTCCAATCTTAAAGCGGCTGATATCGGCAGCGGTAGCAACCACTTCGCCAGCAACTTCTAATCCGGGAATATCGGAGGCTCCGGGCGGTGGTGCATATTGACCACGACGTTGCATCACATCTGGGCGGTTTACCCCAGCGGCGGAAACTTTAACCAGTATTTCACCAGAAACAGGCATAGGGATCGGCCGTGTTACCGACACTAACACTTCCGGCCCACCAGACTGTGCGATTTCAATCGCGACCATGTTCGCCGGAAGATGAGCTAATAATTTCATAAAATTCCTTTGTCGCATGAAGGTGACAGGTTAAAAGTTATACCAGTGGCTGGCTGAGTAAGTATCTTAGCGCTGTAATAGAAATAATTCATAGCGAGAATGTGCTTAAGTGATGGCTAGATTCAGGTGGGGTGAGGTATCTCAGAGGGGTTAAAAAATCAAAAAAAGCGCCCAATAGTGTGGGCGCATAAATTTACAAAGGAGTCATACATGTATGGACAGACTTGCATGGCGACAAACAAGGCATGGCTAAAATCAAGACTAAGAGATGTTTGAACGCTTTGATTGTATGGGTGTTACGCCAGTGCTGATATAGGTATAAATCTGAAATTGCACGTTAATAGCGTTACAGATTCAACGGCTTTTCCCCCACAAGTCTGAGCTGCCCACTAATCTAAGTGTTGTATTGCCAGCAAACTTGGTACTGATAAATTTTGTCTGTCAATAAATCATCTGCATGGACGCTAGGACTCCATGAGTCGTCACCACCCACCCCCATATGGAAACCGTCAATATTCAGCCAAGTCCCTTGCTCTGGTTTGAGTAGATGCTGGTGGCTGGTGGTCATGAGTTGCTCTGTACTGTAACGGCTGATACCAAAATGGAAGTGACCGGTCATTTGCCAAGGACCGTAATTCAAGGTGCTGGTATTACAGCGCAACCCATTCTCGCTTGGGAATATGTAGGGTGTGTGCATCTGCTCAAGGGGTTGCGACCAATGGCTATATTGTGCCGATAGTTGTCTATCAGGATAGTTTTCATGAGGCCCTAGCCCCATCCACTCCACGTGTTCTGCAATAGCTGATAACTGACAGCACATACCGACTCTTGCCGGAGGGGGGAGTGCTGTCGCCACTTGCGTGCGGACATCAATGGTCATGCGGCCTTGCTGATCAAAATGGTATAGCCAATGTGTATGCAATAACTGTTGACCCGCAAACCCGTAGCTGTGCTCGGCACTGACTTGTATTGAGCTAGATAAACTATCAGCCTGTAGTGATAAGCAACGCGATTCCAACTGATACATCCCCGCCTTCTTCCAGCGCTCAACCCAGGCGTTGGGATCGATACGAGTGGCTTCACTGATACCAATATCATTATCAAGCGGGGCACGGACAAACTGATCACGCAGCGGGCTGAGTAACATAGGATTTTCACCCAGCCACCACTGCTCTAGCAACCCAGATTGACGATTGAACTGCCAGCGCTGCTGCTGGTGTGCCACGATAATGTAGTGCGTGTCTTGGTGCAGTTGAAGGGTGCCTGGTTCGCTCTCTTCAGGGAAATGGCTAGGTTGCGCAAAAAGGGCCTGTGGTAAATGCCACTGATGCCATGCGCTGCGATGATCACTTGGCGACCAAGGTGTCTCATTTATCTGCCTGACCTCAACATTCAACCATAAACTACCGGGGTTATTGATGATGGGTAGTTGCTCGGCTAGTGTGTAATTACGTGTACTTTCGGGGAGCAAATCCAGCGATAGGTAACCTTCTAGCGCGGTTTCACCTTCGCATTCAATGCGCCAATAGAGGCGTTCGTTGTCGCTGCTTCTGAATAGATATTCGCTGGTGACACTGATCACCAATGGCGCGGTACTCAATAATGAGAATTGGAAGAATTGTTGCGCGCATTGCGCTTCGTACAAGCTTGGGTGTGGGCTGCGATCAGGGAAGAGTAACCCATTCATACAGAATTGGCGATCATTGGGTTTATCGCCAAAATCACCACCGTATGCCCAATAAGGCTGACCATGCTCATCATAGCGGGTGAGGCTTTGATCTACCCAATCCCAAACAAATCCCCCTTGTAGCCGAGGATACTGGCGAAATGCTTGCCAATAGCGGGCAAAACCGCCAAAGCTATTACCCATTGCATGGGCATATTCACACAAAATCAATGGGCGAGACTCATCCGGTAAGCCCACCCATTTTTTAATTGACCATTTGGGCACCGCAGGAAAGGGCTGGTCCTCATCTACACGGGCATACATTGGGCATACAATGTCAGTAGCGGCAGTGTTTGCACCACCCCCCTCATATTGTATCGGGCGAGTCGGGTCATTACTTTTTACCCAACGGTAGAGAGCATCATGGGTTGCACCATGGCCCGATTCGTTGCCCAATGACCAGATAATGATACAAGGGTGGTTGCGGTCACGCTGGACCATCCGCGTCACTCGCTCGCTAAAAGCAGAGAACCACTGCGGGTCGTCAGCTAAACGGCCCATAGGCTGCATACCATGTGTTTCGATATTGGCTTCGTCAACCACATATAGCCCGTAGCGATCACACAGCCGATACCATAATGGGTGATTTGGATAGTGGGAGCAGCGCACGGCATTAAAGTTATGCTGCTTCATCAAAGTGATGTCCTGCCGCATGCTCTCTTCATCTACGGCTTGGCCGGTTTGCGGATGATGTTCGTGGCGATTGACCCCACGAACGAGTATCGCTTTGCCATTAACCTTAAGCTGGCCCTGATGAATGGCAACCTGCCGGAAACCAACATCATAGGCTTCCGCCTCGATCAGTTCATGCCGATTATTTAGCAGAGAAATAACTGCGCGATACAATGTAGGCTGTTCTGCGCTCCATAATAAGGGGCGATCGACTCGCAAGCACACACGAGTGCGGTCAGAATAAGGGCCTCGTTCGTCAATCGCCGAGGTGCCCAGAGGTTGTTGCGAGCTTGCAATCAGCTGATCTGCTAACCAAAGTTGTACGCGGACTTGATAGGCTCCGGTGACCTGCGGGTCATTGATAGCAAGTTGTGGGATGTTAACCGCAGCCATCACCTCTAAATTGGCAGAGCTGAACTCCGGAGAGAGGTGAGTCGCGATATGAATATCACGCAAGTGAATCTCTGGCTTATGCAGTAAACTGACATCACGAAAAATACCGCTCATGCGCCACATATCCTGATCTTCAAGATAGGAGCCATCGCTCCAGCGCAGCACTAAAACGGCGATACGGTTATTTCCCGCCTGTAAATAAGGTGTGAGATCGAACTCGGCGGGCAGGCGGCTGTCTTGGGAGTAACCGACCCACTCCCCATTACACCACAGGTAAAATGCTGAATTAACGCCATCAAAAATAATGCGTGTCTGACCTGACGCGAGCCAATCTGGTGCTAATGTAAAATCACGCGAATAGCAGCCGGTTGGGTTCTCATTTGGCACGTAGGGGGGATCAACTGGAATAGGGTATTGCACGTTAGTATAAATGGGCGTGTCATAGCCATGGAGCTGCCAATTGGCGGGAACCGGCAGCGTCTTTACCCCCGCTAAATCTTGATCAACCCAATTATCGGGGACGTACTCTGGTTGGGTGAAATAGCTAAACGACCACGATCCATTAAGCAACTGCCGCTGTGCAGAAGCTGAGTCGCTTTGCGCGGCGTTAACGTCACGCCAACTCTGAAAGGGGGGATGAGCCTCAAGGCGGTGATACTGCGTCACTTGTGGGTTCTCCCAGTCCCTACGAGACAAAATCTGCGATAGGGTTGGCTTAGCCTGATGTTGAGCTATCTGCTGTGACGTCATGATATCAACCTCATTTTTTGCGAAAATCATCTTGTTTTAGTCAGCGATAAAAATAAATGTTATGCGCTCACAATCACGATGCATTCAAGATGAATTCAGTGGCAGATAAAGTAAATAGCTGTTGGTTAAATAGTCGAGAGTGATCGCATTTATTCGTTTTTAGGCGCAAATGGGGCCGTTGTCTGACGTATTGTTAGTTGGGTGGCTAATAGCAACGTTTCAGAAGGGGGCTCAATGGTATGGTGCAACCTGACTATCAGGCGGGAGACGCTCTCTTCCCCCAACAGTTTGAAATTTTGCCTGACAGTGGTCAGTGGTGGTTGGAAATAGGCACTGTCTGCGGTGTCATCGTAACCAATGACAGAGACTTGCCCCGGCACATCGATATTATGCTCATGCAGTGCACGTAACACGCCAAGCGCCATTTGGTCGTTAGCTACTAAAATGGCACTAAAGGGGGTGTGGCTGGTAATGAGTTTCTGCGTTGCCTGATAACCACTTTGGGCGTCCCACTCCCCGTGATAGACCGCCTGTGGCATTAATGAGGCACGGCTCAAAGCCTGTAGCCAGCCCTGATAGCGCAATTGGGCTGAAATAGCCTCTTTCGGCCCGCAAATTAGCGCTATTTGCTGGTGGCCTAATGCAATCAGGTGGTTTGCCCCCTGAATAGCCCCGACCTTGGGGTCAAACAAGACACTGAAAGCGGCAGATTGCGGGTCAACATCCAGAAACAACACCGGAGTCCCTGCACACTGCTGGACAACTTTCTGGCTGCGGGTTGGTTTCAGAGGAACATTCACTAAAATTCCATCAACCCGCTGAGCTAATAGCTCATTTATGGCCTGCTGACAGGCATGGTCACTGTGATCATCTACCATCGCAATGACAATTGAGTATCCCAATTCACGGGCTCTGCTTTTTATTGCCGCTGCGATTTGCGAGGGGGCATGTAAAGAGAGGTCCGTGGTTGCCAGCCCTAGAGTAAGGCTATGTTTGCCCGCTAATTGCTGCGCTACCCGGTTAGGAACATAATTTAGGTCAGTCATGGCCTGTTCCACCTTGCAGCGGGTTTTGGGCGAAACATGGGCTGCCTGATTTAAAACGCGGGATACGGTTTGATACGAAACACCGGCTTGGCGTGCGACATCATCTAAAGTGACAGATTTCGGCCTCATGTCTCTCTCTCGGGGTAGGTGGCTGCTTATTTTAGCAAAATTTTAAGATAAACTTTTAGTGCTGGCCGATAAACGTGATGAAAAGCAGGCCATTTAGCGTATTTTGATATTTTTTCCTGAATGCGGCAGTGTGCCTTGATTCGGAGGATCATTAATTTGGTGATTATTCCGTGTAAAAATGAGTATCAAGAGTATAATAAGTGGCTTTTTTGGCTTTATTTTAGGCGGCTGATCAAGAATCTTCTGTTTGCCTGCTAAAAAGAGTTGCTATTAAAAGCCGGTCATGAGTTAATGCGTCTCGGCCTGTGGTACAGACCTATTTATGCACGACATCTTGAGTAAAGTGGTTCATATTTAAAGCGTTATCGTTGATAGCTCTTCACTGACGAATTTCCTTCATAGTGCCTCCATAAGTAACGACTGATAACCGGCTATAACACGCCCATGGTGGCAAAATTTTTTAATAAAGGAAATAAACATGTCTAACATGATGAAAGGTCAAGTAAAGTGGTTCAACGAGTCTAAAGGCTTCGGTTTCATCACTCCAGCTGATGGCAGCAAAGACGTGTTCGTTCACTTCTCTGCAATCCAAGATCAAGGCTTCAAGACCCTGGCTGAAGGCCAGAATGTACAGTTCTCTATCGAGAACGGTGCTAAAGGTCCGTCTGCAGCAAACGTAACTGCAATCTAATTGGCCCTTGGCTGATTATCAAAAAACCCGCTAAGGCGGGTTTTTTATTGCCTAGCGTAAAGCAACATCGGCTGTACAGCGTAACTCTTTGATGTCAGACACCTCCTGTCTGGTTAGCCGCTATTTTGGCTCCACTGACTGACTCAAACCCACCCGTTATACGCACAATTGCCTCTCTTCTCTCAAATAAAATCACCAAAAGCATACCGTTACCTATACGTAAGCCTTATCATTCTCATCTGATTCTGTACTATACCCTTATACTTGAAGCTGCAGGGGAGTCGCTGCAACTCCAATGAATTTGGGTATACACTAGTGGCATTGATTTAATCGAAGGTAATATCATGAAAGTGAATGATCGGGTGACAGTAAAAACCGATGGCGGCCCACGACGTGAAGGGGTTGTTTTAGAGGTAGAGCAGTTTAGTGAGGGCGTCATGTACCTGGTAGCACTGGAAGATTATCCAGCTGGTGTCTGGTTCTTTAATGAAATTGATAGCCATGATGGCACTTTTGTTGAGCCGCTGCACAAGTAGTACGAGTACCACAACGGGTGCTTCCAATAACCGGAGGAAGGTGTCTGCCTTGCCTCCGGTTTTGCTAGTTAATGTTATCACTCTTAGCGTGGCTGAGTTTTAGGCTCCAATAAATCAGAAAGTTTCCCAATTCAGCGAGTCATCACCTGACTTTTTATTTGCACCTTTACTGTTTTGACCTGTTGGCGCGAGTACTGATCTCTTCACCTTAGCTGCAGGGTTATGGCCGTTTAGATGGAACACTGCAACAGCCTGCGTCAATACTTCAGCTTGTTGTTCGAGAGATGCCGCCGCAGCTGAGGCTTCCTGCACTAAAGAGGCGTTCTGTTGCGTCACGTTATCCATTTCTGAAACCGCTTGCGCGACCTGGCTGATACCTCGGCTTTGCTCATCAGAAGCTGAGGCTATTTCACCCATAATATCAGTGACATGAGTAACAGCCGTCACGATTTCGCTCATTGTTTTCCCTGCGTCGGACACTAAAATTGAGCCATCACCAATCAAGTCAACAGATGCCTCAATCAATAACTCTATCTCTTTAGCGGCATCGGCACTGCGCTGTGCCAGATTGCGAACCTCACTGGCGACCACGGCGAAACCACGGCCCTGTTCACCTGCGCGAGCAGCTTCAACCGCAGCATTCAGTGCCAGGATGTTGGTTTGGAAAGCAATGCTATTTATTACATTGGTAATTTCAGCAATTTTCATTGAGCTGAGGGATATTTTATCCATCGTGTTGACGACATCATCAACAATATCACCACCTTGAGCCGCTTTAGCCGAGGCATTAGCCGCCAGTTGGCTGGCATGATGGGCATTCTCTGCATTTTGTTTCACTGTCGCGGTGAGCTGCTCCATGCTGGCGGCAGTCTGTTCGAGTGAAGCGGCTTGCTGCTCAGTGCGTGCCGAAAGATCGGTATTGCCCAGTGCAATTTCGCTGGAGCCTTGGTAAATAGATTCAGCACTGCTGCGGACAGCTTCGACTGTAGTGGATAATGAATCTTGCATCTGCTGTATATTGTTACCCAATACACCAATCTCATTGCGGCCGAAGGCTACGGGTGTTTGGGTCAAATCACCTTGAGCAATGCGCTGAATGCGTTCTACCAGCCAGTTAATCGGCTTGATGATGACCCTGCTGATCACTAAAAAAGCGATCAACGTTAATAGAATAGCCAGAATAAAGGCTCCCCCCATCAATATGTAACCGAGGCGGGCTTCTTGCTGAGCTGTCTGGTTGATTTGGGTGGCGCGTTCTGTGCGATATTTAACCGCTTTTAGCAGTGGCTCATTGTAAGCGCTGTCCAACTGATTAAGTTTTTCTGCCTCAAGAGAGATAACCTCTTCAAAATGCCCCTCTTTGGTCGCGTCGAGCATGAGTTTCATCCCGTCGTCGCGATACTGTTCATAGGCTTTTTTCAGCGGTCCATCCAGAGCGGTGTCAGTTTCAGACTTAACCGGGCGGTTATAGTAGAGGTTAAACATTTGTTGTGACTGAGCAATCCAGCCTTCAGCACTTTTCAGGCCCTGCTGGTAACCCTCGGTATCACCGATACGTGCCGATGATGCTGCTTGAATAAGAATAAGGCGTGCAGTGCGCAGGTAATTCGAACTATTAGATAGACCCAGTCGGATATCCAGCTCTTGGGTCGCTTCTTCAAGTGATTGGTTACTTTGTTTTAGAAAGTAGCCTGACGTACCAATTGCCGCTGCAAATAAGAGTAGTATCCCCGCCAAGATGGCGATAAACAAAGTGACCAGACGCATGTTATTAACAAACAGTACTTTCGTATTTGTACTCTGCTCTGGCATTATTTTTCGATCCAATGGCTGATGCGTACTTCCACGTTTCATTGTCAGTTCCGTTTCTATAGTCGCTCGAGGAAAGGTCCTTGCCTGCTATACCCTGCTTACTTGAAGCTGTAGCCTTGTTCGCTTGTCACTGCGATCACGTGGGGTGCAGGCATCGCTACTTAAAATTAATTCACCCCTATATTGAAAATAATCCCAACAATCCTTTAAAGATTTATCGGCAACGGGGCTAAAATAGTTAGGGTTATAAATGAGATCACGGTCGCAGTTTAGATTAAAGATTCCTCATATTTCTGTAATTGAGTCAATGACTTGATAGTGGATTTTTATGAGCAACCATGTAACGAGGGGAGGGTGAGTGATTGAGGTTACTCTATAGTGCTCTTTTCACGTGGTGAGATTCGCGAAGATAATATCTAATAAATCAAAGCAATTAATTAGTTGCCAATATTATAAATATTAGTTTTATTATTTAATTCTCCTGGGTTGGTTTAGGTTCTGTTTAGGAATATAAGCTTTACATAGTTATCACTCGCAACTATACTTTTGGAAAAATCAGATGGAGAAGCTAATGGATACGCAAAGTAGTAGTCAAATAAGCAAGGCAAGCTAACTCATCTCCCTATTGATTTGTTGCTTGCCGAAAAATGGCGGGCAGCACCCTCTCTCTATTTTCTGAGCTGTGCAATCCCAATAATGTTTTAACTCGATGAGAAACCATCGAGGGTATTAATTTGGGTTTTTATTATGGTATTTAACAACCACGCACTATTCCCTCCCGGCCTAAACATAGGTTTTTGCTGAGTAATACCTTAGGTATATCTCTCAGCACAATTACCTGTGTGCTAAATAGCACATGATTATTCTACCAATGATTAAATCATGGAGAGAATCATGGCAGTAACTCCTTTTGTCATAAATTTATTATTGGCGATGTGTCTCGGCGCGTTAATTGGTGCTGAAAGGCAATGGCGTCAACGGATGGCGGGTTTACGGACTAATGCATTGGTTGCCACCGGTGCTGCGGTATTTATTCTTAGCTCTTATGCCACCTCACCGGACAGTCCTGGGCGTATTGCTGCTCAAGTTGTTTCAGGAATTGGTTTCCTCGGCGCGGGCGTTATTATGCGAGAAGGCATGAATATCCGAGGATTGAATACAGCGGCGACGCTTTGGTGTTCAGCGGGTATTGGTGTGCTTTGTGGCCTAGGATTATATTGGAATGCCGTGGCGGCAACAGCGGTTATCCTGTGCGCCAATATATTGTTACGTGAAGCTGCACAACGTATTAACTTACAACCCCAGCAACAAGCGGTCGATTTAGAAGTTCGCTACCGGATTCAGGTTACCTGTGGTACAGAGGATGAAATATTAGTCCGCACGCTTATTTTGCAGGCATTAAATGGTGTGGCATTACGGTTGCAATCACTTTGCAGTGCCGATATTGCTAAGCCCGGTCAGTTGGAAGTCTGTGCTGAAATAGTGGCAACACCTGCAGCACAGAAAGAAATTGAAGGTATTGTTTGTCGCGTAAGCTTGGAGCGCAGTGTTAGCTCTATTCATTGGCGTATTGCATCTGAATTACCGGCATAATTAATAAAAGAGACAGATCTTTTTTAATCAATAATAAATAGCGCTGACCCATGTGGTAGTAAGGAGTTGTTATGGACGATCACCCCGGAGTTAACTTAATTAGCTGCTGCTAATTAAATATAAAATTGGCAGCGCAATAATAGTTCAGCACAACTTATCTCAACTTTATTGAGTGGATAACTGCTGTGCATTTAGAATTAAAAGAGAAGCGTTATGACCAAATTTAAAGAGACAGCGACAAACCGCAGCAATAATAAAAAAACCTTTACTATTGCATTAGAGGCTAAAAATAGCTTGGATCAAACCTTATCCAAGCTAAATGCAAATCTAAATGGTCTGACTGAAGAAGATGCCAGAGAGCGGTTGGAATTATACGGTATCAATCAAGTCGCGCATGAGAAAGCACCTCCGGCCCTGACTCAATTACTGGCTGCATTTAATAACCCGTTTATTTTTGTTTTGATGGTTTTGGCGGCAATTAGTTTTTTTACTGACTATTGGTTGCCATTACAAAGTGGTGAAGAGACCGACCTGGTTGGCGTCACTATTATTGTCACTATGGTATTGATCAGCGGGCTATTACGTTTCTGGCAGGAGTTCCGAACTAATAAAGCCGCAGAAGCACTGAAATCAATGGTGCGCACCACCGCGACTGTATTGCGTCGGAGTAGCCACAGTGCTCAGCCAGCAAAACAGGAAATTGCGATTAAGCAATTGGTGCCGGGTGATATTATTCTTTTATCCGCCGGAGATATGATCCCTGCTGATTTACGGCTGATTAAATCGAGAGATCTGTTTATTAGTCAGGCAATTCTGACTGGCGAGGCCATACCCATCGAAAAGTACGATGCGATGGGCGACATCAGCTCAAAATCAGTCGATGCGGATGCCAGTAGTGAGAGCGAACTACTTGAATTGTCTAATATCTGTCTGATGGGAACCAATGTTGCCAGCGGGACGGCAATGGCGGTGGTGGTTGCCACCGGCGGGCATACTTATTTCGGGTCGCTTGCTAAGTCAATTGTGGGCAATCGTGCACAAACGGCTTTTGATCGTGGAGTGAACAGTGTCAGTTGGTTATTGATCCGCTTTATGTTGGTGATGGTCCCAATTGTATTGCTGATTAATGGCTTTACCAAAGGGGATTGGACCGAGGCGGCCCTGTTTGCTTTGGCGGTTGCGGTGGGGTTGACCCCTGAAATGTTGCCGATGATTGTCAGCTCTAACCTGGCGAAAGGCGCCATCGCGATGTCACGGCGAAAAGTTGTGGTTAAGCGATTGAACGCAATACAAAATTTTGGGGCGATGGATGTGTTGTGCACGGATAAAACCGGCACGTTAACGCAGGACCGTATCATTCTTGAGCACCATTTAGATGCCAATGGTAGTAATGACCAGCAGGTATTGCAGCTGGCATGGCTCAACAGTTTCCACCAAAGTGGCATGCGTAATCTGATGGATCAGGCGGTGATCAAATTTAGCCGAGGCAAACCTGAGATCGATGCGCTGCGCGGCTTTACTAAAGTGGATGAGTTGCCCTTTGATTTCATCCGCCGCCGTTTGTCGATCGTGGTCAAAGATGAGCAGCAACAGCAGCGCTTAATCTGTAAAGGTGCGGTGGAGGAGATGCTGAGCATCTGTACTCAAGTCCGGGAGGGGAGTGAAATTGTCCCATTGGATGATAGCCGCCGGGCTGAATTACTGGCGTTAGCCACGCAATATAACGAAGATGGTTTTCGTGTCTTGCTACTGGCAACCCGCGAGTTGGAGGCTCAAGCCAGCGAATTGCCGTTAAATATTGCTGATGAACGCGATCTGGTGGTGCAAGGGTTACTGACCTTCCTCGACCCACCGAAAGAGAGCGCTGAGGCCGCAATCACCGCGTTGCGTGAAAACGGCGTCGCAGTCAAAGTGTTAACGGGTGATAACCCGATTATTACGGCAAAAATCTGCCGTGAGGTGGGGCTGGAACCGGGCGAGCCGCTAAGTGGTCGTGATATTGAAAGCATGGATGATGAGACCCTGGCGCGGGAAGTGGAGTTGCGCACGCTGTTTACCAAGTTGACGCCGCTGCAAAAATCACGGGTGCTGAAAATGCTGCAAAGTAATGGGCATACCGTTGGTTTTCTGGGGGATGGCATCAATGATGCGCCAGCGTTGCGCGATGCTGATGTGGGGATTTCGGTTGATACCGGCACGGATATAGCCAAAGAGTCAGCAGATATTATTTTGTTGGAAAAGAACCTGATGGTGCTCGAAGAGGGGGTCATTATTGGGCGTGAAACCTTCGGCAATATCATCAAATATCTGAATATGACAGCCAGTTCTAACTTCGGTAATGTATTCTCGGTATTAGTGGCCAGCGCATTTATTCCATTCCTACCGATGTTAGCTATCCACCTACTGTTACAAAACCTGATGTATGACATTTCCCAGCTTTCACTGCCGTGGGATAAGATGGATAAAGAGTTTTTACGTAAACCGCGCAAGTGGGATGCTAAAAATATTGGCCGCTTTATGTTATGGATTGGGCCAACTTCATCCATTTTTGATATTACTACCTTTGCATTGATGTGGTTTGTTTTTGCCGCTAACAGTGTCGAGCATCAGGCTTTGTTCCAGTCAGGTTGGTTTATTGAGGGTCTGTTATCGCAAACGTTGGTTGTTCATATGTTGCGCACACAAAAAATTCCGTTTATTCAAAGTACGGCGGCGTTGCCAGTACTACTGACGACGGGGTTAATTATGGCTATCGGTATCTATATTCCGTTTTCACCACTGGGAACTTTGGTCGGCTTAGTACCACTACCATGGGAATATTTCCCATGGCTGGCAGGAACATTGATCAGCTACTGTGTCGTTGCGCAACTGATGAAACAGTTCTATATCCGCCGTTTCGGCAAGTGGTTCTAACCGTAACCATATTTGCATAACATGATGTGATAGAAAGATATCCGGGGCCAAATAGCCCCGGAATAATAACTGAGATTTATTGTTGCTGATTGGCTGCCACTGCCGCCATGAGGCGAAAAAGTGGCCACTCAAAGAGGGACGATGAGGACATCCACTGTACTGGTATTAATCAGCCGAGCCGCTGAACAAGAGAGTTTATTCATCAAATGGGTACTGTGATTGCCACAGATAACCAAATCAATATGCTGGTGCTGGCAATAGTAAGTCAGGCTATCGGCGAATTCACCATGAATCACGGTTCTACTCTTAATCGAATAGTTAGCATTAATAGATAATCTCTCCATAAATAGCTGTGCTTCTTCTTGTATCACTGATCGCAAATCACCGAGCATAGGTGCCGCGTAACTGCTGTACATCTCGGGTTCGGTCGTCAATGTAATTAGCGAAACGTTGCCGTTATAGGGCCGAACGATGGAAACGGCTTTATCAACCAATTGTTGGCTTTCGGGTGAAAGAGCAACTGCGACCAGTACATTGCTGTATCCCATTATTAGGCTCTCATAAGCACGGCTATTGATTAAGAGTAGGGGATCACAGATTTCATAAATGGGAGGTTAATCACATTTGGTAGTAACTGGTTAAGAATGCTAGCTATTGCAGGGACTTAATTAATCGAATAGCTAAAAAAACGCAGGGTAAACTTATGACTCAAACATTATTAATTAATTTATATTACATTCTGTTTACAAATACTTTGCAAAAATGAGGATATAAACCAAAGTTGAAAAGGTGAGTGATGAAAATGTATCTGGTTAAGCGAGAGTGAAACATGTAGTTACCTCTGTTGCTTTTTTTACTACTCAGCGTTGATATTTTTAACGCTAAAAGGTCGATTGGCTAATAAGCGTTCGATAATCGGTAGTTATTGTAATCGCATAAATATTCGTTAAAGAAAAATAGTTTCGGCAGGTTACTTATAGTCTTACCGAGTAATTAAGGGGTATTGCAGTCCTTAATGCTGATAATTTCGTGTTATGACAGATTTATGTTCTGCTATTTTGTTTTAGGAATGTGTTTGTTCGAATTGATCTAAAAACAGTAAGAATTGGGCCTATATCCTTAGTTTTTTAGCTCTTTTCTGACTTCTGGTTGTTTTTTGAGCGCGCAAGTGGTTAGTAAATGAACAATTTTGTTGGGTGGTAGCAACTTTTTATTTTATTTTTGTGATCCATATCACATTACATTTAAAATGAATCACTAGTCACATTGTATGTGCTAACGATTCGGGAGTAGAGTTGGGCCTCTTTAGGAATAATCCTAATAATTTGTAAGAAAAGTTCCATGATGGTGGTGCATTATCAGAGCAGCAAAAAATTCAGCTGCCAGGCCAACGACATGTTGTTTCATACCAAAATGGTATTTTTGTAACGTAACACCAGTAGGTTTCAATTATTTTTAGTTCTATAGGTGCTAATTAACTGTATAACGGGAAGGATCCCAGGTCTTGGGTGAAAAATACTATCATCCAACTTATGTTTTAAAACATAATCAGTCGGGATGTGTAAAATGAGTACGTCTGAATTACTCAAACATATTTATGATATTAATTTGTCATATTTGCTCTTAGCGCAGCGGTTAATTAACGATGAGAAAGCCTCAGCGATGTTTCGCTTGGGTATTACTGATAGCATGGCCGATGCATTATCACAGTTAACCTTACCGCAAATGGTTAAATTAGCTGAGACTAACCAATTAGTCTGTCATTTCCGCTTCAGTGATCACAACACTATTCATCATCTGACGAAAGAGTCTCGTGTGGATGACTTGCAGCAAATCCATACCGGAATTTTATTGTCGAGCCACTTACTCCACGAACTATCGTTAAAAGATGGTAGTGCACCTAAGAGAAGAGCATGACAGATGGTTGAGAAAAGTATTGTCCAGGAAGCCAAAGACATTCATTTGGCAATGGAGTTGATAACTTTAGGTGCGCGTTTACAGATGCTGGAAAGCGAAACGCAACTCAGCCGGGGGCGTTTAATTAAGCTCTACAAAGAGCTGAGAGGCAGCCCGCCACCGAAAGGAATGTTACCATTTTCCACCGATTGGTTTATGACTTGGGAACAAAATATTCATTCATCGATGTTTTATAACGCCTATAGCTTCTTGCTAAAAAGCGGACAATGCACCGGTGTTGAGGCCGTTATTAAGGCTTATCGTCTCTATCTGGAACAGTGCCCTGATCAGTCGGGAATCCCGCCATTACTGGCGTTAACCCGTGCCTGGACACTGGTTCGATTCGTTGACAGTGGTATGTTGCAGCTCTCAGGTTGCAATTGCTGTGGTGGGACTTTTATCACCCATGCGCACCAGCCACGAAACAGCTTTGTCTGTAGTCTCTGCCAGCCACCTTCCCGCGCAGTAAAAAAACGTAAACTTTCTCCGCAATCTGCCGATATAACTTCACAACTGCTGGATGAGCAGGTTAGACGCGCAGTTTGAGTTTCTTTGATTTGTCTGAATTTTTGGTTACAGCGGCGGTATGGATACCGTTTCTGTAGCCAGTTAATGACAACTCATCACACTCAAAGGGTGCTAACACCTCACCTTCCACCCACACACTTTGCTAAGGATGTCGCGTGTTAGTTATTTTGGGTTATATCGTGGTCTTAGGTGCGGTTTTCGGTGGCTACATGATTGTTGGTGGTCACCTTGGCGCACTTTATCAGCCAGCTGAATTTTTAATTATCGGCGGGGCAGGTATTGGTGCATTTATTGCGGGTAACAATGGTAAAGCAATAAAAGCCACAATGAAGGCAATGCCAAGATTGATGCGCCGCTCTAAATATAACAAAGTCCTATATATGGACTTAATGGCGCTGCTCTACCGCTTATTAGCAAAATCCCGTCAGCAGGGAATGTTGTCACTGGAACGTGATATAGAAAATCCACGTGAAAGTGAAATATTCTCTAATTATCCGAGGATTCTGGCCGATAAGATATTAGTCGAATTTATTACCGACTATTTGCGGTTAATTGTTAGCGGAAATATGAACGCTTTTGAAATCGAAGCATTGATGGATGAAGAGATAGAGACCCACGAGCAAGAGTGCGAAGTTCCCGCTGGGAGTTTGGCGATGGTGGGGGACTCTCTCCCTGCATTCGGTATTGTTGCCGCGGTGATGGGGGTCGTCCATGCCCTGGCCTCCGCCGACCGACCTGCCGCAGAACTTGGCGCGTTAATTGCCCACGCGATGGTGGGGACGTTCCTGGGTATTTTGTTGGCATATGGATTTATTTCACCTTTGGCGACTTTATTGCGTCAACAGAGTGCAGAAACCACCAAAATGATGCAGTGCATCAAGGTGACACTGCTTTCCAGTCTGAACGGATATGCACCGCAAATTGCCGTGGAATTTGGTCGTAAAACACTCTACACCACGGAGCGTCCATCGTTCATTGAGTTGGAAGAGCATGTACGCAGAGTGAAAGCTCCAGTACCGCAAGCGACAGAAGAGGACGCATGAAGCATCAGAACCACCCCGTTATTCTGGTCAAAAAGCGCAAGGCCAAACATGGTGGTGGCCACCATGGTGGGTCATGGAAAATCGCTTACGCTGACTTTATGACCGCGATGATGGCCTTCTTTCTGGTGATGTGGCTGCTATCGGTTTCCAGCCCGCAACAACTGACGCAAATTGCCGATTATTTCCGGACGCCATTGAAAGTCGCGCTGACTAGCGGTGATAAAAGTAGTTCCAGCACCAGCCCGATTCCAGGGGGGGGTGATGACCCGACTCAGCAGGTGGGTGAGGTGCGTAAGCACATAGATTCGGAAGAGAGCCGCAAAGAGGAGTATCGCCTCAATAAATTACGGGAAAAGCTGGATCAGCTGATCGAATCCGACCCAAGACTGAGAGCGCTGCGGCCACATCTGTTGATTAACATGATGGAAGAAGGTCTGAGAATTCAGATTATTGATAGTCAAAATCGGCCGATGTTCAAGATGGGGAGTGCTCAGGTTGAGCCGTATATGCGCGATATTTTACGTGCAATAGCCCCTATCTTGAATGATATACCGAATAAAATCAGTCTGTCGGGTCACACCGATGACTTGCCTTACGCCAACGGCGAACGGGGTTATAGCAACTGGGAGTTGTCAGCGGATCGCGCCAATGCTTCACGACGTGAATTGCTGATTGGCGGCCTGGATGAGGGCAAAGTGCTGCGCGTGGTGGGCATGGCCTCAACAATGCGCCTCAAAGAGCAGGCATCGGATGACCCGGTCAACCGCCGTATCAGTATCCTGGTGCTGAACAAACAGACTCAACATGATATTGAGCATGAGAATTTAGATAACAGAGCGCTGGATATCGAAAAAGCGGAAAGCTTGAAGCAGATTGAGAGCACGGGTACTGCGCCAGCGGCGACATCAGCGGTCACTGCTGCAACACCGCCAGCTGTAGCGGCAACATCCACTGAGCAGGCGGTAGCCACCGGTTCGGCAGCGGCAGGTTCAACCAATGCGCCGCAACCTGCCAAGGCAGCAGCTGATGACGCAGTGAAAGTAGCGGCATCGCCAGGATCATCATCGACAACATTATCATCGACAACAGCATCATCATCGACAACAACAGCACCAGCACCACAAACACAACCATTGAGCACGGGGAATATGACTCCAGCTGCCAGCGGGCCAACGACATCGTTGCCAGCGGCACCTGCAAGTCATGCACCGGTCTCTCCGACAAGCCGCGACGCACAGTAGAGGTGACACCGTGAGCATGGATATTACCGCGTTTTATCAGACGTTCTTTGATGAAGCAGATGAACTGCTGGCGGATATGGAGCAGCACTTGTTATTGCTGGACCCGCTGGCACCAGACAATGAACAACTCAATGCCATTTTCCGTGCTGCTCACTCCATCAAAGGTGGGGCAGCGACGTTTGGCTTTACGGTGCTGCAAGAGACAACCCATCTGTTGGAAAACCTGTTGGATGGTGCTCGCCGCGACGAGATGCGCCTGAGCACTGATATCATCAACCTGTTTTTGGAAACGAAAGATATTATGCAGGAACAGTTGGACGCCTACAAAACCTCGCAGGAACCCAATGCGGAAAGCTTTGAGTATATCTGTCACGCGCTGCGCCAATTGGCACTTGAAGCTTTAGAACAACAGAGTGTGGGTGATGCCCCAGCCGCCGCGCAGGGCAGTGGTGCGGCAACCGCTGAAGCGAAAACTAGCGGTAAGTCGCCGGCTCTGGTTCAGGGGGGGATGCGCATTCGCCTGTCTGGCCTGAAAGAGCAAGAGATCCCGCTGATGCTGGAAGAGCTGGGCAATTTGGGCGAAGTCAAAGATCCCCACCAAAGTGCCGATAGCCTTGAAGCGACCTTGATTACCTCGGTCAATGAAGATGATATCAGCGCGGTACTCTGTTTTGTGCTGGAACCGGAGCAAATTAGTTTTTTACCGGCTGAGTCAGAAGCTGCGCCAGAAGTCGCTGCGCCAGTTGCCACCGTTGCGCCTGTTGCCGAAGTTAAAATCGCCCCCCAAGTGGGTGCGGTTGCCGTACCCACTAGCCCAGAGCATGTGAAGCCGAAAGCGAAAGCCAGTGAATCCACTAGTATCCGTGTTGCAGTTGAGAAAGTTGACCAGTTGATTAATCTGGTGGGCGAATTGGTTATCACCCAATCCATGCTGGCACAGCGCTCCGGCATCCTGGACCCGGTGATTAATGGTGATTTGCTCAATAGCATGGGGCAGTTGGAACGCAATGCGCGTGACTTGCAAGAGTCGGTGATGTCCATCCGGATGATGCCGATGGAGTATGTGTTCAGCCGCTTCCCACGGTTAGTGCGCGATCTGGCGAGCAAGCTCAATAAGCAGGTTGAACTGACGCTGCTGGGTAGCTCGACCGAACTGGATAAAAGCCTGATCGAGCGCATTATCGACCCATTAACCCATCTGGTTCGTAATAGTTTGGATCACGGTATTGAAGATGCACAGACCCGTATCGCCGCTGGTAAACAGCCGGTGGGCAATCTGACACTCTCCGCTGAGCATCAGGGCGGCAATATTTGCATCGAGGTTCTTGATGATGGCGCCGGGCTGAATCGGCAAAAAATCCTGGCGAAAGCGCAGTCTCAGGGGATGGCGGTCAATGAGCATATGAGTGATGAAGATGTCGGGATGCTGATTTTCGCACCAGGCTTCTCCACCGCTGAGCAAGTGACGGATGTTTCCGGCCGTGGCGTCGGGATGGATGTCGTTAAGCGAAATATCCAGGAGATGGGCGGCCATGTGCAGGTCAGTTTCCAGGCGGGTCTTGGCACCTCGATCCGTATCCTGCTGCCATTGACGCTGGCTATTCTTGATGGCATGTCGGTTAAAGTTAGTGATGAAGTCTTCATTTTGCCACTGAACGCGGTGATGGAGTCGCTGCAACCTTTGGCGGAAGATCTACACCCGCTGGCCGGCGGCGAACGGGTGTTACAAGTGCGCGGCGAGTATCTACCGCTGGTTGAACTGTACCGGGTATTTGATGTTGAAAATGCTAAAACTGAAGCCACTCAGGGCATTGTTGTCATTCTGCAAAGTGCCGGTCGCCGTTATGCGCTGTTGGTAGACCAACTGATCGGTCAGCACCAAGTGGTGGTGAAAAACCTGGAGAGCAACTACCGCAAGGTGCCAGGAATTTCAGCCGCGACCATATTGGGTGATGGCAGCGTGGCGCTAATTGTTGATGTGTCAGCTTTGCAGGCTCTAAACCGGGAAAAGCGTGTATCGGTTGAAGATACCGCCGCATAACAGTTGTCCCGTATAGCGCCTGTATGGAATCCATATGTAAACAGGTGCAGGGTCGTGGAGATGTTCTCGGCCCTGAAAAAAAACATAAATTCAACCTACTGATTGAAGGGTAAACACATGGCAGGACTAGCAACCGTCACGAAGCTGGCTGGCGAAACGGTAGGACAAGAGTTCCTGATTTTTACGCTGGGTGATGAAGAGTACGGCATTGATATTCTGAAAGTGCAAGAGATCCGTGGTTACGATCAGGTGACCCGTATTGCTAACACCCCCGCGTTCATCAAGGGTGTGACTAACTTACGTGGCGTCATTGTCCCTATTATTGACCTACGGGTTAAATTTGCACAAAAAGGCGTCAGCTATAACGAAAATACCGTGGTGATTGTGCTGAATCTTGAGCAGCGGGTTGTCGGTATTGTGGTTGATGGTGTTTCTGATGTGCTGTCATTGACCAATGAACAAATCCGTCCGGCACCTGAATTTGCCGTCACTTTGGCAACCGAGTACCTAACGGGGTTAGGTTCTCTGGGCGAAAGAATGCTGATTTTGGTTGATATCGAGAAGTTGTTGAGTAGCGAAGAGATGTCGTTGATTGATGCGGTGGCGAAGGGGTAAGAGTTTCGGGGCAAGATCTGGATCTGGTTTCGGTTGATATTCAGTTGGGTGATAAGTTCGGTTGTTAAAGCTTCACCGCTCACCTTGCCTCCAATGAACCAACCGCCAAAGGGGTTACAAGCGCGTAACCCCCTTGGAACCCCTGCGCTAGCGCACGTATCGCTCGGCATCCACTCTTCACTCGGCAGCTCAAATGTGCTTTTAACTTCAAAAGCTAAAAACAGGGTTTTGATTTTGACTTTCTCTTTTGACCTTAAGCGCAATCAGGAATATTTCGCGCCAGGCGCGGGTGTTGGGCCGCCGCCCTGCGGCCCGACTCGGTTGAGGCGACGGAGATCAGGTCATCACTGAACGAATATCAACCGAAACCAGATCCAATCCCAATCCCAATCCCAATCCCCAAACGACTATCAACCCAAACCAGATCCAATCCACCACGCAGGCAAAGTGAGCACTAATCCCAACTCAACCACCCCCATAACCATTAACACCTCATTAAAATAATCCCCCTCCCCGGTAAAGTTCCCCCCTTTGATGCCGATAACAGTGTTAATTAGGCGTCTTGTGATTTGGCGTACCCGTATTTTGACATACCTATGTTTTGACGTACTTATGAAGGGACAACATGTTTAAGCGTATGAAAGTGGTCACCAGCCTGCTGCTGGTGTTAGTGCTATTTGGTGCCTTACAGCTGGTCTCCAGCGGGCTTTTCTTCAACTCCCTGAAAAATGACAAAGAAAACTTCGCTGTTTTACAAGTTATCCGTCAGCAACAATCGGTGTTGAATGAGAGCTGGGTAAATCTGCTGCAAACACGTAATACACTGAACCGCGCAGGCATCCGCTACATGATGGATGTCAATCACACCGGCAGCGGCCCTACCGTCAATGATCTTCTGGCTTCAGCCAAAGGTACATTGGGTGTGGCGGCAGACCGTTTTAAAAACTACGAACAGATTCCGCTGGATAGTCAGCAAGATGCAGAGTCAGCTAAAAAATTAAAACAGACCTATGACCAATACTTTGGCGCACTGACTGAGCTTATCCAATTGATGGAAGCGGGTAAAATCAACGAATTCTTTGATCAGCCAACCTCCAGTTTCCAGAATGCTTTTGAGAAGGATTACAACACTTACCTGACACAGAACGACCGTCTATATGCTTCCGCCGTGGAAGACAGCAACCACTCATTCAGCTTTGCTATGGGTGTGATTGTGGCTGTACTGATTGCGGTATCAGCCGTGATTATCTTGGTGTGGTTGGGTATGCAACACATCTTGATTAATCCGCTGAAACACCTGATTGAGCATATCAAGCATATCGCCAATGGTGATTTGACCCAAACCATCGAAGTACATAGCCGCAATGAGATGGGCACCTTGGCTGCCAGCCTGAAGCACATGCAGTCTGAATTGGCGACCACGGTTAATGACGTGCGTTTAGGCGCTGATGCCATCTACAGCGGGGCATCTGAAATCGCCGCCGGTAACAACGACCTGTCCGCGCGTACCGAACAGCAAGCCGCGTCACTGGAAGAGACGGCCGCCAGCATGGAGCAGTTAACTGCCACCGTGAAACAGAATGCTGAAAATGCCCGTCAGGCTAGCCAACTGGCATTGAGCGCATCAGAAACAGCGCAAAAAGGCGGGAAAGTGGTGGCAAACGTGGTGCAAACCATGCACGAAATTGCCGGCAGTTCGCAGAAAATCGCCGATATTACCAGCGTCATCGACGGCATTGCCTTCCAGACCAATATCCTGGCATTGAACGCCGCCGTGGAAGCGGCCCGTGCCGGTGAGCAGGGTCGTGGTTTTGCCGTGGTCGCCGGTGAAGTGCGCAATCTGGCGCAGCGCAGTGCACAAGCAGCAAAAGAGATTAAGGGTTTGATTGAAGACTCCGTCAACCGGGTCGACATGGGATCGGTGCTGGTTGAAAGCGCGGGTGAAACCATGGGCGATATCGTTAATGCCGTCACGCGCGTCACGGACATCATGGGTGAAATCGCTTCCGCCTCTGATGAACAAAGCCGCGGTATCGACCAGGTTGGTCAGGCCGTTACCGAGATGGACCGTGTGACCCAGCAAAACGCCTCGTTGGTGGAAGAGTCTGCTTCTGCCGCCGCCGCACTGGAAGAGCAAGCCAGCATGTTGACCCAATCCATGTCCGTCTTCGTTTTACGTATGGATAACGGTAGTAGCACCAAGAGTGTGAGAAAAATCAAGCAGCCGACACAGGATCTGAGCGGTACTGCTAAAAAAACACTGGGAAGTGACCTGCAAGATAATTGGGAAACTTTCTAGATATCCCCCCTACACAAAAAATAGATAAAGCCGGCCTATGAGCCGGCTGAGAAGAGGTTACGATGTTTGGCCGAATCCGGATTTCTACCAGCTTTTTCCTGTTACTGATATTGATCTGCTCCATACAGTTAATTTCAAGTGGTCTGTCATTTACGGCTTTTCGCTCAGACAACCAAAACTTAAATCGTGTGGATCTTAGCAGTCAGCAACGGGATGCATTAAGCCTCAGTTGGGTATCCTTGCTTCAGGCGCGTAATACCTTAAACCGAGCGGGGACGCGCTCGGCTCTCAAAGTCCCTCAGGAGCAAGTTAACGCATTAATGGGCAATGCACGCAGCTCATTACAGAAAGCGGATCTCTATTTTAATCAGTTTCTGGCGGTGCCGCGCCTTGATGAGAGTGAAACTGGCGGCGAGTTACTGAATGCCACCAAAAACAGTTATCAGAATTTACGGCTCTCGTTACGGCAACTCATCGATTTTCTGGAGGCCGGCAATCTACAAGGTTTTATGGATCAGCCCACCCAGAAAACACAAGATCTGTTCGAGGCAGATTTTTTGCAGTATTTGCAATATGCCAATGAGGTGATTGCCGAGGCGGGTACAGAGAATCAACAAGCTTACCATCTCTCCATCTGGATATTTGGTGGCGCGATTTTGATGGTGATTCTGATGGCGCTCTCTTCGCTGGTTTGGTTACGCACAATGTTCGTGAACCCGCTGAAGATTATGAGCGCCCACTTCGATCGCATTGCTGAGGGGGATTTGTCCGCTCATATTGATGTCTCTGGCCGCAATGAAATTAGTCAACTGTTTGCCAGCTTACGCACCATGCAGCGCTCGTTAATCACCACTGTCAGCCACGTCCGTGATGGGACTGAATCGATGCTGACAGGGATTCAGGAGATCTCGGCCGGCAACAATGATTTGTCTGCGAGAACAGAACAGCAGGCAGCATCACTGGAGCAAACAGCGGCCAGTATGGAGCAACTGACCGCCACCGTGAAACAGAATGCGGATAATGCGCGTCAGGCAACACAGTTGGCGCAAGATGCATCGGGAACCGCCGCGAAAGGGGGCGAGTTGACCCGCGGTGTGGTCACCACCATGCATGATATCGCCACCAGTTCGAAGAAGATTGGTGCCATTACCAGCGTGATTGATGGTATTGCCTTCCAAACGAATATTCTGGCGCTGAATGCGGCCGTTGAAGCCGCACGTGCCGGTGAACAGGGGCGTGGTTTTGCGGTAGTGGCAGGTGAAGTACGTAATTTGGCCCAGCGCAGTGCGCAAGCGGCAAAAGAGATTAAAGTGTTGATCGATGAATCGGTCAGTCGTGTTAGCCAGGGGTCCACACTGGTTGAAAATGCGGGTACTACCATGGAAGAGATCGTTCGCTCAGTGACTCGGGTTACCGACATTATGGGTGAAATCGCTTCCGCCTCGGATGAGCAAAGCCGGGGTATTGAGCAGGTTTCACTCGCGGTAACACAGATGGATCAGGTCACTCAGCAAAACGCCGCATTAGTGGAAGAGGCTGCGGCTGCGGCTAATGCACTGGAAGAGCAGGCAAGTATGCTCTCCAATGCAGTGTCTGTTTTTCGTTTGGAGCAGGATAGCGACAGCGGGGAGGGGCAAAGCAGTAGTAAGCAATCTGTTGTAAAAGCCACGGTCGCAAAGGAAATCCCAGATTGTCAAATGACGTAACCAAGACTTTGTTGTGGGGGGAGGCTGGATGAAATCATCATCGATGAAACAATCGTCTTTGAATCAAGCAGCTCAGCCATCACCCCTGGAGTCTGGGTCGATTCTGACTCAGATGATTCAACGGCTCCCGCTGTCGGATGTCCACTTCCGGCGCATTTGCCAACTTATTTACCAACGAGCCGGGATTGTACTGGCCGATCACAAACGGGAAATGGTCTATAACCGCCTGGTCAGGCGGTTAAGATTGCTGAATATTAACGATTTTGGTCAATATCTTGCGGTGTTGGAGAGCGACCCGAATAGTGCCGAGTGGCAGGCATTTGTGAATGCGTTGACCACCAATCTGACGGCATTTTTCCGTGAGGCGCACCATTTTCCGATTCTGGCTGAACACGCTCGCCAGCGTCAGGGGAGTTATTCGGTATGGAGTACCGCAGCATCGACCGGTGAGGAGCCTTACTCCATCGCCATGACATTAAGTGATGCGCTGGGAAATCGGGCGGGATCGTGTCAGGTTCTGGCCAGTGATATCGATACGCAAGTGCTGGAGAAAGCGACCAGCGGCGTCTATCGGCAGGATGAGCTGCGCTCACTGTCGGCGCAACAGATGCAACGCTATTTCTTGCGTGGCACCGGCCCCCATCAGGGTATGGTGCGGGTGCGGCCAGAACTGGCCAATATGATTCAGTTCCAGCAACTCAATCTATTGGCACCAGAGTGGGCGTTACCGGGGCAATTTGATGCTATTTTTTGTCGTAACGTGATGATCTATTTTGATAAAGAGACGCAGGAGCGCATTCTGCGTCGCTTTGTCCCTTTGCTAAAACCCGGTGGCCTGATGTTTGCGGGTCACTCGGAGAATTTCAGTCAAATTAGCCGGGAATTCTATTTGCGCGGGCAGACCGTTTATGGACTGACCAAGGAGAGGTGATGAGTAAAATCAGAGTATTATGCGTTGATGATTCTGCATTGATGCGCCAGCTAATGACAGAGATTATCAACAGTCACCCAGATATGGAGATGGTTGCAGCGGCACCGGATCCGTTGGTCGCCCGCGATTTGATCAAAAAATTCAATCCGCAGGTTTTGACGCTCGACGTTGAAATGCCGCGCATGGATGGTCTGGATTTTCTTGAGAAACTGATGCGGCTGCGACCCATGCCGGTGGTGATGGTTTCATCCCTAACCGGTAAGAACTCCGAAATAACCATGCGGGCGCTGGAGTTAGGGGCGATCGATTTCGTGACCAAACCCCAGTTGGGCATTCGAGAGGGGATGCTGGCTTACAGTGAGTTGATTGCGGAGAAGATCCGCACCGCCGCTAAAGCCCGCCTGCCACAACGCGGCCCAGAACATGCTCCGGTAATGTTAACCCACACCCCGTTGCTCAGTAGTGAAAAGCTAATTGCCATTGGGGCATCAACGGGGGGGACAGAAGCTATCCGTACTGTGTTACAGCCTTTGCCGCCTACCAGTCCGGCGCTATTGATTACTCAGCATATGCCACCGGGTTTTACCCGTTCATTTGCTGAGCGGCTCAATAAATTGTGCCAGATCACGGTGAAGGAGGCAGAAGACGGTGAGCGCGTATTGCCCGGACACGCCTACATTGCACCCGGTGATCGGCACATGGAGCTGGCGCGCAGTGGGGCAAACTATCAGGTGCGCATCCATGATGGCCCGGCGGTGAATCGCCATCGGCCCTCGGTTGACGTGCTATTTCGCTCCGTGGCGCAGTATGCGGGGCGAAATGCCGTGGGGGTGATTCTGACCGGTATGGGTAATGACGGTGCCGCCGGTTTACTGGAGATGCATCGGGCAGGGGCCTATACCATTGCACAAAACGAAGCCAGCTGTGTGGTCTTCGGGATGCCGCGTGAAGCCATTGGTATGGGCGGCGTGAATGAAGTATTGGATCTGAATCAGATAAGCCAGCGGATGTTGGCACAGATTAGTAGTGGCCAGGCGCTACGTATATAAAGCGACTTTAGGTATTCATTTTTCCGGTGGAAATCGGGCGTTGATAGTTAATCGCTCAGCGGTGAGCAACAAACTTTAGGAGTTGGTATGGCGGATAAGAATCTCAGATTTTTGGTGGTAGACGATTTTTCGACCATGCGTCGTATTGTCCGAAACCTGCTAAAAGAGCTAGGTTTTAACAATGTGGATGAAGCCGAAGATGGTGTCGACGCATTGAATAAATTACGAACAGGTGGTTTTGATTTTGTCGTTTCTGACTGGAATATGCCAAATATGGATGGTTTAGACCTGTTGAAAACTATCCGTGCTGACGGTGCTCTGAGCTCTCTACCGGTTTTGATGGTCACTGCCGAAGCTAAAAAAGAGAATATCATCGCAGCAGCGCAAGCCGGTGCCAGTGGTTATGTAGTGAAACCTTTCACTGCCGCTACCTTGGAAGAGAAACTCAATAAGATCTTTGAAAAGTTGGGTATGTAAGGAGGCGGAATGAGTAACCATCAAATGCCTGCATCAGATGCGGCATCAGCCAGTGATATTATTAGCCGTATTGGTAGCCTTACGCGGATGTTACGCGATAGCCTACGTGAGTTAGGTCTGGATCAGGCAATTGCTCAGGCAGCGGAAGCTATTCCGGATGCCCGTGACCGTCTGGACTATGTGGTTCATATGACCGCACAGGCCGCAGAGCGAGCATTAAATTGCGTTGAAGCCGCGCAGCCGCGACAAAATGAGCTGGAGTCATCGGCGAAAGCACTGAAAATTCGCTGGGATGAGTGGTTTGCCAATCCAATCGAGCTTTCCGATGCGCGCTCGCTGGTCACGGATACCCGTGATTACCTGGATGTGGTTCCACAGCACACCTCATTTACCAATGCGCAATTGTTGGAGATCATGATGGCGCAGGATTTCCAGGACCTGACCGGTCAGGTTATCAAGCGCATGATGGATGTGGTGCAAGAGATTGAGAAGCAACTATTGATGGTATTGATGGAAAACATCCCAGATATGCCGTCCAAACCGCAAAAACCGACGGACAGTTTACTCAATGGGCCGCAGATGGATAAAACCGGTGCTGGGGTGATTGCCAATCAAGATCAGGTTGACGATCTGCTGGATAGCCTGGGCTTCTAAGCTATCGGATGACCATAATATACCTGCAGATGAGAGACTCTCATCTGCAATCTCTCCTCTTCGCAATAACCCTCATCCAATAAATAGCCCACTAATTACCGCGTTGTTCCATCCATCGGCTAGCTGAATATTTGTCATGCTAAGCAGCAATTTTTATCTCTTATCCATCTCCCTAATACGGAACGCTCACGCTGAATAGGAATATTGGCTGTGTCTGAAGATAGCGATCTGGAAAAAAGCGAGGAACCCACAGCCCATAAGCTGGAGAAGGCTCGCGAGAAAGGCCAGATTCCGCGCTCACGCGAACTGACCTCGATGCTGATGCTCGGGGCCGGTTTGGCTATCTTGTGGTTTTCGGGGGAGTCGATGGCGCGACAACTTGCCGCCATGGTGGCGCAAGGGATGCACTTTGATCACGGCGTGGTCACCAATGATAAGCAGATGCTGCGCCAACTTGGCATGTTGCTGCGCCAAACCTTGATAGCTCTGGTGCCGATTTTTGCCGGATTGGTGATAGTGGCACTGGCGGTTCCGATGCTGCTGGGCGGGGTGCTGTTTAGCGGTGAATCGATCAAATTTGATCTGCAGCGCATGAGCCTTATCTCCGGCTTAAAGCGGATGTTCTCTGCTCAGGCGCTGGCTGAGTTACTCAAAGCGATTTTGAAGGCGACACTGGTCGGCTGGGTAACCGGCATCTTCCTGTGGCATAACTGGCCAGATATTATGCGCTTGATCGCAGCGCCGCCAGTGGCGGCATTAGGCGACGCGCTGCACTTGATTATTATCTGCGGACTGGTGGTGGTATTAGGTTTAACACCCATGGTCGGTTTTGACGTGTTTTTCCAGATAACTAGCCATATCAAAAAGTTGCGTATGACCAAACAGGAGATACGGGACGAATTTAAAGATCAAGAGGGCGATCCTCATGTGAAAGGGCGCATTCGTCAGCAGCAACGCGCGATGGCCCGCCGCCGCATGATGGCGGATATCCCTAAAGCCGATGTCATCGTCACCAACCCGACCCACTATGCCGTCGCTTTGCAGTACAACGAAGCAAAAATGAGTGCGCCCAAAGTGTTAGCGAAGGGCGCGGGGGCGGTTGCGCTGCGTATTCGTGAGTTGGGCGCGGAACATCGCATTCCCTTATTAGAAGCGCCGCCGCTGGCGAGGGCACTGTTCCGGCACAGTGAGGTGGGGCAACACATTCCAGCCACCCTTTATGCCGCGGTGGCGGAAGTGCTCGCCTGGGTCTATCAACTGAAACGTTGGAAGCGGGAAGGTGGGTTAATTCCGAAAAAACCTGAACATCTGCCAGTGCCGGAAGCACTGGATTTTGCAACAGAGAGTGAGACTGACTAATGGCAAATTTGGCCGCCCTGCTTCGTTTACCGGGCAACTTTAAAGATACGCAGTGGCAAATCCTTGCCGGGCCAATCCTGATTCTGATGATCTTGTCGATGATGGTATTGCCACTGCCACCCTTCATCCTTGATTTGCTGTTTACCTTCAATATTGCACTCTCCATCATGGTGCTGTTGGTGGCGATGTTTACCCAGCGCACCCTGGATTTTGCGGCATTCCCCACTATTTTGCTGTTCTCAACCTTGCTGCGTTTGTCGCTAAACGTCGCCTCCACCCGTATCATTCTGATGGATGGTCACACAGGGGCAGCGGCGGCGGGCCGTGTGGTTGAAGCCTTTGGTCACTTCCTGGTGGGCGGTAACTTCGCCATCGGTATCGTGGTCTTTATCATCTTGGTTATCATCAACTTTATGGTTATCACCAAAGGGGCGGGGCGTATTGCTGAGGTTGGCGCGCGCTTTGTTCTGGATGGGATGCCCGGTAAGCAGATGGCGATCGATGCAGATTTAAATGCGGGATTGATTGGCGAAGATGAGGCGAAAAAACGCCGCTCAGATGTGACGCAAGAGGCTGATTTCTACGGTTCCATGGATGGGGCCAGTAAATTCGTGCGCGGTGATGCGGTTGCCGGGTTAATGATCATGGTCATTAACGTGGTCGGCGGCTTACTGGTCGGGGTACTTCAGCACGATATGGCGGTAGGCCACGCGGCAGAAACCTATACCTTGCTGACCATCGGTGATGGTCTGGTGGCGCAAATCCCCGCCCTGGTCATCTCCACGGCGGCAGGTGTCATCGTGACGCGTGTAAGTACCGATCAGGATGTCGGCCAGCAGATGGTTACCCAGCTGTTCAATAATCCACGGGTGATGGTATTAAGTGCCAGTGTACTGGGCTTGCTGGGCATGGTGCCGGGGATGCCTAACTTTGTGTTCCTGCTATTCACCGTCGCCTTGCTGGCATTAGCCTGGCGCTTACGCGGCAAACAGACACAAAAATCTGCGGTAGCAGAAGCACCGATGATTCAGGATCAACAACAGGCGGCTGAAGCGACCTGGTCAGATGTTCAGTTAGAAGACCCTCTGGGGATGGAGGTGGGCTATCGCCTGATCCCGATGGTGGATTTCCAGCAAAATGGCGAGTTGTTGGGCCGCATCCGCAGCATCCGTAAAAAGTTTGCCCAAGAGATGGGCTATCTGCCGCCTGTGGTGCATATCCGGGATAATCTGGAACTGCCGCCCGCCAGCTACCGGATATTAATGAAAGGGGTCGAGATTGGCAGTGGCGAAGCCCATCCGGGGCGCTGGCTGGCAATTAACCCAGGTAACGCGGTCGGTACCTTACCCGGCGAGGCGACGCATGACCCTGCTTTTGGTCTGGCGGCGGTCTGGATCGAAAGTGCACTGCGTGAGCAGGCGCAGATTCAAGGTTTTACCGTGGTTGAGGCCAGTACCGTGGTGGCGACGCATCTGAACCACCTGATTAGCCAATTTGCCAGTGAACTGTTTGGCCGTCAGGAGACCCAGCAGCTTCTGGATCGGGTGACACAAGAGATGCCGAAGCTGACAGAAGACTTTATTCCCGGCATCGTGACCTTAACCACGCTACACAAAGTGCTGCAAAATCTGTTGATGGAGCGGGTATCGATCCGCGATATGCGCACCATTATTGAGACACTGGCGGAACACGCGCCAAATCAAACTGACCCTTACGAACTCACCGCCGTGGTGCGCGTCGCATTGGGGCGCTCCATTGCGCAACAGTGGTTCCCTGGCACCGGTGAAATCCAGGTTATTGGGCTGGATGCGGCACTGGAGCGCTTGTTGTTACAGGCACTACAGGGTGGCGGTGGTTTAGAGCCGGGTCTGGCTGATCGTCTGCTAGAGCAGTCCAAACAAGCGCTGCAACGGCAAGAGATGCTGGGTGCACCGCCAGTGCTGCTGGTGAATCACGCTCTGCGCGCACTATTGGCCCGCTTCCTGCGCCGCAGCCTGCCGCAGATGGTGGTGCTATCTAATCTGGAAATTGGTGATAATCGCCAGATCCGGATGACCTCAACCATAGGGGCGGCCTGATGCCGATTCGTCTCTCTCGAGTGATGTTTGCCGGTTTACTTTCGCTCTGTTTGTTGCCGCTGAGTGCTGTTGCCTCAGGGAGTTGGGTGGCAGATGACATTGGCGTAACGCAAGGTTTGCGCGGTGTGGCAACCTCTGCCAGGCCGCTACAATCGCCGACGGCGCTGGCTCAGGAGAATGCACGGATTGTGTCCGTAGGCTGGCGCTACCAATTAATGTCAGCAGCGCCAGATGGTTTGCAGGTGAAGTTATGCACTCCCACACGCTGTATGCCCCTTGAGGGCGGCAGCGGCCAGAGTCGGGGGCTGGCCGGTGAAGCCGCCGCGACTCAACTCACTTTTGTCTACTTTATTGCCGGCAAAGGTCGGGTCAACCCGCCGCTGCAAGTGATCAACAATCAGGTATTGGTCAATTATCGGTAACCCCATATTGGGTGAACACAAGTGAAGCAGTAATCGTAGGGGAAATAACCATTCCCTTTGATTTCAAACGATTGTGCTGCCTGAGTCGTCGACAGCGCCAGTACACCGAAAAACAGCAAACTCCACAACATCGCTATTCTCTGCTTTTTCATCTCTCCTCTCCTCATCGAAACCAAGCAAACAATGCTTAGCCACAGCAGAGTAGCGCGCTGCAAAAAAAGAGAAAAAACCCTTTTTTGAGTAGGTAGGAAGCTAATGACATTAAGATGGCAATATGGGGAGTGAGGTAGGGATCGCACAGAGATAAACCCCGCAGTGCAGCAGTTAATCTCTGTGGCAAATAAATTTATTCTGAGACAGGGGAAATATTAAACGCCAATCTTGCGGCCCAGTAAGCTGGCACCTTTGGCGTGACCATCAGGGCCATAGAGTGACTGACCGTGGCGAGTGTTCAGAATCGCCAGCGCCTGAGTGTTATGCTCAATATGCTGTTGCAGCAGTAGCCCGTTGTGCAGGTTGCTGTACTGAAGATGCTCGGCCAGCTGCAACATCCGTTGCCACCGCTCAGCGAGGGGCTGATTATTGCTATAGGGCGCGTGGATCTTGGCTGCGGTTTCAGCGGTAAGTCGAGTTTGTTCCAGATAAGCCAGCGTCGCCAGTATTGAACTTTTTTGTTCAGTCACCCCTTGCAGCACGATACCCTGAATCCGACCGGAGCAGAGTAATTGCTGCTCTTGTGCCACAACAGTCGTCAATGATTCTAGCAGTTCTAATTGCTGGTCCAGATTGATCTGTAATCTCTCCACCACCACTTTCCTTTTACGATAAATACGGGTTGTTACCACTAGCAATTTAGTCGCGATTAGCCATCAACTTAGTAGCGATGAGCAATAGAGTCACAACTAACTGTTCTTAAGGTCATCCGCGACATTTTTCAGCAAAGCATCGGCAATTTTACCGGTATCCATGGTCAGTTGGCCTGAACGAATAGCCTGTTTTAACGTTTCTACGCGTTCAACATTGATATCCTGACTGCCCGGTTGCATCAGTTTTGCCTGCGCATCACTCAATTTAACCTCTGTACCGCTCACCTGCGTTTTTGTCTGGGCAGAAGGCTTACGCGATTGTTGCGCAATGTCACTGATTTCCCGTGGCTGCACTTTTGTTGCTGGTGATAGCGGTTGAGTGCGTTCAATACTCATGTTGTGTTGCTCCCTCTAGTGCGGGATTGAGGTTTATCGACCCGCAATTTGATGGCGGGATTGTCACTATTTTACCCGCAAATAACTGCATATTAGTGTTATCGGCAAAGGTTAAAAAAACTTTAATCACGACACCCAAAGAACTTAACGTTGCAGGTAGGCAGCAAGCGTGTTAATCCCGATGAGCTTACATGAGTAAGTGATTCGGGTGAATACGCGCCGTCAACAACCCTGCAGCTTTAAGGGCGAAGGGTTATAACATAATGCGAATGGTGCCATCTTCGCCCACGACACCACTGACTATCTGACCCGATGCCATGCGCACGCGGAGGTTATCTTGAATGGCCGCATTGTTCATCGCTTTACCATAACTGTTAACATTAAACCCTTCACCCTGCGCCAGCACCTGCACATCTTGCCCCGATTTTATGATCCACAGGCGGCGCAACATATTGCGGGTTAATGGTTGCCCCGCATTGATTTGCCGCAAACTGACAGCCCCTTGCGCAAAATGGGGTTCCAGTAAGGCACCGGGCGGCAGGGTATCCAACCGGCCTTGTTTCATCTCAACATCTTGCGCGGTAATTTTTGCGCCGGCAGCCAGTTGACGAGTGGCGACTACATAGCGCCCACTCACCTGAACTTGCGTCTGGATAAAGCGGCGCACGCCATCGCAACGTACCGATAGGCTGATATTCCCCCAAGGGCGGGCGTTGGTCGGCAGTGTGATTTCAGGCATTTCGCACTGCGGCCATTGGCTCTGCGGCGTTTTGATAATGACATTAACCCGACTCTCTTTATCCGGATATTGCTGCTGGAAGAGTTGATTTACCTGCGCGGATAAATCTGCCGCCACCGCCTGATGGGCAAATGGCTGGCTCATCAGCAGCAACCCCAAAGCTAAGGTTTTGGCATCAATTCTTTTTATTGCCATCACATCCATCTCCACCGCTGTCATCGGGTAAACCAGACTCTGCCTTTTAACACACAGCCCATTTTCGCATCCTAGTGTACCCGTACCGTTATCAGGTTAAGGGGACAAATAGCGACGCATTTTGCCCTTATTCTGACGATAGGCTTCCCTATGCGGCGTTTATGCTGTCGACTCCAAATTCTAACCTTGCGGGGGGACTATGCTCGACAAACTGGACGGTGCTCTGCGTTTTCAACAAGAGGCGCTGAACTTGCGCGCTCAACGACAGGAGATTCTGTCGTCCAACATTGCGAATGCGGATACACCTGGCTTTCAGGCACGTGATATCGATTTCTCCAGCCAACTGAAAAAAGTGGTGGAGCAAGGACGTGTTAGCGGTACAGGGGTGTCGCTCAGTTTAACGTCAGCCCGTCATATCCCGGCAAGTACGGTTCAACCCCCTGATCTTGATCTGTTATTCCGCGTACCGGACCAGCCATCAATGGATGGCAACACCGTGGATATGGATCGTGAACGTACCAACTTTGCCGATAACAGCCTGAAATATCAAACTGATTTGACTGTGATTAGCAGCCAAATCAAAGGGATGTTGTCAGTGTTACAACAAGGATAAGACGCATGTCTTTACTGAATATTTTTGATATTGCCGGTTCGGCATTATCAGCTCAGTCGCAACGATTGAACGTTAGCGCCAGTAACATGGCTAACGCCGACAGTGTGACCGGCCCGGATGGTCAGCCGTATCGCGCCAAGCAAGTGGTCTTTCAGGTGGCGGCGCAACCGGGGCAGGAGACCGGTGGCGTGCGTGTGTCACAGGTGGTTGATGACCCCGCACCGGATCGTTTGGTGTTTCAACCGGGTAACCCGCTGGCCGACGCGAAGGGCTATGTCCGTATGCCTAACGTAGATGTGACCGGCGAAATGGTGAACACCATCTCCGCCTCACGCAGCTATCAGGCCAATGTTGAAGTGCTCAATACCACCAAATCTCTGATGCTCAAGACGCTGACACTGGGTCAATAACAGGAGCCTGCATACATGGCCATTACCAATTCCCTGACCGATAGCGATTACGGTATTAACAGCAGCAGCGGCACGAACACTAATGCCACCAGTGGCAGCACCAGTCAGGATCTGCAAAACAGCTTCCTGACGTTGTTGGTTGCGCAGTTAAAAAATCAGGACCCGACTAACCCAATGCAAAACAACGAGTTGACTACGCAATTGGCGCAGATCAACACCGTGAGCGGCATTGAAAAGCTGAATACCACACTGGGTTCCATTTCCGGTCAAATTGATAGCAGCCAATCGCTGCAAGCCAGTAGCCTGATTGGTCACGGGGTGATGATCCCTGGCACCAATGTGTTGGCGGGTAGCAAAGATGGTGTTGTCACCACCACCCCATTTGGCGTTGAGCTGGATCGGGCGGCGGACAAAGTGACCGCCACTATCAGCGATAAAAATGGTCAGGTGGTGCGCACCATTGAGATCGGCAGCCTGAAAGCGGGGGTACACGCCTTTACCTGGGATGGCTCACTGGATGCCGGTGGTAATGCTCCAGATGGTGCTTACACCGTGGCGATCACCGCCAGCAATGGTGGCTCATCGCTGATGGCGACGCCGTTAAGTTATGCGGTGGTTAATGGCGTTACCCGTGGCAGTGATGGTTCCAAATTGGATCTCGGGCTGGCAGGCACTATCACCCTGGATAAAGTTCGTCAGATTTTGTAGGTCAGTGATTCGTCGCCAGCAGTAGTCAAACCAATACGACGGTGGGCCAGGGATTCGAACTGACTCACCATCAATTTTAAAAGCAGCATTGATATGTCATCAATGCGCAAGGTCTGTAACGGACCCCGAATTTAACGGAGAAGAAAATGGGCTTTTCTCAAGCAGTCAGCGGTTTGAACGCAGCATCCAGCAACCTGGATGTGATCGGTAACAATATCGCCAACTCGGCGACGTCAGGTTTTAAAGCCGGCTCAGTTTCTTTTGCCGATATGTTTGCAGGTTCTCAAACCGGTATGGGCGTCAAAGTGGCGGGGATTACGCAGGACTTCAACGACGGTACTGCCACCACCACCAACCGTCGTCTGGATCTGGCTATCAGCCAGAATGGCTTCTTCCGGATGCAAGATAGCAGCGGTGGTATCTTCTATGCGCGTAACGGCCAATTTAAGCTGGATGCGGATCGCAATATCATCAACATGCAGGGTCTGAGCCTGACCGGCTACCCGGCAACAGGAACACCGCCAACCATTCAGCAGGGCGCAAACCCGATTCCGCTGTCGATTCCGCAGGATATGATCTCTGCTAAAGCGACAACCTCCGGCTCCATGGTGGCGAACCTGACCTCAACCCACGATATTGTTCCTGCCACCCCAGCTTTCGATCCGGACAAACCCGCCACTTACAGCTTCGTCAACAACATGACCACTTTCGATACCTTGGGTAACCGCCATGAGATCAATGTGTTCTATGTTAAGCGCACCGAAAGCTCAACAGCGGGCAACTCATGGGATGTCTACACCCGTGATAGCAGCGCCAATCCAGCGCAAACTGCGGCCCTACGTGGCTCCATGCAGTTTGATACCAATGGCGCACTGAGCACCGTGACCAATGGGGCGAATCCGGCCAGCACCACTGATTTCACTCTGACTATCCCAATGGGGGTGGTCAATGGCGCGACAGCAGCTCCCTTCACACTGAGTGTCGCCGGCACTAAGCAGCAAAATACCGGCACCGACAGCATTGTTTCGCAAAACCAAACCGGCTATGCCGCTGGTGAGTTCACCGGTTTCCAGATCAACAACGATGGCTCTGTGGTTGGCACCTACTCAAACTCACAGACTCAGCTGCTCGGTCAAATCGTGATGGCTAACTTTGCTAACCCAGAAGGGCTGTCATCGGAAGGCGATAACGTGTGGAAAGAGACACTGGCCTCCGGTAACCCAATGTTGGGGACGGCAGGCGGTGGTGGTTTCGGTACTTTGACCAGTGGTGCGCTGGAGTCCTCTAACGTGGATTTGAGTAAAGAGCTGGTGAACATGATTGTGGCGCAACGTAACTATCAGTCCAACGCGCAGACCATCAAAACCCAGGATCAGATCTTACAAACTCTGGTTAACCTGCGTTAATCGAACTGACGGGATAAGCTCATGGATCACGCAATATATACCGCGATGGGCGCGGCGCGACAGTCGCTGGATCAGCAGGCGGTCACGGCGAACAACCTGGCGAACGCCTCAACGCCGGGTTTCCGCGCGCAGCTGTCCGCCATGCGTGCTGTCCCTATCGACGGGCCGAGCATGGCAACCCGCACTATGGTCGTGGCATCAACCCCCGGCGTGGATATCAGCCAGGGGACGATAAATTTTAGCGGTCGCCCACTGGATGTGGCTCTACAGCAGGATGGTTATCTGGCGGTGCAACTGCCCGATGGTACTGAAGCCTACACCCGCAACGGGAATATTCAGGTGGCGGCTAACGGCCAAATGACCGTGCAGGGTTACCCGCTAATGGGTGATAACGGCCCGATCGAAGTGCCCCCTCAGGCGGCGGTTACCATTGCGGCGGATGGCACCATCTCGGCACTGAACGCCGGTGATTCACCCAATACCATTGCGCAACTAGGGCAAATCAAACGGGTTCGGGCCACACCGGGTGAAGTGATGCACGGCGATGATGGCTTGTTCCATCTGACCCCTGCCACGCAACAGGCGCGGGGTGCTCAGTTGGCCAATGATCCGCTGATTAAAATCATGCCGGGCGTGCTGGAAGGTAGCAACGTGAAAGCGGTTGAGGCCATGACAGACATGATTGCCAATGCCCGCAGTTTCGAAATGCAGATGAAAATTATCCACAGTGTGGATGAAAACGAACAGCGCGCTAATCAGCTGTTAGCAATGGGCTAAGCGCGCAGGCGCAGAGGAGTAAACTGATGATCCGATCATTATGGATTGCCAAAACCGGTTTGGATGCACAGCAAACCAACATGGACGTCATCGCCAACAACCTGGCGAACGTCAGCACCAATGGTTTTAAACGTCAACGTGCGGTATTCGAAGATTTGCTCTACCAGACCATGCGTCAACCGGGGGCGCAATCCTCCGAACAGACCACCTTGCCGTCGGGTTTACAGATTGGTACGGGGGTTCGTCCGGTGGCGACGGAGCGCTTACACAGTCAGGGCAACCTGGCCAAGACCGATAACACCAAAGATATCGCCATCAAAGGTGAGGGGTTCTTTCAGGTGCAGATGCCGGATGGCACCAATGCCTATACCCGCGATGGATCTTTCCAGGTTGACCAAAATGGTCAGTTGGTCACTGCCAGCGGTTTTCCGGTGCAGCCGGCGATCACCATTCCGGCGAATGCGCTGAGTATGACCGTGGGCCGTGACGGGATAGTCAGTGTCACCTTGCAGGGGCAGACCGCCACGCAGCAAGTGGGGCAACTGACACTGACCACCTTCATCAATAACAGCGGCCTGGAGAGTATGGGTGAAAACCTGTATCAGGAAACCGCCAGCTCCGGCGCGCCGAATGATACCACGCCGGGCCTGAATGGCGGTGGCTTGCTGTATCAGGGCTATGTTGAAACCTCTAACGTCAATGTCGCGGAGGAGTTGGTCAATATGATCCAGACGCAACGCGCCTATGAGATCAACAGTAAAGCGGTTTCAACTTCCGACCAGATGTTGCAAAAACTGACCCAGCTGTAAATCCGCTTTCGGGGGGCGATAGCGCCCCCTGATTGCCGCAGAATAATGAGTATTCGGGGCTGACCTTGCCAGCCTCTAACAGGTAACAGGACTGATAATCAGAGATGGACAGAAAGCCGCTGCGCAAATCAGGTGGATTGAAATGGGTCTGCATGCCGTTGACGGCAATGCTACTCAATGGCTGCGCGTATATTCCGCATAAATCACTGGTGGATGGCACGACCTCTGCCCAGCCGGCACCGGCCAGTGCGCCATTACCGAATGGCTCTATTTTCCAAGCTGCCCAGCCGATGAACTATGGTTATCAGCCGCTGTTTGAAGACCGTCGCCCACGTAACGTCGGTGACACCCTGACCATCACCTTGCAGGAAAATGTTAGCGCCAGTAAGAGCTCCTCCGCGAATGCCAGCCGTAATGGCTCGAGCAAATTTGGTGTGGCGACGGCGCCTCGCTATCTGGAAGGGTTGTTAGGCAATGCCCGCGCCGACATGGATATTTCTGGCGACAACACCTTTGGTGGCAAGGGGGGGGCGAATGCCAATAACACCTTCAGTGGCACCATCACCGTGACGGTTGACCGGGTGCTGGCCAACGGCAACTTGCATGTGGTCGGTGAGAAACAGATCGCCATCAATCAGGGAACCGAATTTATTCGCTTCTCTGGGGTAGTCAACCCACGCACCATCAGCGGCAGCAATACCGTGACCTCAACACAGGTGGCTGATGCACGCATCGAATATGTGGGTAATGGTTATATCAATGAAGCGCAGACCATGGGCTGGTTGCAGCGGTTCTTCCTTAATATCTCGCCGTACTAAGAGGCCCATCAATGCGTAAACAATCACTTATCACACTTTTTATCACGCTGCTTTCGCTGGTGTGGATGCCCGCGCAAGCAGAGCGTATTCGCGATTTGGTGACCGTTCAGGGAGTGCGTGATAACGCGTTGATCGGTTATGGACTGGTGGTTGGTCTGGATGGCTCCGGTGACCAGACCATGCAGACACCATTTACCACGCAAAGCCTGAGTAACATGTTGTCGCAGCTGGGGATTACCGTACCGCCGGGCACCAATATGCAGCTCAAAAACGTGGCTGCGGTGATGGTCACGGCTAAGTTGCCGGCATTTTCCCGCGCCGGACAGACCATCGACGTGGTGGTCTCCTCGATGGGGAACGCCAAAAGTATTCGTGGCGGCACACTGCTGATGACACCACTGAAAGGGGTGGATAATCAGGTTTATGCCCTGGCGCAGGGTAACGTCTTGGTCGGGGGCGCAGGGGCCTCATCGGGGGGGAGCAGCGTGCAGGTTAATCAGTTGACGGGCGGGCGCATCAGCGGTGGTGCCACTATCGAACGTGAACTGCCAACCACCTTTGGTTCCGATGGCGTGATTAACCTGCAGTTGAATACCGAAGATTTCACCATGGCGCAGCAGGTCAGTGATGCCATTAATCGCCAGCGCGGTTTTGGTTCGGCGACGGCGATTGATGCGCGCACTATTCAGATTTTAGTGCCGCGGGGTAACAGTTCACAGGTCCGTTTCCTGGCCGATATTCAGAATATACCGGTGAATGTCGATGCTGGTGATGCCAAGGTGATTATCAACTCCCGTACCGGCTCGGTGGTGATGAACCGCAATGTGGTGCTGGACTCCTGTGCGGTGGCGCAAGGGAACCTGTCGGTGGTGGTTGATAAGCAAAATACCGTCAGCCAGCCGGATACCCCTTTCGGCGGCGGTCAAACAGTGGTGACACCTAACACTCAGATCTCTGTTCAGCAGCAAGGTGGCGTGTTGCAGCGAGTCAATGCTAGCCCGAATCTGAACAATGTGGTGCGCGCCTTGAACTCGCTGGGGGCAACACCTATCGATTTGATGTCTATCTTGCAGGCGATGCAAAGTGCTGGCTGCCTACGGGCTAAATTGGAGATTATCTGATGAGCGATCTGATGAGCATGTCCGGCACCGCCAATGAGATGTTTGGGGCGGCCTACGACGCTCAATCACTGAATAGCTTAAAACGTGATGCAGCAAGAGATCCCGAGGGGAACCTGAAAAAGGTGGCCCAGCAAGTGGAGGGGATGTTTGTGCAGATGATGCTGAAAAGTATGCGCTCTGCCTTGCCGCAAGATGGTGTGATGAACAGTGATCAAACCCGGCTTTATACCTCAATGTATGACCAGCAGATTGCTCAGCAAATGTCGGTCAAGGGGTTAGGTCTGGCCGACATGATGGTAAAACAGCTGTCAGGTGCCACCTCGCCAAGTGAAACCGCAGGTACAGTGCCGATGATGCTCGATGATGATGTGTTGCAAACACTACCGGCACAGGCATTGGCTCAAATGGTGCGCCGGGCAATGCCGACACCACCGAGCAACAGTGGCGTATCACTACCACAAGGCCCCGGTAATTTTGTGGCGCGCATGTCGATTCCGGCACAAATTGCCAGTCAACAAAGTGGGATCCCTCATCAGCTAATTATGGCGCAGGCCGCGCTGGAGTCCGGCTGGGGGCAACGTGAGATCCCAACCGCTGACGGCAAAACCAGCTACAACGTCTTTGGTATTAAAGCGGGTAGCAACTGGGATGGCCCGGTCAGTGAAATTACCACCACGGAATATGAGCAGGGGGTGGCGACGAAAACCAAAGCCCGCTTCCGGGTCTATGGCTCTTATGTCGAGGCGGTTAGTGACTACGTCAAACTGCTGACACAAAATCCGCGCTACGCCAATGTCGCCGCAGCACAAAGCCCTGAACAGGGGGCACATGCGCTGCAACAAGCCGGTTACGCCACCGACCCGCAATATGCACAAAAGTTGGTTAGTGTGATCCAGCAGATGAGGAGTGCCGGTGAGCAGGCGGTTAAAGCATACAGCAGCGACCTAAGCCAGCTCTTCTAAAAATAGGCTATTTTACAGGTCATTTTGGGATTGGGCAGTGCTCGGCGCCGTCACGTACTACGTGTACGCTCCGTTGCCTGTGCGCTGGCCGCACCCAAACTGCCTGCGACAATAACGCCTATTGGATAGAGATCAATCACCGCAACGTGCACCGCTTTACTCATTGGATTTACTGGCAATAACACCCATATTTTTACTCAAGTTTCTCAATGTCGGGCCGATAATCATTACAGGCTGTGCGGGGGCTTAGGTTTCCTCAGGCAGTATCCCAATATTAATAAATGCAGGTGCGCGATGTTAATCACCTGCGGTAAAAGGATCTCTTCATGTCCAATAGTTTAATGAATACTGCGATGAGTGGTCTGAGCGCCGCGCAATATGCCCTGAGCACTGTCAGTAATAACATCACCAATTTCCAGGTGGCGGGCTATAACCGCCAAAACGCCATCTTTGCGCAAAATGGTGGCACATTAAGCCCGGCAGGCTTTATTGGTAATGGCGTGACAGTGACCGGTGTCAACCGTGAATATAACTCCTTTATTACCAATCAATTGCGCTCTTCACAGACGCAAAGCAGCGGCTTGACCACCTATTATCAGCAAATTTCGCAAATCGATAACTTGCTGTCCAACTCCTCCAATAACCTCTCCGTTACCATGCAGGACTTCTTTAGTAACCTGCAAAACCTGGTGAGCAACGCCGGTGATGATGCTGCGCGTAAAACGGTATTGGGCAAGGCAGAAGGGCTGGTTAACCAGTTCCAGAATGCGGATAAATATCTGCGTGACATGGATACGGGCGTCAACCAGAAGATCACCGAAAGTGTGACCAAAATTAATAACTATGCCGAGCAAATCGCTAAGTTAAATGACCAAATCACCCGCCTGCGCGGCAGCAGTGGCAGCGAACCTAACGCCTTGCTTGATCAGCGCGATCAGCTGGTCACTGAACTGAACCAGATTGTGGGCGTCACTGTCACTCAGCAAGATGGCGATGCCTATAACGTCGCCTTTGCTAGCGGCTTGCCATTGGTACAAGGTTCTAGCTCTTACAAAGTTGAAGCCATCGCCTCCGGCAGTGATGCCACTCGATTAGCTATTGGTTACAAATATGGTAGCGGCGATGTGATGGAAGTGGATGAGAGTCGTCTGGCGACAGGTAGCCTCGGCGGCACCCTGAAATTCCGCAGTGAAGCGCTGGATAGCGCCCGCAATCAGTTAGGCCAACTGGCCCTGGTGATGGCAGATAGCTTTAATACGCAACATAAAGCCGGGTTTGATATCAATGGCGACCAAGGTGAGAACTTCTTTAGTTTTGCTCAGCCAAACGTGCTGAAAAACTCGAATAATCAAGGTGATGCCAGCCTGACGGTGAGCTATGCCGACACCTCGAAAGTCAAAGCCAGCGACTACAGCGTGGAGTTTGATGGCACCAATTGGCAGGTGACCCGGCTGTCTGATAACACCAAAGTGCCGGCCAATCCGGTGGTCGATGTCAATGGCGATACCACCGGTTTGAGCTTCGACGGCCTCTCCGTCAGCATTGATAACGGCACCACTGGCGCACAAGCCAAAGATAAATTCTTGGTGAAAACCGTATCGAATGTGGCGGCTAACCTTCAGGTTGATATCACCGACTCCAGCAAAATTGCCGCCGCCGGTACGGCCGATGGTGGCGCGAGTGATAACGTTAACGCCAAAGCTTTACTGGATCTGCAAACCCAGAAACTGGTGGACGGCAAAGCAACTCTTGCGGGGGCTTACGCGGGCTTAGTGAGTAATGTCGGTAACCAGACCAATACCGCGAAAACCAACAGTGCGGCACAAGCCAATATTGTTACGCAGTTGACCGCCGAGCAGCAGTCTATTTCCGGCGTGAATCTGGATGAAGAGTACGGTGATTTGCAACGTTTCCAACAATATTATTTGGCCAATGCGCAAGTGATTCAAACCGCCTCGACGCTGTTTAATGCGCTACTGGATCTGCGTTAAGTTGTTGTCTGCGGTAGAGTTTTAGTGCCGTAATTTACCACTATTTTGCGTTTAGCCAGCATGAGTGTTGAGATAGTTTTGATTGTTGCAACAGATAGATAGTTGCAACAGATGGCTCGTCGAAACCCATTAACTGGCTGAACTGTAACTAAAAGGAACTGACATTGTGCGCTTAAGTACTAGCATGATCTATCAGCAAACTATGCAGGGCGTTTCCACAGCCCAATCCCTCTGGATGCAGTCGGGCCAACAGCTCTCCACCGGTAAGCGCGTGGTTAATCCCTCAGATGATCCAATGGCTGCGTCACAAGCGGTGATGGTGTCGCAATCCCAATCGGAAAATAACCAATATACCCTGGCGCGTAGCTTTGCCCGTAATGAGCTATCACAGGAGACCAAAACACTGGAGCAGGTGACTAGCACCATTCAGTCGATCCAGAGCATCATTATCAGTGCGAAAAGTGATGTGTTGAGTGACGATGACCGCGCCTCATATGCGACTCAGTTACAGGGTTTGAAAGATCAGTTGCTCAATCAGGCCAACTCGACAAACGGCAGTGGTCGTTACGCCTTCGCGGCGTTTAAAAGTGACAAGCCACCGTTTGTGGTCAGTGCCACCGGTGAGGTGACCTATCAGGGTGGGGATGTTGCCATTGAACAAAAAGTGGATGCCAGCCGTTCGATGACCATCGGGCACACTGGGACCAGTGTTTTTATGGCGCTGACCAGCAACGCAAAACCAGAACCTGATGATGCTGCGGGTAATCCGGTTGCCTCTGAAGCCAATATTTTTAATACCATCGATACGGTTTTAAAATCGCTGAAGACGCCGCTTTCGGGTGCCACCGATGCGGTGAAAGAGCAGGCGCAGGCCGATATGGACAAAGGGATCCGCGGCATGGCCAACTCATTGAATAATGTGTTGTCGGTTCAGTCTGAAGTCGGTACGCAACTGCAAGAGTTGGATAACCTGGATAGTCTGGGTAGTGATCGCACCTTGAGTAATAAACAGCGATTGACTGACTTGGTGGATGTGGATTATACCGCTGCCATCTCCTCTTACGTCATGCAGCAGGCGGCATTGCAGGCCTCTTACACCACCTTTACCAATATGCAGGGCTTGTCTCTGTTCCAACTGAATAAGTAATCCTGCCTTAACCTGTGGGCTAGCCCCACAGGTTCTCTCCCCAAAACGTTATCAGCTCGCCATCCCACCTAACACCAGCGCCAGGCGGTCAAAGAATTCGCTAAACAGGTGCTCAGCAAAGGGGGCCAGTAGCGGCATGATTAATCCCAGCGACAAAATGCCAACTGTCAGGGTCAGCGGGAAACCGATCACGAATACCGAGAGTTGTGGCGTCATGCGGTTAAGCATCCCTAAGGCTAAATTCAGGGTTAACAGCAGGGTAATCAGCGGCAAGGCCAGCATCAGGCCATTCATAAAGATGAGTGAGCCGGTCTGCGCCAGGGTCAGAAAACCGCTGCCATTGAGCGGTTCGAACTGAATGGGTAGGGTATGGAAACTGTCGGCCAGCAACGAAATCAGCCATAAGTGACCATTGAAGCTGAGAAATAGCAGCATCGCCAGCAAGTTAAGCAGGCGGGATAATACCGAGGTATTTGGCCCGCCAGACGGGTCAAAGAAGGTGGCGAAGGATAGCCCCATCTGCAAACCAATCACCTCACCGGCCAGTCGAATGGCGGCAAATGCAAATTGCATGGTTAAGCCGATAGTGACACCAATCAGTATTTGCTGGGCGGCGACCCAAAGCGCGCCACTGGAGACCAATGGGATATTCACTGGCGGCAGCGCAGGGGCAATCAGAAATGTAATCAATACCGCCAAGCCCACTTTAACTTTGCGGTTGATCTGCCTCTCGCTTAATACCGGCGCGGTGGTGATCAGCGCCAGTACGCGAATTAATGGCCAGAAATAGTGGCTGACCATGGTCGCAAGCTGGGTGGTGTCGAGGGAGAGCATCGTTGAGAGCAGCCCTAGCCTATCAACGTGGGCAGGCTGGTGAACAGGTTACGCATATAGTCCAGTATCAAGCTCAGCATCCACGGGCCGGCGATCACCATGGTAGCGAAGACCGCCAATATTTTCGGGATAAATGACAGTGTCATTTCGTTAATCTGCGTTGCCGCCTGTAACAGGCTGACAATCAGGCCGCTTATTAGCGCTGCCAGCAATAGTGGCGCGGCCAGTGCAAGGGCGACCTTCATTGCCTCGACGCCGAGGGCCATTACCGATTCAGGTGTCATGATCTGTTTACCCTTGCCTCAATGCGGCGAATGATTAGCTATAGAAACTTTGCGCCAGTGAACCTAATAACAACTGCCAACCATCAACCAATACAAACAGCATCAGCTTAAAGGGCAGTGAAATACTAGCGGGCGGCACCATCATCATCCCCAGCGCCATCAGCACACTGGCCACCACCAGGTCGATAATAAGAAAGGGAATAAAAACGGTAAAACCGATCTGGAAAGCGGTTTTCAGCTCGCTGGTGACATAGGCGGGCAGCAGGATCCGCATCGGCACCACTTCTGGCCCTTCCAGTGGCGGTAGATTGGCTAAACGGGCATAGAGCGCCAGATCGGATTCGCGGGTCTGACGCAGCATAAATTCGCGTAATGGTTGCGAGCCTTTATCCATCGCCACTTCCATGCTTATCTTGTCCTGACTGAAGGGCAGATAAGCATCCTGATACACCTTGTCGAACACCGGCGACATAATAAAGAAGGTCAAAAACAGCGCCAGACCTAGCATCACCTGATTGGGTGGTGCAGAGGGTGTACCCAATGCGTTGCGCAGCAAACCTAGCACAATAATGATGCGGGTAAAGCTGGTCATCATCAGTAAGGCCGCGGGCAGGAAACTTAACGCGGTGATAAAGACCAGTGTCTGCACGGGCAATGACCAACTCTGCCCGCCATTCGCCAGAGGTTGGCTGATAAGCCCTGGGAGTTGCGCAAAGACCGCCGGGGAGCAGAGTAAGGTTAGCAGCAGCAGGGTGATTTTATTGAGTCTCAGGCGGAGTAACATCATGCCGATTCTTCCGGATGTTTCAATTTCTTATTAAACAGATGGTGATTCAGTAGCTGGCGAAAATCAGCAGGTTTGGCACTTTTAGTTGGCAACTCGCCAGCGCTGTCATCCACCGGCGGGCGGGGTAGCGTATGGAGTGACGTTACCTGTTGTGATGTCACACCCAACACTAGCCAAGTGTTATCCACTTCGACGATGACGACACGTTCGCGCTGACCCACCTGACAACTGGCCTTCACACTCAACAACTTATTGTTGCGCGCTTGCGGCGCAAAACCCAAACGGCGCACCAGCCAGGCTCCGCATAGAATCAGCAGTAAAATACCGCCCAACACACTGCCGACCTGAGTTAACACCGAACCGGCGGGCATGGCAGGTGCTTGCACCGCGACACCGGGATGGCTAGTGGCAAAACCGGTGGTGGGCACCGATGTGGTGGTGATGGGGGTATGCGCGGTGACTGGCGTATGGGCTGCTAATGGTATAGCCGCCCCCGCAGCTTCGGCGGCGGGGGGCGGCGTCTCAACAGTGACCGTCTGTGTTGCAGTCATTAGCGGCTCAGGCGACGCATACGTTCGGATGGGGTAATGATATCGGTGATACGAACACCATATTTATCGGCCACCACCACCACTTCACCCTGAGCAATCAGATAACCGTTAATCAAGATATCCAGCGGTTCGCCCGCCAGGCCATCCAGTGAGACCACTGAGCCTTGAGACAGGCGCAGCAGCTCTTTAATGGTCATCTTGGTGCGACCCAACTCAACGGTCAGTTTTACCGGGATATCCAAAATCAAATCGATATCTTGCAGGTTACCCAGTGCATCCGGCGCTTCCAGTGATTTAAATACGCCTTCGGTGGTGGCTGCTGGTTTCTCCATCGCCTGCTGCTCATTAAACGCATCAGCCCACAGATCGTCCACGGATTCCTTTCCATCGTCAGACGGAAGCTTAGGGTCACTCATTGGGCTGTTCCTCATTCAGAGCATTCAAAATAGGGTTAATCAAATGTTCAACACGCAGGGCATATTGCCCGTTTAATGTCCCGTACTGACTGGTCAGTACCGGTACGCCGTCGACATGACCAATCAGTCGATCCGGTTTATCTATCGGCAGCACATCCCCTGGCTGTAGCTTGAGTATCTGCGACAGTCTCAGCGGGATATCAACAAAATTAGCCACCAGTTCCAGCTCTGAATGCTGCACTTGCTTAACCAGCGTTTCACGCCAATGGCTATCTTCCTGCCGGGAGTTTTCCAGTGGTGGATTGGTCAGCAGCTCGCGCAGCGGCTCGATCATGGCAAACGGAATACAGATGTTAAACTCGCCACTCAACGCCCCGATCTCCACATGGAAAGGGGTGGTGACCACGATATCGTTGGGGGAGGTGGTGATATTGGTGAATTTCACCTGTATTTCAGAACGGACGTACTCAACATCTATCTTATAGATAGGCGCCCATGCATCACGGTAAGCATCCAGCGCCAGCCGCAACATCCGATTGATCACCCGTTGTTCCGTGTGGGTAAATTCGCGCCCTTCTACTTTTGTCGGGAAGCGGCCATCACCACCAAATAAGTTATCAACGGCAATAAACACCAAACTCGGGGCGAACACGAATAGCGCCGTGCCGCGCAAGGGTTTCAAATGGATCAAGTTGAGATTGGTCGGCACCGGCAGGTTACGGGCAAAATCATGATAAGGCTGAATTTTTATCGGGCCGACCGTGATATCCGGACTGCGGCGCAACAGGTTAAACAGCCCCATCCTGAACTGACGGGCAAACCGCTCATTGATGATCTCCAGCGCGTGCAGGCGCTCACGCACCACCCGCCGCTGGGTCGTCGGATCATAAGGTTTAACGTCTGTTTCAGTACCCGCGACAGCTTCAGGTTCTTCACCCCCGCTATCCCCGTTTAACAGTGCGTCAATCTCTGCTTGTGAAAGAATGCTATCGCCCATAATGATTATCGCAGTATGAATGCGGTAAACAGCACATCGCTGACTACCTGATTAGGTTGGCCTTTAACCATTGGCGGGCTAAGTACGTTTTTAATTTCATCGACTAAACGCTGTTTACCCGCTTCATTCGACAAACTATCGGCAGACTGGCGGGAGAGTAGCAACAGCAAGCGGCTGCGCACTTCCGGCAGATAGTCATTGAGTTTTGTGCGAGTGGTATCGTCGGGCAGTCTTAGCGTTAATCCGATATAAAGCACGCGATCCAGATTGTTATCTGGCGTGATCAGATTGACCGTAAAGGTCTCCAGCGGCATGAATACCGGGATAACAGGGGCAGCTTTCGCGGTGGTAGGTTTGCTTTTGTTGAGCAGCCACCAGCTATAACCGCCGCCCGCAGATGCTGCTACAGCAATCAGCACCAACAGGATTACCCAGATCGAACTCTTACGCTTGGCCGGGAAAGTATTTTCAGACATGGAGAAGACAAATTCCTGTTTCGGTATCAAACCGGTGGATCACGATAATAACGTGGGGCAAATGACCCCAGGTTATCCGAATTATTACTGATGATTATCCCGCGTATCCTCAATGCCAATAGGCAGAATAGGTGGCGAAAAACGGCCTAACTTGCCCGTTTGTCACCTTTTGGCGAAACTCGCACCCCTTTTAGGCGAAAATATCAACACCGCCACTGCCGTTAGCCAATGATTGCAGTGCTGCTGGCGTGACTAATGGTGTGCTGGCAAGGGCGTCGACTGAAGCGGTGTCACCATAGGTTGGCTGGTTGCGTGCGGCGAAACCTTGCTGATTTTGTTGGCTCTGCTGCTGAGCTTGTTGCCACTGTCCTTCACTGCCGACACTGCTCTGGCCCAGTTGAATACCACTTTCAGCCAATGCGCTGCGCAAACTTGGCATTGCTGCTTCAAGGGCGGCGCGGACCTGGCTGTGGGCTGAAGCAAAGTGTAGCTGAGCCTGGTTATCCTCCATCTTCAAGCTAATTTGCAATGCCCCTAACTCCTGCGGATGTAATCGCAGTTCGGCACTCTGCTGACCATTGCGGCTGAACATCACCACCTGTTGCCCCAGTGACTGCTGCCACTCCTGGCTACCCAATTGGGCGCTTAAATGACCGCTGACCGGCACACTGACTTGAGGGCCTGTGGTGGTGCTCAGAACAGGGCTGGAAATTGGCGCAAGAGAGGGGGTGACGGCCGATGAGCTGACCAATGTTTTATCCAGCGCTGAGGGGGCCGTTACCGCGCGATCTACCTGTGCTGCCAGCGGAGCAGCTTTCAGGTTAAGGGCGCTATCGGCATCTTGCGCCGTCAAGCGGGCTAGCTTATCTGGTGCGTTTTTGCTTTTCGCGCTGCTGGCAGAGAGTGGGTCACTGCTCACCGTTTTATCACTTTTCACATTGCTGACGGTGGCAAGAGTGCTGCCCATTAGGGCGGCTAAGCCCCTATCTTGTGATGTCAGATTAGTCAACGTGGCCAAATCTTGCCGGGTGCTGGTTTTACTGTCGGTCAGGCCATTGCCCTCAGCCAAAGCGGCTTTTTGCCCATGATTGGCCGTGCCCAATGTGGTGGCAACCTGATGCGGTAACATCGCCAGCAAGGTTTGCAAGGCGCTGAGATCAGCTTTGTCGGCAGTTTTATCCAGTGTGCTGTCATCATCAACTGTGGTTTTCTTCAGGCTAGCCGCTTCACCGCTTTGCCCCGCGTGAGTCAGCCCTGCCGGTAGTGTGGCGCTGATATCGCCCAATGCCGCGAGCAACTGATTCAACTTACTGTTGCCGCTGGTTGATTTTCCACCGTCAACATCGGCGGTGATATCCGCGGTGGCGGCCAATGATGATTTCAGTGTTGAGGCATCAATGGCGGTCAGCTCTTTACCCAGCTGATCACCCAACAGTTTGGCAAAATCAGCCGGTAGGCCCGCATCGGTAAATAGCGCCGCAATAGATGAAGAGGATGCCGCACCCTCGGTTTCACTGGCGGTCGCAGTGGCAGGCAGTAGGGCGATATTCATGAATTAAGACTCCTTTGTGAGGCGCGTTGGGCGAACTCATCCATCAATTTTTGATCCAAACGGTTCTCATGCAGGCGCTGAGTGGTTTCAGCGCGCTCTTGCAGGGTTTCAAACGCGTTCAGCCGTTGCTGCTTCTCTTGCCAATACTTGACTGCCTGTTCAACCTTGACATTCCACTGCGCTAACTGATTACGATGCTGCTCAATGGCCTGTTCCAGGGTTTGAATAAACTGCTGATAATTTTGCCAACTGGAGGAGGCCATCCCGTTACTCAGCGTGTCATTCAATCGCACCCGATACTCATCCTGATAAGAGAGCAACATCGTAAGTTGCTGCTCAACATTATGGTATGACAAGCGAACCTGCCCCAATTGAGTAGTGGCCTGTTCGACCGCCTTTTGGGCCAGATCGCGCAAGGTCACGAGAGGTGACTGACTTTTCATCGCATTCCTCATACCCTTCGTTCTTGACGCCGCAGGGTTGTTAGCTACGTTCACTCACCCGAATCACTGACTTGAGTCAGCTCATCGGGGACTCATTCACTTGCTGCCTACCTGCAACGCCAATAACTTTGGGTATGCATTTTCGTTCTTGACGCCGCAGGGTTGTTAGCTACGTTCACTCACCCGAATCACTGACTTGAGTCAGCTCATCGGGGACTCATTCACTTGCTGCCTACCTGCAACGCCAATAACTTTGGGTATGCATTTTCGTTCTTGACGCCGCAGGGTTGTTAGTTTTTAGCCAGGAAACAGGCTCTTTAAGTGCTGGCAGGCATCTTCGTAACTGCTGCGTTCATACATCCCTTGCTGCAAGAAGATCTCCATCTGCGGGTAGAGCGCAATGGCTTTATCCAGCAGCGGATCACTACCGGCCGCATAGGCACCGACACTGACTAAATCGCGGTTACGCTGATAACTGGCCAGTAACTGCTTGAACTGGCGAACTTTACTGTAGTGGTTCTCGTCGATAAGCGATGTCATGGCACGGCTGATCGAGGCTTCAATGTCGATGGCCGGATAGTGACCGGATTCCGCCAGACGCCGTGATAACACCACATGCCCATCAAGAATGGCGCGTGCGGAGTCAGCAATAGGGTCCTGCTGGTCATCACCTTCGGTTAATACGGTATAAAATGCGGTGATGGAGCCACCGCCGGTTACGCCATTACCGGCCCGTTCGACCAACGCGGGTAGTTTGGCGAATACGGATGGCGGATACCCTTTGGTCGCTGGCGGTTCGCCGATGGCGAGGGCGATTTCGCGCTGCGCCATGGCATAGCGGGTTAGGGAGTCCATAATCAGCAATACGTGCTGGCCGCGATCGCGGAAATCCTCGGCGATGCGCGTGGCATAAGCGGCCCCCTGCATCCGCAACAATGGCGAGACATCGGCCGGGGCGGCAATCACCACAGAGCGGGCGCGACCTTCTGGGCCTAGAATATTCTCGATAAAATCTTTGACTTCACGACCACGCTCACCAATCAAGCCAACCACAATCACATCCGCTTGGGTGTAACGGGCCATCATCCCCAGCAGCACGCTTTTCCCTACCCCAGAACCGGCGAACAGGCCCATACGCTGCCCGCGACCCACGGTGAGTAGGGCATTGATGGTGCGTACACCGACATCCAATACCTGCTCAATGGCAGTACGCTGCAAGGGGTTGATAGGGGGGGTGATCAGTGGCGCACGATAGCCGGTTTCCGGTGCTGGCAAGCCATCAAGGGGTTTCGCACTGCCATCCAGCACGCGGCCTAGTAATTCAGGGCCAAGTGGCAGTTGTTTACTGGCAGAGGCACCACCCGTGGTCATGCGCGCATAGACTCGCGCACCGGGTACAATGCCCTCAACCTCTTCCAGTGGCATCAAAAACAGCCGTTGGCCGTTAAAACCGACCACTTCGCTCTCAACTTCCTGCACTTCGCCGTTATCGTAGCGTTCGATGAGGCAAGTTGCGCCCAATGGCAGTTGCAGCCCGGTGGCCTCTAGCACCAGGCCGGTAGCACGAACCAACCGCCCGTAGCGGCGAATAGTGGTTGATTGGCTGATACGCTCTTCGAACTTATCCATCGATGCGAGCCAGCGACCAAGACGGGCGGTCATCATAACTCTCCCGGCGCAGCCAGACGGCACAGCTCATGCCAGCGGGTGGCCAGACTGGCATCAAGGTCACCCTCTTCGGCGCTAACCTTGCAGCCGCCCGGATGAATTTGGCTATCACCCAGTAAACGCCAGCCATTGAGGCTAAGCGTGGAACCCAAACGCTGTTCGACGATGGCTAAATCTTCGGGATTGACCCGCAATTGTGGCTTGCCGGCAAACATCGGCTCTTGCTGAATCAGTTGCTGAATTTGGGCCAGTAACGCGGTGCCATCGCAAATAGCCGGCTGCCCCAGAATCTGCTTCGCGGCGGCTAATGCCATTTGCATTAATCTGGAGGCGATCACGCTGTCCAGTGCATCAAGGGTGCTTTGGAAGTCATTTACCAACAGCTGCCAATGCGCAGTCATCGGGGCCAGCTCTTTCTGAGCATCTGCCAATGCCTGTTGATGACCCTCTTCCAGCCCGGTTTGATACCCTTTATCCAGCCCCTCTTGCAACCCTTTGGCGAACCCTTGTTGACGACCCTGCTTCTCCGCTTCGAGTTGCAGATTCAGCAATGTTTGTTGCTCATCAACCTCAGTTGGCTGTGCATCAACGCCCGGCTCATCTGTAAACAGCATACTGATATCCGGTGCCTGGACCACCGGAGGCCTCTCTGGCTGACTGGCGAAGTCATTGAGTGACCAGGGCTGCCAGGGCAGGGCATTAATCCGATCAGACATAGATATCCTCGCCACCGCCAATGACTATCTCGCCGCTCTCCGCCAGACGACGGACGATAAGCAAGATAGATTTCTGTTCGTTTTCGACCAGTGACATACGTACCGGCCCACGGGTTGCCAGATCGTCGCGCAGGATCTCTGCCGCGCGTAGTGACATGTTGCTGAGGAAGCGCTCGCGCAATGCCTGATCGGCACCTTTCAATGCCACCAGCAGTGATTCGTTGTCGATCTCCTGTAGCAAGCGCTGAATGCTGCGGTCGTCGACGCTGATCAGATTCTCGAACAGGAACATTTCGTCGATAATCTTCTGTGCCAACTCGCCGTCGTACTCGCGCACCGCGTCCATAACCGTCTCTTCCTGCTGGGTTTTCATCAGGTTGATAATCTCGGCGGCGGTGCGGATCCCGCCCATTTTGCTGCGTTTGAGATTCTGACCATCGAGCAGGTTGTTCAGCACTTCCGTCAATTCAGCCAACGCCGCTGGCTGGACACCGCCAAAGGTGGCGATACGCAGCATGACGTCGTTGCGCAGACGCTCGTCGAACAGGGCCAAAATGTCGGCCGCCTGAGCACGTTTCAGATGAACCAAAATGGTGGCGATAATCTGCGGATGCTCGTCGCGGATCAGATCAGCCGCCATCTGCGGCTCCATAAAGTTGAGTGTTTCCATACCACTGGTGGTTTCGCGCGACTCCAGAATGTCCTCCAGCAAGCTGGAAGCCCGCTCCTCGCCCAGTGCTTTGATCAGCACGGTGCGCAGATAGTCGCTGGCGTTAACACTCAGTGCGGCATATTGTTCAGCGTCGTCTTCAAACTCAGCAAGGACATCGACCAACTGCTGGTGTGAAACCTGACGCATACTCGCCATAGTGGTACTGAGTTGCTGTACCTCGCGCGAGGAGAGATGCTTAAACACCTCGGCGGCATGGTCTTCACCCAGAGTCATCAGCATGATGGCGCTTTTTTCAGTTCCGGTCAGGCTCATTGGTCATTACTCATCCATTGACGGATAACCAACGCAACAATACGTGGGTCTTTATCCGCAAGTTCGCGTATACGCTGGGCCTGAACTTCAGCACTCACGCGCTGCTGATTCTTCTTACGCAGGGCCAGCTCTTCTTTACTTTGCTTCACAGTCTCAGCGGTCTGCGCGGTCTGCACCATGCTATTGACTGAAGCTGCGGCTTTATCCGCAAGTTGTTTCTTGGCAATCATTGGGCGCACCAGTTTGCGCCACAGAATCCATGCCACCAGCAAGATAAGCAGATAACGACCGCCATTTAGCAACTGATCAAAGAACGACTGCTGTTTCCAGAAGGGCAGGGAGAGGCCGCTACCATCGTCGGTGGCATTAAATGGTGTATTGACCACATTTAAGGTGTCGCCACGATCGGTAGAGAAGCCCATCGCCTCGCGCGTCAGTGACTCCACTTGCGCCAATTGATCTTTCGACAAGGCAACCGGCTTGCCCGCTTTATCACTGCCGTAATTGACCACAACCGCCACCGACAGGCGCTGCACCATGCCCGCTTGTTGCTGGGTATGGCGAATAGTGCGATCGACTTCGAAGTTAGTGGTTTGGTCGTGACGGCTATTGCTGGATGTGGCCGTCGAACGGGCTGCCGTGGTGGTTGCAGGGCGATTGGCGGCATTGGCGTTATTTGCAGCCGCTCCGGCAGCTCCAGCTACAGGCGCTGGCTGAGGTACTTCAATTGGTGCCACTGGCGTAGCCGAGGGCTGATTGGATAGTGCGCCAGGTACGCCACCGACATTGCTGCCGCCCAATTGCTCGCTATTACTGGTTTGCTGGGAGCGCACCGCCCCTTGATTGGCGGCCTGATTCGGTTTGTACTCTTCATCGGTCTGCTCGCGGCTGGCAAAATCAACTTGTGCCGTGACCTGCGCATGGACATTACCGCTACCAACCATTGGCGCGAGGATAGTTTCGATGCGGCGCTGGAAGCGGTTTTCCACTTCATTGGTAAATTTGAGTTGCGCGGCATTTAAATCACGACCGGCGCTGTCGGATTGCGTCAACAGACGACCGGTTTGGTCAACCACCGTCACATTGCCCGGCGGCAAACCGGCCACACTGCTGGAGACCATATACACGATAGCGTTGATCTGGCCGTCATCAAGTGCGCGTCCAGGTTGCAAGGCGAGGGTGACCGAGGCGGTCGGGGATTTCTGTTCACGGACGAATAGTGAGGGTTTCGGCATCGCCAAATGAACCCGCACATTCAGTACCGGCCCCAGTGTGCCGATAGTGCGGGCCAGTTCACCTTCCAATGCCCGTTGGTAGTTAATTTGTTCACTGAATTGGCTGATACCAAATTTTTCTTGATCCAGTAATTCAAAACCGACCGCACCGCCTTTCGGCAACCCCTGCTGCGCCAGACGCAGACGAGTTTCATGTACCTTGTCTGCCGGGATAAGCAATGCGCCGCCATTATCAGCGAAGCGGTAAGGAATATTCAGTTGCGTCAGTTGCGTAACGATTTCACCACCGTCACGATCACTCAGATTGCTATAAAGGACGCGATAATCCGGGCTTTTCGCCCATAACATCAGCGCAACAATGATAGCGACAGCCGCCGCCGCCGCAATCAGCAGTGGGATTTTTGGATTCGCGCGTAGGCGTGCCAGCGTCGTCGTAAAAGCATTATCACGATTTTCACCGCCAGTTATTGAGGCATTCATACACGTCCTTGGCCAAGCTGAACAACGTTTGAGTGAGTATTTTTTATATAATTAATGTGTTGGAACAAAACAGACTCCCAAGTGCTGTGAGCAATAAAGCATCAATAGCTGTTCTCCCCTTTTATGGGCACGCCATTATTTGCTGTAAGTTATGAATTCGATGGGTCAATAAGCTGGTATTTTTGGGCCTAATTAGCCGCTTTAGCACAAAAATGATGTGTTAGGGTGTCATCCTGAAAATAGTGATAGGTGATAGGTGATAGCGGGGCATAACTGCAGCAACGGGATCATTTGCCACACTGTTATTCGATCAAAATAGCTATTTTGACCAACGACCTATTCGGGGATGAGCATGTCTGTTCAAGGTATTGAAGGCGTTTTACAGCAGTTGCAGGTCACGGCATTGCAGGCATCGGGTACAGCGAAAACATTACCCGCTGAGGCCGGTTTTGCCAGCGAGTTGAGAGCGGCTATTGGTAAAATCAGTGAAACCCAGCAACATGCCCGTACTCAGGCACAGAATTTTGAATTAGGTGTCCCCGGTGTTGGTTTGAATGACGTGATGGTGGATATGCAAAAATCATCAGTCTCTTTGCAACTGGGTATTCAGGTGCGTAATAAACTGGTCGCAGCTTATCAAGATGTCATGAATATGGGGGTGTGATGTTAGCGGGACACTGATTTCACTCTGTTTCGTGTGACAAAGCCCATAAATATAGCGACGCTGTTGTGCCATAAGGGGCATAGCGGCGACGATATCTTTCAAAACGTTCGCGCGGCACTGTTTTATGGCGATATAGATTCATCATGCCACGGCGGATCGCCAAATCACCCCAACTGAGTACATCCGGGCGGGCGAGTGATGATATTAATAGCATTTCTGCAGTCCAAACTCCCACGCCATTGAGGCTGGATAACTGCGTAATCACCTCATTATCGGGCAATTGCGCAATAGCCGCTAAGTTCAGCGAGCCATCAAGTGCAGCCTCTGCGGCACCTTTAATATATCCGGCCTTTTTCATCGTCATGCCACAGCCCTGAATCGTCTCTGCCGATGCCTGCGCAACAGTTATCGGCGTAATTGCACCCAGTAACGCCACCAATCGCGCATTAACCGTGATTGCAGCTTTAACCGATATCTGCTGATCGACAATATTTCTGATTAACGCGGCAAATAGATCCGGGGATAATGGACGAGCGATCATGCCCAAGCGGTCAATGGCGGCGGCCATTTTTTTATCCCGCCGCTTAAGATGATTGATTTCGGTTTCACCGTAGCTATAGAACACCTATTCACTCCAGTCAGCGCCTAAGAGAAGGCAAAACTAAATAAAATCCTAACACGCCGTAGGGCGCTATTTAGCATAGCGCCACTTCAGGATAATGACTCTCCCTTTCTTGCTCTCTAAGCCGTCTCTGCCAGCGAAATATTTTGGTGTCCCACTTTTTGCAGTAATACTGAGATATCAATAATATCAACTTTATCCGCTTGTAGATAAGCAACGGCATATTCATGCCAGATACCGGATTGCAGAAACAGAATAAACAGATCCCGATCCAGATGATTTTCATTCACCATGTTAACCATGATATTCAGCGCTTCAGATAACAGTTTACCTGGTTTATAAGGGCGGTCTGCGGCGGTAAGGGCTTCAAATACGTCGGCAATAGCCATCATGCGTACCGGGATGCTCATCTGCTTATAGGTCAGTTGGTAAGGGTAGCCTTTGCCATCCATCCGCTCATGATGTCCACCTGCAATCACCGGAACATTCGCCATGGTGCGCGGGAAAGGTAATTTTTTTAGCATCACAATAGTTTGCATAATGTGTTCGTTTATTTTGTAGCGGTCCTCCTCCGTCAGTGTTCCACGGCGAATGCTGAGGTTATAAATCTCTCCACGGTTATAGAGGAAAGTTGGTTCCTGCACCTTGAAATCATAATATTCCGGACGCTTATTTTTATTATCACGGTAGATAATATGCTCTTCTTTATCTGCCAGCATCGGTTCTTGTACCGGCAATGAAGGTGTACTGTGCCGCGCCTTGCGAATCCGCTCTTCATGGGCAATACCGGCGTTATCATCCAATGTTCGAGTCCAATGGAGGCTTGCAATTTGTTGGATGCGCGCAATGGCTTCATCAGACATAAATTCGCCACCGATATTACAGTGCGCGATAAAATAAAAATCTTCATCTAACTGGTGGAGTTCGTCAGCCAGTGCTTGTTGATCAGCCTCGCTGGCCGTGATGGTGGCATGACGACGCAAGAAGGTAATCTCTTTTTCACGTTTTAATACTTCAAACCGCATACGTATTTCGTGAATACGATCGTAAATTAACTCCAGTTTTGTTGATTTATCGACGACAAATTCAGGGGTGGTTATCTTGCCACAGTCATGTAACCAGCAGGCAGTATGCAGTTCTTCCCACTCGCTCTCGGATAAATTAAAGTGGGCAAAAGGCCCTTCTTTAACATTAATTGCTGCCCGGGCGAGCATCTTGGTTATTTCCGGTACGCGCTGACAGTGCCCGCCGGTATAAGCACTTTTAGCATCAATTGCGCCAGCAATAAGCTCAATAAAGGCATTGAGCAGGTTTTTCTGTTCTTGCAGCAGGCGCTGGGTTTCTACTGAAACCGATAAGCTACCCACCAGCGCATTGACCAATTGGATTTTCGAGCGTTCACGTTCGGCATTTAAGACATAAGGATTAAACAGCAGTAAGAAACCTAATAATTGGTCATCATGTGTTTTCATCGGTACAGCAATAAAACGTAAAGGTAAATACGGTTGCAGGAAGTCTTGTAGCTGATTAAATATATTCTCATTATTCAATGTTCCGACAATGGTTTTTCCCTCAAGCACTTGTTGGAAGGCACTAAAATTATCTTTTTCTACCTGTAGCGAAGACATCTCTGCAACGGGGATATTTTCGCCATTCCAGCGGAATGCTGTCGGCGTAAAAGTCCCGGTATCTTTATCTGTGAGAAAAATAATCCCGCCAGTCATGGCCGCAATTTCTGTGGTTTCACTTAATAACCCCTGCATCTGACGATGGAAATTACTTTCTGTTGTCAGCATATTACCCATCGAAATAAACTGTTTTAGTGTTGATTTCATTTTTGACATGGATTTATGTAGCTCATCCACTTCTTCAATGACAGAGTGCTCTAATTCACGCTCTTCGAAATACAAATTACTGATGGAGTCAGCATCTTGACGTAGTCGAATCAGCGGTTTGGATATCTTTCTTGAGAAGTACCAAACCAGCGGTAAACCAAGCATCAATAGGATAAACGCAATAAAGGTTGAATGATTACGAATAGAGTTAGCATCAGCAGTCAAATAACTCGCTGGCGTGGCAATAACCAACTGATAGACGTTACCATTGGTATTGATATCAACCACTGAGCCGAACCAGTGCTGGTTTTTCGCTTCAAACATGATGCTATTGGGATGCTCATCTCCTTGAGTATTATTGCTGGCAAGATTGCTTTTTTGAATATTGAGTAGCGCTTGCAATACAGGAACTTGCTTATCTTCGCTAGCGGCTACTACAGTAGTCTCTTTGGTTTTTGGCAGGCTAGCGATAACTTCACCGCGAGAGTTGATAATAATGGCCTGGCTACCTGGCGGCAGATTTTGTCTTATTAGGAACTGTGATAGCGAAGTCAGAGAAACATCTAATCCAATGATTGCCTGTTTATTTTCGGCCTGACGACTATAAGTAAAACCGACTTCGCCTGTACCTTTAAAAATATAGATAGGGGAGGTGACCAGCGTAGGGCTTGCGGCGGCTAAAATAAACCAATCTCTCTGCCTAGGATCGTAGTTATCATTATCTCGTGGCATCACCGCAATAACCTGTTGCTGCTTATTGAGATAAATAAAACGTTTTTCCGGCAGACTATCAAGAAAACGATTACTTTGAATCATCCATTCAGCTTCTTCCGGGGCATGGAATAGTAAACGGTTAGCCTCAGTCAGACGTCGCAACATAAATAGATCGCCGTTGGGATAAGCACTATAGATAGCACTGGCATAGTTATTTTGTTGCAGTACTTCAATAAACTTACCGACAAAAGCCATTCTTTGCTCAAGGGTCGATAATTCTGTTATTTGCATACTGGCGAGAAGGTTAACTGACATCATCATAGGGCGGGTTACCGCATCCAATTCAGCCGCAATGGCTTCCCCGGTTTTTTGATACTGACGGTTGGTGCTGATCTCGGTCAATTTGGTCAATTGGCTATGACCAAAAGCAATAATGATAATCCCAATTGAGACGATCAGTAGAGTAAATAGGGCTGCTATCTGGATGTGCAAAGGATAGCGGCTTTTTAGTCCGAACAGGTTGCTTAGCATCATAGCCATCCCGAAGTTTATTATTCAATCAATCATAATCATAGAATGTGCTGAAACTATAAACACAGATCCCTAATATTCAGTGAGTTATAAGTAATTGCATGATTGAAAAGGCTTTGTTCGATATTGGGTTAAGATTGTTGGATGAAAAAACTAATCGCGGTGTGAAAAAGAATGATTTAACGTGCGGAATATCTAAAAGCAGTATTTAGCAGTCCTGAATGTTGACTGTAAAAAGGATTCTGGCGAGTTAACTAAATGAGATGTGGTGATATTATTGAACGGTTGAGCAAGTGCTATGGTAAGGATAAGGGATAAACCGAGTGCGTTACATTCGTCCTAAATCAGGCGCGTGCAAGCTTAAATAATTATGATAACCATCGGATGCTGAGTCATTATCTGTTGCCTGTAAACGATGATGCCCGCGTATGGCCGTAGGTGCAAAGCCAAAACGTTTACGAAAACGTTCGGCGAAACGTGATGCACTTTCATAACCCACCTGGCTGGCAATTAAAGAAATTGGCCAATCAGTACCTTGCAATAAACGCAGTGCGCTGGTCATACGTACATCAATCATTAAATCACGTAACAGTATATTTTCCACCGCGAGTTTACGTCGTAATACCACTTCACTCATCGCCATATGATCTGCCACTTCTGATGCAGACCATATTTTATGCGGATCAATAGCCAAGCAACGACGCACTTTTTCACTTAGCGAATGACCTTCACTAAGCGAAAATTTAACGCCACGTTGGGCTAACCAAAGTAGTAATTCAAGCATCCGATGCTTGACGATGGCGGGGGGAATATCACCGATATCTGAAATTGCTTTAAAGGTATTGCCGAATGTATTAATAAACTCAGGTGCTAAATTACGCACCGGCATAACCCCAGGAACTAACCCAAGCCCAGCTGAGGCGGGATGATTGGCAAAGGTAGCTATCAAACGGGGGTCACAGCGAAGTTGGTGGCTAAAAAATAGTCCGTCATCAGATAAGCCGTTAATTACATCAACAGTTTGTCCGCTACTTACTGCAACTATTTCACCGGCTTGAATAACGCACTCCTGATTATCCCAGCGAATGATCTTCTGCCCACGGTTAACCATAATGAGTAAGGGATTCTCAATATAGACTGAAGTGAGTAGTAGCTCTGTGTGTTGAATAACATGTGCCGAGCTACCCACACCAGGGCAAAAATTAATCGTACGTTCCATCGATATTCATTTCACAATTTTAGCCTGAGAATATCTTTACGCTTTGAATGGCAGACTAGCAACTCATTTTAATAGAAAATTCACAGTGACTGACTATTTTAGCGAAAAGTTTTAGGGGTTATAATAATAGCCAGTTAGACCTGAGTAATTGTTACTGTCAATATAATCTCATGTTAAAAATAGTGACAATAAAAACTGCTTACCATGTTAATAGTTGCAGTTACATGTGATTTCTCACAACGAATCGATATATTAAGACTCGGTGACCTACGATTACTGTGTCTCACCTAACAGCAATGCGTGGTCGGGAAACTGACCATAAGTATTATTAACCACTTGTTGTCGGGTGGATTGCCCAACCAACTCACTTAATGCATCAAGGCGCTGTTGTAATAAACGCTTAATTTCCACTTCATTAGCCAAAATAGCGCTTAACTTATCCCGTAATAACTCCTGTAATGCCAAAGATGAGCATGAAGAGATGGTGACGTTAGCGGTACTTTCAACTGCTTTGAGATAAGTCATCTCTAGATCAACCAGCGCATCCCAATTACCCTCGGTCGCCAGCATTAACATTTGCTCACTGAGGGTCAGGATTTGTTGATATTCGGACAAAAGATGCTGGTGACGTTCCATTAAATGGGGTCCTAGTTGGGTTGATAATTGGGGCCGATCTGCCGCCAGGCATCCGCAATATTTTCGAGCAAAGCAGCGACTTCATTAATTGCCTGCTCGTCATTGTGCAAATTGGCATGCAGTAAACGCCGTGACATATAATCGTACAAAGCAGATAAATTCTCAGCCATTTCGCCGCCTTTTTCCAAATCCAACCCTGCATTCAGGCCGTTATTGATAATATCAATTGCTTTGGATAGTGCTGTGCCTTTACCTGGAATATCGCCTTGACTCATCAGGATGCGAGCTCGAACCAGGGCGCTTTGCGCCCCGTCGAACAACATCACGATCAATTGGTGTGGACTCGCACTCATTACGCCACTTTCCAAGCCTACCTTAGCGTAGGCCTGGCTCCCTGATCGGTTGTACATGTCCTATTCCCTTATGAAGAAAATTGCTGCGTTAAGAAACTGGCGGTGTTATTCAACGAGCTGACTAACTTATCAAGTTGAGTAAATTGCGTCTTATACCGTTCGATCGTGGCAGTAATACTTTCAGTGGTTGCCGTGACCTGTTTATCCAGATTTTTTAACGTCTTATTGATGCCATCCGTCACCGTTTTCAGGGTGCCCTTGGTGGTATCCAGTGCGGTCTTAAGCAAAGTATCAGTCTGGGTAGCGAAACCCGTGGTAGTACCATCACCGACAAAAAATGCCGTCACACTGTTTGGCTTATCTTTTAGCGCGGTATCTAATTTGGTTGAGTCGATGACTAATTTGCCATCAAGATCCTGCGTGATACCCATACTGGCCAATGTTTTTAGATCTCCGACTTGCGAAGATGCCAGTTGGCTTTTCAATTGAGTTTGAATATTACGTAATACGCCATCACCGACTAAAGCCCCATTACCCGCAGATTGATCTTTGCCTGCTTCTACCGCGGTATATTTAGTCAAAGAACCAAAAGTGGTTTGTAATGAGTTATAGGCATCAACAAAACTTTGTATTGCCGCTTTGGTCGCTGTGCTATCGCGGGCAACAACCAGTTGTTCCGGCTCATTGGTTTTCGTTAATGTTTTGATATTAATGGTCACACCCTGTGGTGCATCCGTAATCGTATTACTTTGGCGGGTAATGGAGACGCCATTGACGCTTAATGTGGCATCTTCAGCTTTAACTTTCTGCGTCATTGCGCCGCTGCCACCAGTACTACTTGGCGTGTAATTCAGGAAGTCATTTAACTTGTCATCGCCGGTGACACTGATCGTCATTTCTGACTTGGTGCCGGTATCTTTGGCGGTTAATGAAAGATAATAGGTATCATCATCCGCTTTCATAATACTGGCGCTAACACTGCCCTCTTTTTTATTGATGGCATCGCGAATATCTGTCAGGGAGGTTTGCTGGTTAGTTAATGTCACTTCCAGTGGTTTTTCTTTCCCTGGCTGGGAAATGGTGATGGTACGAGTAGCATTGTCATTTCCTAATTTATCTGTCGCATTAGGGACATCTGCAGATAATAAAGACTGCGCTTTAGCAATGTTGGTCACTTCAATTGAGTAGTTGCCAGCTGTTGCTTTGCTATCGGTTGTTGCACTAAACGCAGTGTTAGAGCTACTGATTGTAGTCGTGCTCAGTGTATCTGCTTTTTGTAATGCCGCAGATGCTGTTTCCAGCTTTGCCAGTGCGCTTTGTAATACACCGTAGGCGGTGAGTTTAGCTTTATAGCTGGATTGCTGGGTGGTTAACGGTGTTAACCGGGTCTGCTCTGCTGCGGTTAACTTATCCAGCAAAGTGCCTAATTCCATATTTGACCCGATACCCAGTGTACTGATACTTGCCATGTCTAATCCTTAATATTCAAGTGTCGTTACCGGGTTATCGGCCAAGAAGAGGAAAAGTTTACACATAAAATAGAATTTATGATGGCTAGAATAACGGGGGATAACAGGGGGCTATTTGCTCCATTGAATAGAGCAGTAATTAAAGAAGAGATAAAGAATAATTTTCAGCTAATTTTAAAATTATTTCAAAGAATGGCTAAAGGTTCCTTAAAGAGCGCCGATACAAGTTGTGACGGTGATGAAGCCGTGGGCAGTAAGCCCAAATCATAACCCAATAGCATTTAAGGAATTCACTATGTCAGTAATTAATACTAACATCCTGTCTCTGAATACTCAGAACAACATGACCAAATCCCAGTCCGCTTTAGGCTCAGCCATTGAGCGTTTGTCTTCTGGTCTGCGTATCAACAGTGCGAAAGACGATGCTGCGGGTCAGGCAATCGCTAACCGTTTCACTTCTAACATCAGAGGCCTGACTCAGGCTGCTCGTAACGCTAACGACGGTATCTCTGTTGCACAGACTACTGAAGGCGCGTTGAACGAAATCAACAACAACTTACAACGTGTGCGTGAACTGACTGTTCAGGCATCTACCGGCAGCAACTCTACCAGCGACCTCTCTTCAATCCAAGACGAAATTCAATTGCGTATGGATGAAATCGACCGCGTATCTGCTCAAACTCAGTTCAACGGCGTGAAAGTTCTGAGCTCAGACACCAAAATGTCTATCCAGGTCGGTGCTAACGATAACGAAACTATCGATATCAGCCTGAAAGAAGTGACCTCCAAGACTCTGAACCTGGAAGGCTTCAACGTAACCGGTCCTAAAGGTGGTGCAACGGCGGCTTTAGCAGCTGCTGATTTCCAAAAAGCCTTTGGCGCTACCACTGCAATGACTACTGCAACTTCAGCAGAGACCACTGATGGTGCTTTGGCAGCCCGTCTGGGTGTTGCGAAGGCGAGTGTAACTGTTGGTACTGCACCAACTAAAGATAGCGCAGGTAACTGGTTCACTAAAGTTGATATCAAAGCAAATGACGCTACTGAAGCTAACAACCTGAAAGCCAATGGTTTCGACATCGCTTCTGGTGCAACTAAGTCATTCTATATCGCTGTTGACCCACAAACTGCTGATACCACTACAACAGCAGCCACTGCAGCGATTTCAATTGATACTGCTAGCCTGAGCCTGAAAAAACTGACCACTGGCGCGACCAACGATCCGTTGAAAGCACTGGATGCAGCGATTTCTGATATCGACGTTCAACGTAGCTCCCTGGGTGCGGTACAAAACCGTTTCCAATCTACTGTAACTAACCTGAACAACACTGTTAACAACCTGACTGCTGCACAAAGCCGTATCCAGGATGCTGACTATGCAACTGAAGTGTCCAACATGAGCCGTGCTCAGATCCTTCAGCAAGCAGGTACTTCAGTATTGGCACAGGCTAATCAGGTTCCACAAACTGTTCTGTCTCTGCTGCGTTAATTGATATATCGAGTTATATAAAAAAGGCGGCATATTGTGCCGCCTTATTATTCTAAGTTAATTATTGTGACAGATTAATTCACTTAGCATAAAAGAATTGGATTCATGGTTAATATTGAGGTTTGCTTGTGAAAGAACTTACCGTAGTTCAACCCGTTTATGTTGAGAACTTCAGTTGCATTGGAGCATCTTGTCGCGATCACTGCTGTAAACGCTGGACTATCTCTCTGGATAAAGAGACCTATCGTAAGTACGCCAAAAGCCATAATCCTGATATTAAGCGCATTGCGGTCACGAATATTGCCGTTACTCGAACCAGTTCCGCTAATTGGGCCGCAATCAAATTGACTGAACAGGGTAATTGCCCCTATTTAGATGTCGATCAGCTCTGCGGTATTTATAAGCGCTTAGGTAAAGACGCATTAAGTGATACATGTACCGTATATCCACGTTCTGAGCATATATATAAAACTGAAAAACGAAATAGCCTGAATATCTCGTGCCCTGAAGCGGCACGGCAGGTATTGTTTAATCCTGATGGGTTAAATATGAATACCCAGGTGATTGAGCTGAAAAGTTTTTTTCAAGCACCTGAACTAAATATAGAGGGGCAGTTAATAAATCTATTCTGTGCTAATTTATTGATGTCCGATCAACCTAAAATAGAAGAAAATCTTTATGCAATTGCGTCCTTTTTGCTTTTCTATCAAAAGCTAGAGGGCGATATTAATACTAAGCTGCCATATATGGAATCTGGTTATGAAGGATTATTGCAACAATTTGAATCTAATGAGATTTTAGATTGTTTGGGTAAGCTCACTTTCAATGCAGAGCTACAATGGCAGTTGCTCATAAGATTACAAAATTTCATGACGAAGACGCCTGAATCCAGAGGGCGGGAAACCATGTTTAATTACCTGAATCCGCTCCTTGATCATATAGTTGTAGGTTTTGATGTGGAGCTTGTCGCCGATAAAATGAAAGAATTAAGCCGAGTCTGGTGTGAGGATGCAGGCCCATTCTTTAGTGATAACCCGCATATTCTTCGCAACTATTTTCTTTATCGATTACACCATAACCAATTTGCAATACTTGATGAGTTTTCACTACTGAAACAATTTTATTTAATTATTGTTGATTTCTTCTTTATAAGATCACTGATCAGCGTTTATGTAAAAAATAACAAACAGTTAACTGAAGATATCATTATCGATATCTTCTACTCATATCATGCATTTAGCCAACATAGTTCTAGTGTTACAACGATGTTCATTGAGGAAATTGATAAAGTCAAAGTGAATGACGATCTCTCTTCGTTGCAACTACTGATATAGCGCATAAAACAATGAGTGCAAAAAATTATGCGGATAAATACAGAATTAAGTCGATAAAAAAGAGGCATCAAAGCTTATAACGTGGGGCATAAGTCAAATAGCCGCCTTTTTATAGGTCTATTCCGGCGATTGTCTGACTGGCCTGACAGGATAATGGTACGACTCTCTTACCCTTAGGTGCCTGTCTAGTGAGCGATTTGTATACCGCCGAAGGCGTGATCGATAAAAATTCCCTCTGGCAACGCTATGTTCCTCTGGTTCGCCATGAAGCACTGCGTTTGCAGGTTCGCCTGCCGGCTAGTGTGGAGTTGGACGATTTGTTGCAGGCTGGGGGTATTGGTCTGCTGAATGCTGTCGAGCGTTACGACGCTTTGCAAGGAACTGCATTTACCACTTATGCGGTGCAGCGTATCCGTGGCGCGATGTTGGATGAGCTGCGTAGCCGAGATTGGGCACCACGCAGTGTGCGACGTAACGCCCGCGAGGTCGCCAGTGCTATGCAGCAGGTTGAACAACGTGTTGGGCGTCCTGCCACTGAGCAGGAGGTGGCGAAAATTCTTGATATTGATTTGGCGGAGTATCGCCAGATCCTGTTGGATACCAACAATAGCCAACTTTTCTCCTATGACGAATGGCGGGAGGAGCATGGCGAAAGTGTCGAACCCTTGCTGGAGGGGCATGAAGATGCCAATCCGTTGCAACATTTGTTGGAAGGAAATCTGCGGCAACGCGTGATTGAAGCGATCGAGGCATTGCCGGAACGCGAAAAGATGGTGTTGACGCTGTATTACCAGGAAGAGCTGAACCTGAAAGAGATAGGAGCAGTGCTTGAAGTCGGGGAGTCCCGTGTCAGTCAGCTTCATAGCCAGGCGATAAAACGCTTACGCGCCCGTCTGAATAACGACTCTTAATTCACTTTCGCTCAGTGATATCACAGTGTTTAACTTTATAAATGCAGGTCTTCTTATGCCAGGACTTCAGCTAAAAAAGCGGCCACTGAGCCGTTATTTAAAAGATTATAAGCACGGCCAAACTCATTGCTCACATTGTAATAAGCAACTTGACCGCATGGCGTTGGTTTTTCGCGGACAAATTATTAATAAAGAAGCGATCGCCGGTATGGATCAACCGATCGACGATCAAGTGTGGTCAAAACTTCAGCATGAATTAACTGCATTGTGCCGTTTTTGCAGCGAGATATATTGCAACAGTACACCGGGCTATTTTGATATTATGGCGTTCAAGCAGTACTTATTTGAACAAACAGAGATGAGCCATAGCACGGTTCGCGAATATGTCGTGCGCTTGCGTCGCTTGGATGAAATGCTGGTTGCTACTAATTATCCGGCAGAGAAATTCGCCAGTGAAACTATGCATCAACGCATTATTGATGAGCTACCAAATGCAGCACATAACAATTACCGCATTGCTTTGCGTAAGTATGATCAGTATTTGGCGTGGCAAAAGAGTTACTAAGTCCTGCCGTGAGAGCTGTCAGCAGTTGAGAAAACTCTGCATTTTCACCGTCATTACTGATGATATAACGTAAAAATATCAAGCTATTATCTGTAGTGATGCTACGCCCGACAAGGTTCACCTTCGCCGGGCGTTTTAGTCTCTATTACTGCCATCCTCCACGCTACATCCACGGTGATTGCTCTCTCTAACTCGAATGACTTTCGGGCGCAAGTTCGTTGAAATCCACTTTCCCCCGCTTTCCAGCCCCTTGAGATCTATTGGCTATAGCCTATTTATCCCGCAAGTTAAGTTATTCCCCTGCGTTATCAATTACTGACATCTATAATAAAATCAGTGATTATTAATGTTACATCTGATAAATCTATATGCCCTTGCTAGTTGAAGTCGCAGGGTATTGGCTGCTTGTTGCTGCTCTGAAATTTTAACTATTTTGGGTAATAATCGTCCTAAAATATTAACTCCCTGGGGGACCCGTGACGTTTCAACAAAAACTGGCGCAATTTCCACGTCTGGATCTGGTCGGCAATGCCACGCCATTAGAAAAGCTATCCCGACTGTCCGATTATCTGGGACGTGAAATTTATATCAAACGTGATGATGTCACGCCGCTGGCTTTAGGCGGGAATAAGCTGCGTAAGCTTGAGTTTCTGGCGGCCGATGCATTGCATCAGGGAGCGGACACATTGGTTACCGCGGGTGCGATTCAGTCGAATCATGTGCGCCAAACCGCGGCAGTAGCAGCAAAACTCGGGCTGCACTGTGTGGCGCTGCTTGAGAATCCTATCGACACATCGCAGGAAAACTATCTGACCAATGGCAATCGATTGCTGTTGGATTTGTTTAATGTTGAGGTGGTGATGTGTGACGGATTACATGCCCCCAATCAGCAATTGGCTGAGTTAGCGACTCGACTCGAAGCGCAAGGTTTTCGCCCCTATGTGGTGCCAGTGGGAGGCTCTAATGCCCTGGGTGCCCTGGGTTATGTGCAGTGTGCATTGGAAATTGCCGCGCAATCAGCGGGAAATGTTGCTTTTAGCTCGGTCGTTGTGGCCTCAGGTAGTGCGGGCACTCATGCCGGGCTGGCGGTTGGTTTGCAGCAATTGTTGCCAGATGCTGAATTGATTGGTGTCACGGTTTCGCGTAAAGCCGACGAGCAGCGACCAAAGGTGACACATATTCAACAAGAACTGGCAGCATCTTTGGCTATCACCACCCCGCAGGCAGAGATTACTTTGTGGGATGATTATTTCGGCCCGCAATATGGTATGCCAAATGAAGAGGGGCTGGCCGCGATTGCGCTGTTGGCAAGGCTAGAAGGGGTGTTGTTAGATCCGGTATATACCGGTAAGGCGATGGCGGGCTTACTTGATGGTTTGGCGCTGAAAAAGTTTCGCGATGATGGTCCAATTCTATTTATTCATACCGGCGGCGCACCGGCACTTTTTGCCTATCATCCGCGGGTGTGACCTTTGGTTATTGCTTATTCTATTTGTAACTATGGTTATTAGTTTATATTCCTTTATTTCATTAGTAGCACTGATAAAGTGTTGAATATCAAAAATAAACATAACAGTCGGGGTATTTATGGGTTTTTCAATTGTGCGTCGTCGAGTCGTTCTGGGTATGGTTGCGGTGGCACTGGCAACAGGTTTGAATGTGAAGTCTTACGCGGCGGGTGATCTGCTGAATCAGGTTAAGGAGCGAGGCACCCTGATTGTTGGGCTAGAGGGCACTTACCCGCCATTCAGCTTCCAGGGTGAAGATGGCAAACTCACCGGCTTCGAAGTGGATTTTGCCAATGCTCTGGCTGAGCATATGGGCATTAAAGCAAAGATCACTCCGACAAAATGGGATGGTATGCTGGCTTCACTGGAGTCTAAGCGAATTGATGTGGCGATCAATCAGGTCACCATTTCAGACGAACGTAAGAAAAAATATGATTTCTCAACCCCTTACACGGTTTCCGGTATTCAGGTGTTGACCAAAAAAGGCAACGAAGGCAACTTCACCAAACCTGAAGATTTGGAAGGCAAAAAAGTGGGTGTCGGGTTGGGTAGTAACTACGAGCAGTGGTTACGCGAAAACCTGAAAGGCGTTGATATTCGCACTTATGATGATGACCCAACAAAATATCAGGATCTGCGTGTTGGCCGTACCGATGCCATCCTGGTTGACCGTTTGGCGGCTCTGGATTTGGTGAAGAAAACCAACAATACACTGGCGGTTGCAGGCCCGGCGTTTGCTCGTCAGGAGTCTGGAGTCGCGCTACGTAAGGATAACCCTGAATTATTAGCAGCAATCAATCAGGCCATCGCTGAGATGCAAAAAGACGGTACATTGGCCAAGATCTCTGAGAAGTATTTTGGTGCGGATGTAACTAAATAATGCATGAAAGTATTCAATTGGTGCTGGATTCAGCACCATTTTTATTGAAAGGTGCCTGGTTTACCCTCCAATTGAGTCTGGGGGGATGTTTTTTGGCCTGGCGCTAGGTTTTATGTTGGCAATGATGCGGTTATCAAGCTTCTTGCCGTTTTCACTCCTATCGCGTTTTTATGTCTCGATTTTTCGTGGCACCCCATTAATCGCCCAACTGTTTATGATCTATTACGGTTTGCCACAGTTTGGTATTGAGCTAGACCCAATGCCTGCGGCCTTGATCGGTCTATCACTTAACACCGCAGCTTATACGTCAGAAACATTGCGCGCGGCTATCTCATCGATTGAGAAAGGGCAGTGGGAAGCCGCAGCCAGTATTGGGATGACACGCTGGCAGACACTTTATCGGGTAATATTGCCACAGGCCGGGCGCACGGCTTTGCCGCCACTAGGTAACAGCTTCATCGGTTTGGTTAAGGACACGTCTCTGGCTGCGACGATTCAAGTTCCCGAACTTTTCCGTCAGGCGCAATTGGTAACCTCCCGCACACTAGAAGTTTTCACTATGTATCTGGCGGCATCATTGATTTACTGGATTATGGCGACGTTGCTGTCAGCGCTACAAAATCGGTTGGAAGCCCACGTTAATCGTCAGGATCAGGAGTAGCCATGAGTGCCATCGACGTTAAAAAACTGACCAAACAGTTTAAAGGTCAACAGGTGCTGCACGGTATCGATCTTGAGGTCAATAGCGGTGAAGTGGTCGCGATCATCGGCCCGAGCGGCTCCGGCAAGACCACCTTATTGCGCAGTATTAACCTGCTGGAGATCCCCGATTCGGGGATGATTCGTGTCGGTGATATTGAGATTGATGGCAGCATACCTATTAGCAAGCAGCAGCGTCAGGTACGTGCGCTACGCCAGCAAGTCGGGTTCGTTTTTCAGAGCTTCAATTTGTTTCCGCATCGTTCGGTGCTGGAGAACATTATTGAAGGGCCGGTTTTTGTCAAAGGTGAAAAACGGGCTGTGGCGGAGAAACGCGCTCGTGAGTTGCTGGCAAAAGTGGGCTTGAGCGGCAAGGAAGATGCTTACCCACGGCGCTTATCTGGTGGGCAGCAACAACGGGTTGCGATAGCGCGTGCGTTGGCGATGCAACCACAGGTTATTTTGTTTGATGAGCCGACCTCTGCGTTGGATCCGGAACTGGTCGGTGAGGTCTTAAATACGATCCGCGCACTGGCAGAGGAAAAACGCACCATGGTTATCGTGACCCATGAAATGAGTTTTGCCCGCGATGTGGCAGACAGGGCGATTTTTATGGATCACGGACGGATTGTTGAACAAGGACCGGCAAAAGAGTTGTTTGCCCATCCGCAACATGATCGGACTCGACAGTTCCTCGATAAGTTTTTGAATAATCACTAATTTGTTTAGATATTAGTGAGATAAGCAAAGTGAAATAAGGGGGCTGTCTATTGCCCCCGTTTTATCCGTCCGCCTTACAGGAATGCCTCGAGTTTAAGGCGGTGGGCGGTGGTTTTAACTTCTTTCATCCGCCCATGACCGGGCAATACTTTTTGTTCAACGGTGACCAATCCGGCTTTTTTCAAAATAGCCACATCGCGGGTAACTGCACTGCGATCTCTTTTTAGCCGTGCTGAAAGGGAGGTGATAGAACCGGGATACATCTTTACTGTCCGCAGCAACAGGATACGTGCAGCACTTAATACCCGCACCATCTCCAACGGGTCTTCGAAGGTAATTGTGTGCTCCTCGGGTAATGCTTTCCCTGCATCAGCCAAGGTCGCGAGTTTTTTGCCTCGCTTGAAAAACTCATCTTCCGTTGCTGTTTTGATGAATAGCTTGTCCATTAACTTCTCCTTAGTGAAGTCCAATCCTTTTGAAAGCAATCCTCTATCTGTTCAAAACTGATAAAATCAACCGCTTCAATCCCGCCTAGGTAGTGACGATGATGGAAACCATGGGCATTGTCATAACCGATTACCCGGCCATTATCACCCCGCGATAATCGATGGTTGATATAGGCTAAATTATAGCGGGTAACAACACCGTACTGGTCAGCCCATATCTCACGACGTAATTGACCATTACCGCGCCGATTAGCAATTTTATGAAGCTCATCGACAATTTTCTTATCAGCCATGAATATAATAATCACCTCTGTAGGTTGTTGTACACAATATCTTCACTCAGAAGAAAGCTAGGGCCGTAAACATCTCAGTCATTTGCTTGAATTAATAATGGGTTAATGGCAACCAAGAGCGCAAGGATGTCAAGTGAAGGGTGCGGGATGCTGCCAGAAGAAAATGGTTTTGTTGCGGTTTTGCATTATGTGATGCGAGCCATCTCGAAGAGTGAGCCACAAACCATGCTATTGGTGAGGTAAAAATAGAGGCCCCGAGAGGGGCCTGAGGGTGGATGATTGCAACGCGAATTTGCCAAACCGCTAATCTGCAAAACTAGCCGATAGTCATCAGACTGGCATTACCGCCCGCCGCTGCGGTATTGACACTGAGGGAGTGCTCAATTAACAGGCGCTCGAGCAAGATATTCGTTTCACCACGGGCAAAGCCTTGCACCGAGACAATCGGCCCATTGATTTGCGCGATCTGCTCGCAGACCGTGCGTAGCTGATCGACATCGCCATGGTAGATGGCGGCATCAAAGGTGATATTCGCCGTTTGCCAATTGTCGGTGAGGGTAATGCGCGCTTGCACTACCGCAGGTAATTTGCGCAACAGATCTTTTTGTACGCCATTTTCCGACCATAAAACCTCACTGCCGACGGCCAATACGGCAGCCAGTTGCAGCAGTGTATCCGCTTCGTTATCCGCCAGGCAGAGAACACGCTCACGGGGGAGCAGGGCATAGGTGTTGCGTTCACCGGTCGGCCCTGGTAGCAAGCGGACAGTGCCCCCTTGCGCCAGTTCGCCATAGCGCTGTGCCAACGAGCGCAACTCACCCCGCTGCTGTTCGCCCATCCACTTGATCAGTGCCTGATGGGCAGTTTGCAATGTTTCACGGCCAGCGATATTGGGTGCCGACTCACTATCCTGCTGCGCCAGTGTGTTAATCACCGCATCTTCTGGCCGATGGGACAGCAGACGATATAAGTAGAGTGGCCCGCCGGCTTTCGGCCCGGTTCCGGATAGCCCCTCACCACCGAAAGGTTGGACACCCACTACGGCCCCGACCATATTGCGGTTAACGTAGAGGTTGCCCACTTTGGCTTTTTCAGTGACATGGGCAATGGTTTCATCAATACGGGTATGAATACCTAAAGTTAAACCATAACCCGATGCATTTATTTGATCGATTAGCGTGCTGAGGTTCTGGCGCTGGAAGCGCACGACATGCAGCACCGGCCCGAAGATCTCTTTTTGCAACTCATCAAAGCTCTCCAGCTCGATCAGTGTCGGCTTGATAAAGGTGCCGCGTTGCCACTCTTGCTCATCCTGCGTGTTGGCGCGCGCCGCTTGGTAAACCTTACGCCCTTTGGCGCGCATTGCTTGAATATGGCGCTCAATACCGGCTTTAGCGTCGGCATCAATCACCGGCCCGATATCGGTAGAGAGGCGCTCAGGATTGCCCATGCGGCATTCAGCCATCGCGCCACGTAACATCTGTAACGTATGCTCAGCAACATCATCCTGAACACAGAGAATACGCAGGGCAGAGCAGCGTTGCCCGGCACTGTCGAAGGCGGAGGCCACCACATCCGTCACCACCTGTTCGGTGAGTGCTGATGAGTCGACGATCATGGCATTGAGGCCCCCGGTTTCGGCAACCAGTGGCGTTGGACGACCTTGCGGGTCGAGTCGGCCTGCAATGCTGCGTTGCAAAATGGCCGCCACTTCAGTGGAGCCGGTAAACATCACGCCGCGCACGCGGTCATCATTTACCAGTGCTGCCCCGACACTATCACCCTGGCCCGGTAACAGTTGCAAAACACCGCGAGGAGTGCCGGCTTCCAACAAGATACGCACCGCCTGCGCGGCAATCAGCGGCGTCTGTTCTGCTGGTTTCGCTAGCACACTGTTACCGGCCGCCAGTGCAGCGGCGACTTGACCGGTAAAGATAGCCAGCGGGAAGTTCCACGGGCTGATACAGACCACCGGGCCTAGTGGGCGGTGGCTGTCATTGGCGAAATTATCTCGCACCAGTCCGGCGTAATAGTGGAGGAAATCAACGGCCTCGCGCACTTCGGCAATGGCATTACTGAAGGTTTTACCCGCCTCGCGAACCAGTATCCCCATCAGGGTTTGCATCTGAGCTTCCATCAACTCGGCGGCACGCACCAGGATTGCGGCGCGCTCAGCCGGTGGTGTGGCAAACCAGATAGCACCCGCACTGGCGGCAGCATCCAGGGCGCGGCTGACCTCAGCCTCCGTGGCTTCGCGTACGTAACCGACGATATCCATCGGTTCCGCCGGATTGATCACTGGCTGCAATGCGCTGTTATCAAGCTCAACGCCACTATCTAGCTCGGCATCAATGATAGGTTCTGCCCGCCACACCTGGCTGGCACTGGTGAGCAGGGCGCTGGAGAGTGAGGCCAGGCGATGTTCGTTGGCCAGATCTAACCCGCTGGAATTGGCCCTCTGTTTGCCGTACAACTCACGCGGCAATGGAATGCGTGGATGCGGTAAACCGAGCTGACCTTCAGTTGCCGCAATAGCCTCTACGGCACTGACCGGGTCTGCGACCAGCTCATCCAGCGGCAGTGTGGCGTCCGCAATGCGGTTCACAAATGAAGTATTCGCCCCGTTTTCTAACAGGCGGCGCACCAGATAGGCGAGTAGGGTTTCATGAGTGCCTACCGGTGCATAAATACGGCATGGGCGGTTCAGTTTGCCGTCGGCGACTCTCCCCACCACTTGCTCATACAGCGGTTCACCCATGCCATGCAGGCATTGGAACTCATACTGGCCGGGGTAGTAATTCTGCCCTGCGAGATGGTAAATCGCCGCTAAGGTATGGGCGTTATGGGTTGCAAATTGAGGGTAAATCAGGCTAGGCACCGCCAGTAATTTGCGGGCGCAGGCCAGATAGGAGACATCGGTATACACTTTGCGGGTATAGACCGGATAACCCTCTAAGCCCTCCACTTGGGCGCGCTTAATTTCGCTGTCCCAATAAGCCCCTTTGACCAGACGAATCATCAGCCGGCGGCGGCTACGCTGAGCCATATCTATCACAGCATCAATAGTTGCCGGGCAGCGCTTCTGGTAAGCCTGGATCACGAAGCCGATACCATTCCAACCGGCAAGTTTTGGCTCAAAGCAGAGTTTTTCCAGCAGATCGAGTGAAATTTCCAGACGATCGGCCTCTTCTGCATCAATGTTGATCCCGATGTCATACTGGCGGGCTTGCAGGGTGAGCGACAGTAATCGCGGGTAAAGCTCATCCATCACTCGCTGGTATTGAGCACGGCTATAGCGGGGATGCAGGGCGGAAAGTTTGATTGAGATCCCCGGCCCTTCATAAATTCCGCGTCCATTCGACGCTTTACCAATGGCGTGGATCGCCTGCTGGTAGGAGAGCAGATAGGCCTGTGCGTCAGCTTCAGTCAGTGCGGCTTCCCCCAACATATCGTAAGAGTAGCGGAACCCTTTATCTTCCAGCTTACGGGCATTGGCCAATGCTTCGGCAATGGTTTCACCGGTGACGAATTGCTCACCCATCAGGCGCATCGCCATATCCACGCCTTTGCGGATCAGGGGTTCGCCACCTTTGCCGATAATGCGGTTCAATGCACCGGAGAGTTTGACTTCATTATGGGTAGAGACCAGATGCCCGGTAAATAGCAGGCCCCAGGTGGCGGCATTGACAAACATAGATGGGCTGCGGCCCAGATGGGAGTGCCAGTTGCCGTTGCTGATTTTATCGCGGATCAGCGCGTCACGGGTAGGTTTGTCGGGAATACGCAGCAGCGCTTCCGCCAGGCACATCAATGCCACGCCCTCTTGCGAAGAGAGGGAGAACTCCTGTAGCAAACCTTGCACGATACCTGCGCGGCCATTCGCACTTTTTTGATTACGTAGCTTCTCGGCAATGGAGTAGGCGAGTGAATGTGTCGCTTGCGCTAAATCAGCGGGCAAACGTGCTTGCGCCAGTAGCATGGGGATAGCTTCTGTTTCCGGGCGGCGGTAAGCGGCAGTGATGGCGGCGCGGGCCACTGATTGTGGCAACACCTGCTCGGCAAAATCTAAAAATGGCTGGTGGGCGCTGTCAGCGACTTGCGGCATAATGTCGTCCGCTTCGGATTGAGGGGGGGCATGGGTGGTTGGTAGCTCAGGTAATTCACTGCCACTCTCCAGCCGCTCTAAATAGTTAAAAATGGCTTGCTTGATCAGCCAGTGGGGTGTGCGGTCAATATGTTGTGCTGCGGCCTTGATACGGTCGCGTGTTGCTTCATCGAGTTTCACACCCATTGTGGTACTAGCCATGCTGCCAGGCTCCTTTTATAAGGGGAGTTATCATTTTATTTCAGACAATATCAATCATGTTGCAACTTTGTGCAACCGTGTTAAATCAGGTTCGTGAATGAACTGTGAAATTAGTCCGGTTTTTAACAATTAATCAGCAGGGGCGATGACGAGAATATTACGTAGCATGGTGACTAACCCTAATAATAATAGGGTTTGTGGAGTGTTTACCTAAGGTGTGACTCATTTTGTTATGGAAGGTGTCACTCCAGACAGGGATTAATGTGATGTGGCGTGAATTTTTTGTAAATAAATTGTTTAAATTGTTGTGGGTGGAGAAAGTCCTCCACTAGGATAACCATCGCAAGATAGCGGTTTGCTAGCAAATAGTTGTACTGATAATTTATCTGAGGTTAATCGTTCGTCCCTGGTGCAACTGAGTGTCACGTTCCGACCGCCAGAGATAAACATGACGCCGCACTCAGAGAGAAGAACTAAAAATAGCGGGACATATTAAAACGATAATACGCACTATGGAGACGTTGCATGACCATGAATACACCAATGTTGGTGACTTTTTTAGTTTACATTTTTGGGATGATATTGATTGGCCTTATGGCCTACCGGGCAACCAATAACTTTGATGATTACATTCTGGGCGGACGAAGTTTAGGCAGTGTGGTGACTGCACTCTCTGCCGGTGCCTCCGATATGAGTGGCTGGCTATTAATGGGGCTGCCGGGTGCTATTTTCCTGTCGGGTATCTCGGAAAGCTGGATAGCCATTGGTTTGACGATTGGTGCTTACCTTAACTGGAAGTTGGTTGCAGGGCGTTTGCGGGTGCATACCGAAGCCAATAATAATGCGCTGACACTGCCGGATTATTTCACCAGCCGCTTTGAAGATAAAAGTAAATTGCTACGGGTGATATCAGCCGTGGTTATTCTGGTCTTCTTTACCATCTATTGTGCTTCAGGCATTGTTGCCGGTGCACGTCTGTTCGAAAGTACCTTTGATATGAGTTACAGCACTGCATTGTGGGCCGGTGCTGCTGCCACTATCGCTTATACCTTTATTGGTGGTTTCCTGGCGGTCAGTTGGACCGACACCGTGCAGGCAACACTGATGATTTTCGCCCTGATATTAACGCCGATTATCGTTATTCTGGCTGTGGGTGGTATCGATACATCAATGATGGTTATCGCTGCGAAAAATCCAGCCAATATTGATATGTTCAAAGGGCTAAACCTGGTTGCGATTCTCTCATTATTGGGCTGGGGTTTAGGCTATTTCGGTCAACCACATATTCTGGCGCGTTTCATGGCGGCAGACTCCCATCGGACTATTCGTAGTGCACGCCGCATCAGTATGACCTGGATGATCCTCTGTCTGGCAGGGACTATCGCGGTGGGCTTCTTTGGTATTGCTTACTTTGAAAACCACCCGGAACACGCGGGGAACGTCAGCCAAAATGGTGAGCGGGTATTCATTGAGTTAGCCAAACTGCTGTTCAATCCATGGATTGCCGGTATTTTGCTCTCCGCGATCCTGGCGGCGGTAATGAGTACCTTAAGCTGCCAACTGCTAGTGTGCTCCAGCGCGCTGACAGAAGATCTGTATAAAGCCTTCCTGCGTAAAAAAGCTAGCCAGAAAGAGTTAGTTTGGGTAGGCCGTGCCATGGTGTTGCTAGTGGCATTAATTGCCATTGCGCTGGCAGCGGACCCCGATAACCGGGTTCTTGGTTTGGTGAGTTATGCATGGGCGGGCTTTGGCGCTGCATTTGGCCCAGTGGTGCTCATCTCGGTGACTTGGCCACGCATGACCCGTAATGGCGCGTTGGCGGGGATGCTGATTGGTGCTATCACCGTTATCGTCTGGAAACAGTACGCCTGGCTGGGCTTGTACGAAATTATCCCAGGTTTCGTGTTTGCCAGTATCGCCATTGTTGTCGTGAGCTTGATGGGTAAAACACCAAGCAATGCGATTACCGAACGTTTCCACCATGCTGAAGCTGAGTTCAAAACCGTTTAATCACCACGTTGGCTCTACTTACATCGGCCCCCTGTTTTTACCGGGGGCTTTTTTTTTACAGAAAATCCTGTGTGCCTTTGGTGGTGATATGAATGGCTATCTTGATGAATTTATTTGTTATCTAACCAATTAGAAACAATTTGCCACACTTTGATTAACAATATTCTTACGGCGTCTATTGAATTTCTTTTTAACAGAATGATAATCACTATCGTTTTAAGTTTTACTTTTCTTTACGCCAATTGACATTACTTGTCATCATCAAGTTATACCCATACCTACCGCAGGGGTTCTGGCATGTTCGTCCCATTTCTTATTATGTTTCGTGAAGGGCTGGAGGCCGCGCTGATTGTTAGTTTGATCGCCAGCTATCTTAAACGTACTCAACGCGGTCAATGGATGGGGGCAGTTTGGATTGGCGTGATAACAGCGGCGGCGCTCTGCCTGGCTATCGGCATCTTTATTAATGAAACCACCGGTGAGTTCCCACAAAAGCAGCAAGAGCTGTTTGAAGGGGTCATCGCGGTGGTGGCAGTTTGCATATTAACCTATATGGTTTTCTGGATGCGCAAAGTATCCAAGTCGGTGAAAACGCATTTGGAAGGTGCTATCGATAGCGCGCTAAACTCTGGTCGTAGTCAGGGCTGGGCCTTGGTGGCAATGGTGTTTTTTGCCGTGGCCCGTGAAGGGCTTGAATCGGTGTTCTTCTTACTGGCGGCTTTCCAGCAGGATGTCGGTATGGGCGCACCCATCGGCGCAATATTGGGGCTGACCTGCGCCATTCTGGTCGGTATGGCTATCTACTGGGGCGGCATTAAGTTGCATCTGGCGAAATTCTTTAAATGGACCAGCCTGTTTATTCTATTTGTTGCCGCAGGGCTTGCCGCGGGCGCGATAAGAGCTTTCCATGAAGCGGGTCTGTGGAACCATTTCCAAGCTATTGCGTTTGATCTGACCAATGTGCTCTCGACCCACTCACTGCTCGGCACCTTCCTCGAAGGCATGTTCGGCTACCAAGAAGCGCCAACAGTCAGTGAAGTGGCAGTCTACTTTATCTATCTGATTCCGGCATTAATCCTCTTTTTCCTTCCACCACGCACCACGGCGGCCTCAACCGTACCTGCTGTGCGGAAAACTAACTAATCATTCAGGGATTTATCACATGTCTAACCGGTTCTTCCGTCGCACTGCTTTGCACGCCGCTCTACTGGCACTGCCTGCTGTGGCTATCAACGCACAAGCTGCTGATATTCCACAAGTTAAAATCACGGTTAATGATAAGCAGTGCGAACCAATGGCGCTGACTATTCCCGCCGGTAAAACTCAGTTTATTGTCCATAATGTCAGCCAGAAAGGTCTGGAGTGGGAGATCCTCAAAGGTGTCATGGTGGTTGAGGAGCGTGAAAATATCGCCCCTGGTTTTACCCAAAAGATGACCGCTAATCTGGAACCGGGTGAATATGATATGACCTGCGGTTTGCTGAGCAATCCGAAAGGTAAGTTGACCGTCACGGCGGCTGGTGCTGAAACAGCAGTGAAACCGGATGCCATGGCATTGGTTCGGCCGATCGCTGAATATAAAGTTTATGTCACACAAGAGGTTGCCCAGTTAGTCACTCAAACGAAAGCCTTTACCGATGCGGTGAAAAAAGGGGATCTGGCCCTGGCCCGTAAATTGTACGCGCCGACGCGCCAGCATTACGAGCGCATTGAGCCGATTGCGGAACTGTTCTCTGATCTAGATGGCAGTATCGATGCCCGTGAGGATGACTTTGAGCAGAAAGCCGCTGATCCGAAATTTACTGGTTTCCACCGTTTAGAAAAAATCCTGTTTGGCGACAATACCACCAAAGGTGCAGATAAATTTGCCGACCAACTCTATCTGGATACCCTGGAGCTGCAAAAACGCATTACCGGCCTGACATTTGCGCCGAATAAAGTGGTTGGCGGGGCTGCGGGCTTAATTGAAGAAGTTGCGGCCAGTAAAATCAGCGGTGAAGAGGATCGTTACAGCCGCACTGATTTGTGGGATTTCCAGGCCAACGTTGATGGCGCACAGAAAATTGTCAATCTGCTGCGGCCACTGCTGGAAAAAGCCGATAAGCCGCTGCTGCAAAAAATCGATGCCAACTTCAAAACAGTGGATAGCGTATTGGCTAAATACCGCACTAAAGAGGGCTATGAGTCCTACGAGAAGTTAACCGATGCCGATCGTAATGCGATGAAAGGGCCAATTACGGCGCTGGCGGAAGATCTTGCTCAGTTGCGTGGTGTATTAGGTCTGGATTGAGGCATTAAGCATGAGTCAGAAAACCGGCCCACAACAGGGATCGTATCAGCAAAATAGCGGGGCGGCTTTGCCGTCCCGTCGGCGCCTACTGCTGGGTATGGGGGTGATGAGTGGCGCACTGGCGCTCGGTGGGGCAAAAGTTGCTCGTGCGGCGGATTGCCCAGCCCCTGAGGTATCGTCTGCCCAGGATGAACGTTGGCAGAAACAGCCCTTTTACGGTCAGCATCAATCCGGCATATTAACCCCACAACAGGCGGCAATGATGCTGGTGGCATTTGATGTGCTGGCAGCGGATAAAGCCGCATTGACCCGCTTGTTCAAACTGCTGACCGAGCGCATCGCCTTTTTGACCACCGGCGGAGATGCGCCATCAGTCAATGCCAAATTGCCACCGCTGGACTCGGGTATTATGGGGCCAGAAATCTACCCGGATAACCTGACGATCACGGTTTCCGTCGGTGATTCACTGTTTGACCAGCGCTTTGGTTTGCAGGGGCAAAAACCATTGCGGTTGCAGAGAATGACACGTTTCCCGAATGATTCACTGGATGCGGCTCTCTGTCATGGTGATCTATTACTGCAAATTTGCGCCAATACCAATGAAACCGTGATCCATGCACTGCGCGATATCATTAAGCACTCACCAGATCTTCTCAGTGTTCGCTGGAAGCGCGAGGGCTTTATCTCAGCCCATGCGGCTCGCAGTAAAGGCAAAGAGACGCCTATCAACTTGTTGGGTTTTAAAGATGGCACCGCGAACCCAAAAACCAGTGATAAGCCCTTGATCAATCAAGTGGTTTGGGTACAGGAGGGGGCTGGCGAACCGGCATGGGCTGTCGGCGGAAGTTATCAGGCGGCACGAATTATCCGCTTTAAAGTAGAGTTTTGGGATCGCACCCCATTGCAGGAACAGCAAACCATTTTTGGTCGTGATAAGCACAGTGGCGCGCCGCTGGGCATGGTGCATGAGCACGATGAGCCGGATTTCAGCAAAGATCCCGATGGCAAAGTGATTAACCTGGACTCACATATTCGTCTGGCCAATCCACGAACCATAGCCACCCAGAGTAACCTGATGCTGCGCCGTGGCTACAGCTACTCGCTGGGTGTCTCCAATTCGGGGCAATTAGATATGGGGTTACTATTTGTCTGCTACCAATCTGATTTAGAAAAAGCCTTTCTGACGGTACAAAAACGGCTGAACGGTGAGGCGTTGGAAGAGTACATTAAGCCCATTGGCGGCGGATATTTCTTCACGCTACCGGGTGTGGCGGATGCCAATCACTATTTAGCCCAAGCTCTGCTCGAAGCCTAAATCTGCTCGTCACTTAATTTTAAACACCGACGACTCGATCGATAACGGTGAGGAGAGGTAGAAGAGTAAAGCGTCCGCGCCAGGGATGATTTTACGGCGTCTTTACGATCTGCATGTTCTCTCCGCTCAGGCGGCTTTATCAATAACCTTGAGCACCGTTTTCACACGGTGCTTTTTTATGGCCTTTAGCTCTTCAGCTTGGCCGTAATTTTCGCCACATGCTCACCCTGGAAACGGGCAATCGCCAGCTCTTCAGCGCTAGGTTGACGGGAGCCATCCCCACCGGCAATAGTGGTAGCGCCATAGGGGGTGCCACCGCGAGTCTGCGAAACATCAAATAACTCTTTAGCACCATAACCGATAGGGACAATGATAAAACCGTGATGTGCCAGCGTGGTCCAGGTTGAGGTAATGGTATGTTCTTGCCCGCCACCGGTACCGGTTGAGGAGAATACGCTGGCGACCTTGCCGTATAGCGCACCAGATGCCCATAAGCCGCCGGTTTGATCGAGGAAGGTGCGCATCTGTCCGGCCATATTACCAAAGCGGGTTGGTGTACCAAAAATGATACCGTCGTAATCGGCTAACTCTTGCGGTGTGGCCACCGGCGCGGGTTGGCCCGTTTTACCGCCCGCATTGGCGAAAGCCTCGGCAGGCATGGTTTCTGGCACGCGCTTTATCGTCACTTCAACGCCGCTGACTTTCTTTGCACCTTCGGCTATTGCACCGGCAAGTGTCTCGATATGTCCATACATGGAGTAGTAAAGTACTAAAATTTTCGCCATCTCGCTTTGCTCCAATCAAATATATTGAATAACGCTGATGAGGTCATCATAGTCGCTGCTTATGACACATATTAACCATACGCCAATACCAGCAGGCTGCAACTTTGCCCGCACAGAAAGTGAAGCATGGACAACGCGCTGAGATAAGCAAATAGGGTGCAGCTAATAACGTGTTTTAAAAATCCAATATGACAATAGGAGTGCGAAGCCGGAGAGGGAGATATATATCCCCGCATAAGTCAGACCATAGGGTAATAGGCTATCAATAATTAATGGCGTCATACCACCAAATAAACTGATTGAGATATTGCAACCAACCCCCATAGTTGCGGTGTGACCCTTTGCTACTTGCGCTATAACAGATAAGTTACCGCACAATATCATGGCTGCATTGGCGCTAATAAATAGCTGCGCCAATAGAACAAACTCAAAAATAGTGCTGGATAAGAGCAAGTAGAGAGGTGTTGAAAATATGATTAAGCTATACACCCCCCATGCAAATACTTTTGATGCACTGGCATATCTGTCTGCTAGCCAGCCAGTTAACATCAATAGCAGGCAGAACAGAGCGGTGGAAAATATCGCATAAAGATTTTTAAAATCACCTATATGTAGCGACTCCCGTATTATCGACATTGACATGTTTTGTGCATAGAAAACAGTGGTAGCCGGAGCCATAATCAAACATATATGCATGGCATCGACCCAATTAACCCGGCGCTTATAAGCCATTGTCGCTTGGCTGGGTAATTTAATCCTAAACCAAAAACTTACGGCGATATTGACGATGCCAAGCAGTAGAGGAATTCGCCAGCCGACGGTTTGCATAGTTTCCGAGTCAAGAGTGTGCTCAAGTAGATAGACAATAATCAGTGATGCGAGAACCCCAATAAGAGAGCTACCAACAATCAAACTACAAATTCTGGCGCGCTCATTAGTTGCAGGGTCATCGAAAAGGTAAGTGGTTAGCGAGGCCACTTCACCACCAAAGCTAAGTGATAATGTCATTTGTAATAGCAAAACGACTAAGGGCGCATAATAGCCCAATGTATTGATGGGTAATAATGCCATACAGAGAGTCGCAAGCCCGGTGATTAAACTGGTGAGGACTAATGCGGCTTTCCGGCCAGCTTGATCCGCATAACGGCCAATAATATATCCACCCAGCGGCCTTGTGATAAATCTTAAGGCAAATATACCCCAGACGATACTTTCGGGATTTTGATACCCTTGCCGCGCGAATTCGGCACTCAGATACATAGATATCGCTGCAAATACCGCAATATCATAATATTCCAATGTATTACCGGCTACTGCCCCTAATCTGAATTTCCATTTCATCCTATTCCCTCAATCTATCACACTGTTTTATTGGGTTGTTTTGATAAGAACGTCCAGACAAGCTAATGTTACCCCATGATCTTTAAGCGCTTTGAATAATGAGGCAGATGATTGATGCTGACAATTGAGTTTCTCTTTTATATGGTGAATACGTGCTCGCTCGGTCGTCACGGTGCAGCCATGAAATGTGGCAATCTCTTTGACTTGTCGATGTGAAAGTAAAAGTCGAATAGTCGAGATCTCCTTGCGGGTAAAGCGAATCTTGCCAAAACGCATATAGGGGTGATAATCAAGTGAATCTTCGTACATATTATTGGCTGCGATTTTATCAAGTGTAATCTCCTCTCTTAGTGGTAGCGCGGTCTCTTGCGGATGCTGCTTTTTCCATAATTTATTAGTGTAATCACTTAATATAGGTTTAAACTTTAGGAACGCCATTATATCTTTAGGGGGTAATGCTTTTGTTGAATTTACAGAAATTAATTCGAATACTGAGCCATGGCAAGTGCACATATCTACTTTTTCTTTGTATTTTTTATTTTTAAATTTAAATAGTGTTTCTGAAAATATTGATGAGTAGTTCTCCCAGTATTGTACTCCCGTAGCTAATCGCTCGCTAATACGTAAGTCTAAATCATCTTCCCAACATAATAAGTGCCACTCATAATCACTGGTTATTCCATCTATTTTCTTCTTTTTAATATCAACCATGGCATAGTTAATGGCTACATTATCCCAGTCAAAACAGTGAGAAAAAGCATTTCGCATTTTAGTGCAATTAATTTCAAATTGATTATTTGTAACGTCCATAAATACTCCAGTTTGAAGTTGTGTGCAATGTGCAAAAAGGGGTCTATAGATCTAACATGCTACTATTTAAAATAACAGATCTTTTTATAGTAATAGATTTTTAATTGTTTATGTTTCAGTATGCATAATTTATGGCTGCTTGTTGGGTGATTACCAAGCTAAAAATAATAATAAGCATGAGGAGTTAATAATTAATCTAGAGATTCATATATTATGATTAATAGCGATAATACTGATTGGCATGGTGCTAATATTATTTTGGCGATACATGAAAAGGATTATCCGCTCTCAGCTTTAGCGGGGTGATGTCACTCAGGGCAACTTTTGGGCTGCCCTTGAGTTTTAGCTATTATCACAGATTACGTAGCTTCTTTTGCAGGCGCTTTTGCTGCCAGCGCTCCAGCCAATTGCCCAGTAAAAACATATTAATGGCCCTTAGCCCTAATGGGATACCCAATCCAAGCACGACCCACCATGCCCACATATAATCCGGTGAGGTGAACCAGTTAATGGCAAACAGCAGTGCACACAGGATAACCGCGCGCAGTAATTGGCGTAAAAAAGCCATTTCATTGTCAACGGCATCACGGGCATCAAGTACCCGCTGGTCAACGGCATCAGCGGGTGCCGCTTGTTGCTGGCTGGCACCGGGGGTGTAGAGCTCGCTGACTTTCAGCTCCAAAACTGCGGCAATGGCACTCAAGGTTTCCAGGCTAGCTTGCTCGCCACTCTCTACTCGCTGGATAGTGCGCACATTAAGACTGCAAAGTTCGGCTAACTGCTCTTGTGACCAGGCGCGAGCCTGCCGTAATTCGCGAATACGATAAAGATTCATATTAAGCTCCCCATGGGGTTGGTTGGTATACCGGCAAACCTACGCGCACGCGTTCGACATCACCACGACAGTAACCCGACATCTTCCCGACGCCTGGCAGACAGTCACATCACGGCCTATTTTGCTGATTATCTCAGCCCAATATCTACCCCATCACCGGGTTATTTATCACAGTTACTTGCCATCCATATTGACAGAACCCGGCGCGGTTAATATCTTGATTGATAGTTAAGCTCCATTTTAATTATTAAAGTGGAGTTTTGTTTTCGGCAATTAGCCAGCACACACTCGCCTGAATTATTGATCAATGGGGAACACCACCGATGACTCAGATATACCGTCAATATAAGAAAAAATGGAGTGCAAGAGTAGTACTGTTTAGCGCGCTCACACTATTAGTGAGCTTCTCCTTGCCGCAGGCCAACGCCCGGCACTATCCGGATGTGCCGGTTCCCTTTAAAAACGGGACGGGTGCGCGGGTGAATAACCATTTATATATTGGTCTGGGCAGTGCCGGCCAATCCTGGTTTCACCTTGATACGGATAACCTCAGCAGCGGTTGGCAGAAAATAGCGGATTTCCCCGGACAACCGCGAGAGCAATCTGTCACGGTGGCGCTGGATGGGAAACTCTATGTCTTTGGTGGCGTGGGCAAAAGTAGCGCCAGTGATACTCAAGTGCGGGCGCTGAATGATGTCTACCGATTTGATCCATCAACGAATCAATGGCAGCAGTTGGCGACGCGCGCTCCGCGTGGCTTGGTCGGCACGGCGGCCACCACCTTGGATGGCACTCAGGTGCTGCTGCTCGGGGGGGTAAATAAAGCGGTTTTTGATGGTTATTTCGCTGATTTGGCGACAGCCGGAAGCAATGAAACGCAGAAGAGCGCAGTGATTAATGCCTATTTTGATCAGGCCCCCGCTGACTATTTCTATAACCGTGATGTGCTTATTTATGAGCCAACCAAGAATCAGTGGAAAAGTGGCGGTCAGGTGCCATTTTTAGGCACCGCCGGATCAGCAATAATTGCCATGAATAATCGGCTGATATTAATTAATGGTGAAATTAAGCCCGGTTTGCGGACTGCGGCAGTTTGGCAGGGGGAGAAGCAGGGCGCAGAGCTGAAATGGCAGCAACTGCCCGATTTGATCGGGGTAGAAAAGGGAGCGGCGCAAGAGGGGTTGGCAGGGGCATTTTCCGGTGTCAGCCATAACGCGGTGTTGGTGGCTGGCGGCGCCAATTTCCCCGGGGCCTGGCAACAGTTCAGTGCAGGTCAACTTTATGCGCACAAGGGGTTGAAAAAACAGTGGCAACAAGAGGTTTATGCGCAGGTAGATGGCCAGTGGCAACTGGCAGGTAAATTGCCTCAACCACTGGGTTACGGTGTTTCTATTCAGGATAATAATAGGGTGATTCTGGTGGGGGGAGAAACCACGGATGGCGTCGCGACATCCGCGGTGACACAGCTATCCTGGCAGGGCCAGCAACTCCACATGGAGTAAATCTTTACCGCCTTGCATCACAAAGAGTTTGTGTGTCTGGTGTAATGGATAATGTTAAAAGCACCTTGCTGATAGGCGGTCGCATCCTCATGTTGTTCGGCAAGCTAGGGATAGCTGAAAAGGGCAGAGAAAATTGGCGTCAGAGAGGCTCTGACGCCGGATAACTTAGCGGTTATCACTGTCGAACAGCTGGGTTTTGCGTCTCTTCAAGATGAGATAGCCGATGGTCAGTATCACAAACCACAGCGGCGTGACCATCAGTGCCTGACGAGTATCACTCTCCAAGGTTAGCAGCACCAGCACGAAGGCGAAGAACGCCATGCAGAGCCAAGACATGAAAATACCGGCTGGCATTTTGTAGATCGATTTTTTATGCAGCGCTGGACGTCTTTTGCGATAGACCAAATAAGAGCAAAGGATAATGGTCCAAACAAACATAAACAGAATCGCCGAAACCGTGGTGACCAGTGTGAAGACGGTCATGACATTCGGGATCAGGTAGATCAGCACCACACCGCCTAGCAGGCAGATGCAAGAGAATGTCAGGCCAGAGGCCGGAACAGAGCGGCGTGACAACTTACCAAATTGCTTTGGTGCATCACCCTCTTTTGCCAGCCCGAACAGCATACGGCTGGTGGAGAATACGCCGCTGTTGGCTGAAGAGGCGGCGGAGGTCAAGACCACAAAGTTGATTACACTTGCGGCTGCGGGCAACCCGACCAACACGAATAGCTCAACAAACGGGCTTTTATCCGCAACCACCGAGCTCCATGGGGTCACCGACATAATCATAATCAATGAGAAAACATAGAACATAATAATGCGGATAGGAATGGAGTTGATAGCGCGGGGCAATACCACTTCAGGATCTTTGGTTTCAGCGGCGGTGGTCCCGACTAACTCAATACCCACAAACGCAAAAACAGCGATCTGGAAACCGGCAAAGAAGCCGCTGATGCCTTTCGGGAACATCCCGCCATCACTCCATAAATGGGTAAATGACGCGGTCGTGCCGGAAGGGGAGTGATAGCTGATTAACACCATGGTCAACCCGGCAAAAATCAGAGCCACGATGGCCACGATCTTAATCATGGCGAACCAGAACTCCATTTCACCGAACATTTTTACCGTCGCTAAATTCAGTGATAGCAGTAGTAAAACCACTAACAGTGAGGCGACCCATTGGGAGAAACCGGGGAACCAGAATTGCGCATAAGCGGTAATGGCGACCACATCGGCGATCCCGGTGATGACCCAACAAAACCAGTAGGTCCAGCCAGTGAAAAATCCGGCCCAAGGGCCAAGTAGGTCAGCGGCAAAATCACTGAATGACTTATATTTTAGATTCGATAGCAACAGTTCACCCATTGCTCGCATCACGAAAAACAACATAAAACCGATAATCATATAGACGAAAATGATCGACGGCCCGGCAAGGCTGATGGTTTTACCCGATCCCATAAACAACCCAGTACCTATGGCACCGCCAATAGCAATTAGTTGAATATGGCGGTTGGAGAGATTCCTTTGAAGGTGCTCTTCAGGTTCCGGCAAAGGCTCTGCCACTATCTTGGATTGGTCTACCATCTTTCCCATTCCCTCTTCCTGTATTTGTGAAGTTGTTGAGCTCTATGTTGGCTCTTTGGTCTTAACCTGTCTGTCTGTCTGATTTTTCTATATTTACATCATGTTTTGCGAATAATTTAATATTTCAGTAACAATAATTACACAATACGCCTCGTTTTCCAGTGTTGATATTTCATACACTGAATTTTGTTAAGTTCATCACAGCGCGTGGAATTACAACATGAACTTACATAACTAACAATAATCGTCAGTATCAGATGAATAATTAATCTGCGATGGCGGAAATAACCGAGTATAAAGAGAAAAATCCGATGAAGTGTTTGACAGCTAAGGCTAACAGGAGAATAATTATCGCCGTTGGGTCGTTAGCTCAGTTGGTAGAGCAGTTGACTCTTAATCAATTGGTCGGCGGTTCGAACCCGCCACGACCCACCAACAAAATCAATGAGTTAGATCGCATTAAATATATTTCAATTCTATTAACGTGTCATGTTTGTGCCATTAATGCTTAATATCTTGCTTATTTTTTTAGCATGTTGAGTTAAATAACTTGGTGAAAGATGAGTGTATTTTTTAACCATTTCAATTGACTCCCACCACCCATTTCTTGTAATACAGAAATAGGATCGCCGGATTGAACTAACCAATCTTGGCATGTATGCTTTAAATCATAAAATCGAAAATCTTCTATTCCGATTATTTTTACTCCAGCCTTTCAGGCCTTATTTCCGTCAACCCCCATTTCTCTCATTTCAGGTGTTAATTTTTCGCTTGATTTCACTGCAAAAGGCATGTGAACAAAAAAACACCGCTATGTTCCTTATCAATGTGCAAACTGGCCGCCAGAAAAGCTCGATAACTATTAAATTTAATTTAACTTAACTTAATTGCTCAATTAAGCCACGCAGTCCTGAGTTTAAAAAGCCATTTATTATATTTACTAATCTCTTCATATAACAACGAACTCCGATTTTTTGCATAATAAACTCAATCAGTTCCATGCACGCCACATGTGTAGTAAAGGTTATCAACACGATAGAACCAATCAGAATAGTTAAGATAATTAAAAGTTTTTTCATTCGTAGCCCATCTGTTGACTCAAGAATATTCATATACAACAGATATGCATACTGGTAATAAAGTTCAATTTTCGCCCGTTATCTGCAATTAACCAACCATAACTACAGCCGAGATCTGCAACTTTACGGCCAGACAGTGGTGGTAGGATTTGGCGGATTGCTGGCCACTCAGTTGCACCATCCAGCCCATCGACTGAGCGGCTAAGTTTGGCATAAGCTGAAAAAAAGCTTGGTCATCATAAATATTTTGAGTCATCTATTTATCTCGTTAAATGAGTCTATTATTGCCTAATAAAAAGCACTGCTAGTCTAGCATTACCATGCGACGATTAAATAGACTGGCGAGTGCGCTGAATATTATTACCCCTGCAACATTTGGTAGTTGGGATTAGTTGACTGAGTCACGAGGGTTAATATCTGATAGCTTAAACTAATTAATACGAATGTGAGATGGGATTAATATTATTGCAATAGTGTTATTTGTCGATAAATAGGCTAAACTTTGTACAGCGCGATTGGCGAATGATTGCTAATCGTTCTGGCTTCTCCAAAGACTGATAAAGCATGCATGTATTGCTAGTGCAGTTGGTCATTATCACGATTAAAGTGCTTTATCCCTGACTAGATGCTTCTCTTGAAGGAGATAGCGATGACTCCCGTACAAATACTGATTATTCTGGTGCTAACACTTTTTGCCTTGTACCGTCAGTCGGCCAGTCACGAGGTGCCGCTAGGTCCCGCTCGTTTTAAATGGGCTTGGGTATACGGGATGGTCGGTTTGGTCGTGGGTGGCACATATATGCCAGCGACAATGACCTCCTGGTTGGTGTTAGGTAGCGGTGTTGTCTTTAGTATTGTCATTGGTGTTTTACAAGGCCGCCTTATAGAAATTTGGCGTGAAGCAGATGGACGTATTTTTTGTAAAGGGACACCACTGACCATTACTTTATTCCTGCTGCTTGTCGGGTCTAAATGGATTATTGGCACACTGCAATACCTTTATAATCAGCCAACGGAACAAGGTGGTTTTGGTGAAATCCTGATTATAATCGCAGTGATGGCCGCATTTCAGGTTGAAATTGTCAGGCGCCGTATTCGGGTTTTATATCCGGATAATCCGGTTGACTCACTACCTGAAGGGCAGTAATAAAATGTTATTTCAGCTAACAGTCGAGGACGGGCTGTTAGCTGACACACAAAAAAGTCGGCATTCGGCGCGACTCTGGTTCAATCGACAATAAAAAGTTTAGCCCCTGAGATTGCTGACGAACGGTGTGCTTCCGCATGATCCGCAACCTGATAACTCATCCCTGCCTTTAATATAAAAATTCGGCCATCATCCAATTCAGTGCTTAATTCACCGCCAATGCAGAGCAAAATATGGCCTTTGGAACACCAGTGGTCTGCCAGATATCCCGCACTGTACTCAACCATACGCACTCTTATGCTGCCAAAATTCTGTGTTCGCCAATAGGCAACACCGTGCTCTCCTTTATGCTCGGTTTTATCTATTGTTGACCAATCGGTGATACCAAATGGAATATCCACTATATTCATTTAAGCCTCATATTTCTAATATAGATAAACGGCTTTCACATTAACGCACTCTCAAAAGGAATACACAGTCTATTACCTTATTATCAGTCCAATTTTTATAAAGTGGGCCATACTATGGGGTAGAAGGTAAAATGGAGCTATCAAGCCTATGAAAAATCCCACGATTTTCCAGTTTTTCCATTGGTACTACCCAGACGGTGGCAAATTATGGCAGGAAGTTTCTGAACGAGCGGAGCATATCAGTCAGCTTGGGATTAATTTTGTTTGGCTTCCTCCTGCCTATAAAGGTGCCTCCGGAGGCTACTCTGTCGGGTATGACACCTATGACTTATTTGATTTGGGCGAATTTGATCAGAAGGGAACGCGGGCGACAAAATATGGCGATAAAGAGGGGCTGCTGAATGCGATTAATCGATTAAAAGAAGTGGATATAAAAGTACTTTTTGATGTGGTATTCAATCACAAAATGGGTGCCGACGAAAAAGAGCAAGTTAGTGTTCGCAAAGTGAATCCTGAAAACCGGACTGAAATTGATGATGAGGTTATTGACGCCCAGGCTTATACCCGTTTTACATTCCCTGGACGCCATCAAACTTACTCATCATTTATCTGGGATAAGCAGTGCTTTTCTGGGGTTGATTATATTGAAGAGCCGTCAGATGAAGGTATTTTTAAAATCGTAAATAATTATAGTGATGAGGGTTGGAATAGCGAGGTTGATGATGAATTAGGTAATTTTGATTATCTGATGGGGGCGGATATTGATTTCCGTAATCCTGCGGTGATGGGTGAGTTAAAATATTGGGGTGAATGGCTGCTTGATTCACTGCCAATTGATGGTTTTCGTTTGGATGCAGTGAAACACATTCCTGCCTGGTTTTTTAAAGAGTGGATAGAGCATGTACGAAGTAAAGCGGGACGAGATCTGCTAATTATTGCTGAATATTGGTCACCGGATATTGAAAAATTACAGCAGTATTTGGCGCGGGTAGAGGGTAATGCGATGCTGTTTGATGTCGCTTTACATCACAATTTTCACGACGCGTCTAAACAAGGTGAGGATTTTGATTTAACGAAAGTATTCAATGGCTCATTAATCGAAGTTGATCCAATGCATACTATAACTTTAGTCGCTAATCATGATACTCAACCCCTACAATCACTGGAGGCCCCGGTTGAACCTTGGTTTAAGCCGTTAGCTTATGCGCTGATTTTAATTCGTGAACAGGGCATCCCCTGTATTTTCTATCCTGATCTTTTCGGTGCCAATTATGAAGATAGTGGTGATGATGGCGGAACTTATCAGATAGAAATGCCGGTTGTTACTGAGTTAGAAAAGTTAATTCAAGCCAGGAAACGTTTCGCTCATGGAGCGCAGACAGATTATTTTGATGATAAGAACTGTATCGCTTTTGTTCGTGCAGGCACGGAGGAAGATCCCGGCTGTGTCGTCATCCTTTCTAATAGCGCTGAAAATGAAAAAACAATTGCACTTGGTGCAGATTTCCCGAATAAAGAGTTCGCCGACTATTTAGGTAATCACCCCGCTACTATTACTACCGATGACGCGGGGGAGGCGGTATTTCCAGTGAATGGTGGAAGTGTCAGTCTTTGGGTGCTGAAAGATTTGTTGTCATAAATAACATGAATTTCATTAATACTAGGGCTAAGAGCTAAGTCCCTGGTACTTATTGGACTTAGCTCTTGCTCATTATTTTCCTAGCTTACTGCGGGGCCATTAATCTGAAAGAAGCGAATAACCTGACGTAATTCCGCACCTTGCTCAGTTAATGATTGCGCCGCGGCTGCGGCCTCCTCAACCAATGCCGCATTCTGTTGCGTCACTTGGTCCATTTGTTCTACCGCAATGCCGATTTCTTGAATACCAATATGTTGCTCTTGTGACGCAATAGATATTTCGCCAACAATATGTGCAACTTTACTTACCGAATCAACAATCTCACCCATTGCCTGACTGGCATGGTCAGCACGCTCTGAACCGGCATTAATTTTTTCAACCGTACCAACAATGAGCAGCTTAATTTCTTTCGCTGCATTTGCACTTTTTTGGGCCAATGTTCGCACTTCACTTGCAACAACGGCGAACCCTTTGCCTTCTGTACCTGCTCTGGCAGCTTCAACGGCAGCATTTAGGGCTAATATATTGGTTTGGAAAGCTATCCCCTCAATCACAGCAATAATATCGACAATTTTCTTCGAGCTATTTGATATTTCCTGCATACGAAGTAGCATTTCATCAACAATAACTCCCCCTTCGGTTGCTGTAGCGGCGGTATTGACAGCCAATTCACTTGCTTGCCGTGCATTATCAGCATTTTGCCGCACGGTTTGGGTTAACTCCTGCATATTGGCAGAGGTTTGGATAAGTGAAGATGCTTGCTCTTCAGTGCGTTGTGATAAATCAGTATTGCCTTGTGCAATTTGATTTGATGCAACAGAAATTGACTCACTACCATGCATGATCTCATTAATAGTGCTCTTCAACTGCTGATTCATTGTGTTCAAGGAAGCCAGTAGGCTATTTTTATCACCAGGGCGAAGCTTTATTTCAGTTGATAAGTTGCCAGCCGCGATATGCCCCATAATAGCTACCGCGTAAGCCGGCTCTCCGCCCAATAAACGGGATAAATTGCGAGCAATCATGCTAGCAAGCAACGCTGAAATAAGAACTGCGAATAATAATAGAGCGAGCAGTAAGCTTTTAGCCGTATTAAAACTTTGCTGACCCTCGGTTGCTGCTTTTTCTCCCCCCTGAACTTCTAGCACCACCAATTCAGCTAAATCTTTCATTAACTGCGTGCGGTATTTTCTGGAGGTATCGCCGCTTATCTTACTGGCTTCAGCTAATTGATTATTATTAACCGCATCAATAACGAAACTGTTTGCCTGAGAGAAATTATCAAAGTCTGACATTATTCTCTTAAATAATTCGGAGTCATTATAGCCTTCAGGTAACTTTAAAAATCGATTTTGTGCTGCACGGAAGTTATCAACGGCCTGTAAAATCTCCAACCGGTGGCCTTCACGCTCTTTTTCTGTCGATGAGGCGATGTATTGCACTTGCTGTAGCCGTAATTCTGCCAAAACACCGCGCATTTCCAGGGCATAACGGACACCTGGTAACCAACTGTCTCGATAGGCCTCTAGTCTGGCGTTATTGCTACTTAACTGAGATAGCGCTACTGCGCCAAGTAACAACATCATGACAATAACAACAGAGAATCCGGAGAGTAATTTTGTTAAAATAGAGAGTTCGGCGAACTTTTTCATGATCTTTACGTTTATTAAAATAGGTGTAATGTATAACGGCCAATGCGATGAATTCTTGATGTAGTAAAACTACTTAATTTAGTTTTTTTAGCATTTTATTTTTGTACGCAATGTAGAGTGAATTGTGACCTTATTGGTCTTCTTTGTTACTCTCTAGTTTGTGATTAGGTGATTGAACTGGTTTTGTGGTTTTTGCTAAATATTATATTCTGATTTTATGCTCGATTAGTGTCATCGTTCTGTAGGGAAATTAACGAATTACTAACCTGATGCTAATCTTTATGATGTATTTATACTTGAAGTTTTTTATCGTTTTTGAAATTTTACTACTTTCTTCTTGGCACAACTTAATGGTTTTTAAGGAGTGTGCTAAGCTCGAATGACTAAAAATTTAGGTGGTCATTATGGTCTTTGTCATTCTTTGGTTTGCTATTGCAGCGCTGAGTGAGTATCTAGTGTGGGGATATCCCCTATTGGCGGTGTCGTTAGCGCTGCTTTTTGTGCTACTTGGCGGGTATTGGATCTACAGAATTAGGAAAATTCAGGTAAGCGATGAGTCTTCAGATGAGCTCAGGTCGCGGTCTATCAATAACCTGAATCTTATTTTCTCTGTGACAATGTTAGCTATTCATGCACTTATCTTATTGTTATTGCGTTGATTATATGAGGTTTGGGTGTGATTTTTCGTTAGCTGTGCCATTGACTCCAGACGGAGATAAGTCCCCATGCAGCAATAGTCCCGCATATAACAGCGACAACTAAAGCTTGTGATAAGCGTAAATGCTCGATGAGATAATAAAGGGATATCAGGTAGATAAAGTAAGGGATGATGGCCCACAAACCAAATATAATTGTTGTGCGCAATGCTTCAATACTACGCTCTTTACCGACAATATAGTGTGCAATGAGGGCGAAAGTAGGGAACAAGGGAATTAAGCCCGCAATATAGTAATTACGCGTTTTCGATAATATCCCAATCAATATCACAACACTGGCACCGATCAGTGCCTTAAGTAATAATCCCATGACACTCTCGAAAGATAAAAAAGAAGCTGCCGATTGAATATATTTCAATGAAAATAATGAAACTTATAAATCAGGCAGCAGGGTAAAATTGGCTTATTACATGTTATTTCTAGCTGCTATTGACGATAACCGTTCTTGATTTGGGCTACTGTATTGGTGAAAACTTCAGCTTGAGCAGTGTCTTCGATACCGGCAATAGAGCGTTCGATATTTAAGATTACTTTCCCAGCATCGGCTTGGCCGATTGCTTTTAGCAGTAGAGTCAATGTTGCTTTTAAGCACGCAACTTCATTTGCTAAAGTTTCTGGGTCAGCAGAAGTGGTAAAGTCTGGATTACTCATTTTTTTTCCTGAAGTGATAGCTTGCCAGTGAACAAGGTGATGTTGGGGAGCCCAGTATCGCAGTGAACATTCGCGGCATTATTAAACAGTTGTTGCATTATACCATAAACTGATAGTTTGCTTTGATAACAAGTGCGCAATCTTTTATTGGTAGCCCAAAATTCGACCGTACTTGTGCCGATGACAGGCGCTGCTTATCAATATTTCTTATCTTAATGTACGTTTTATCTTAATTAAGTTAGTTATGTTCATAAAAACCATATCATTTTCGAATGGTAATTTGTGTCAAGAATCACACGCCGTGAAAATGAATAAGAGATAAACAATAAATAAACAAAACTAAGAATAATTCCTATATCAGAGAATGAGTGTCACGTCACTTGATCTTTAGATGTATCAATACGTTGTGTTTCTTGGGTATAAACTAATTCTCTTAATGCAGGTAATTATTTTTTTGTATGAATAGCTGAGTTGCAGCAAGAAAAATCTTAAAAAAACTTCTCTTTTTTATCAGGCTGTTAAATGATATGTCTGCAAATTTATGTACATAGTTAAAATGTTGATGAAAATAATATATGTCAAACAATATAGATATGATTTTGCAATTTTTCTGTATTCATTATTTGGTCGAAAACAAGTAATATCATTGTCGTAAACAAAGCATGATTAGGTTACTCCCTTATTTTTGGAGAATTTTCTTTGATTAGCGTTCTTCTTGTTGATGACCACGAACTGGTGCGCGCAGGGATACGACGCATTCTTGAAGATATCAAGGGTATCAAGGTAGCGGGTGAGATGCAGTGTGGTGAAGATGCGGTAAAATGGTGCCGTAGCCATGTTGTCGATATCGTTTTGATGGATATGAATATGCCCGGTATCGGCGGGTTGGAAGCTACGCGCAAGATTTTGCGTTACTCTCCGGATACTAAAGTTATCATGCTAACCATTCATACGGAAAATCCCTTGCCGGCGAAAGTCATGCAGGCGGGTGCTGGTGGGTATTTAAGTAAAGGTGCGGCACCTCAGGATGTTGTCACGGCTATCCGTGCTGTTCATTCGGGGCAACGTTACATTGCTTCGGATATTGCACAGCAGATGGCGCTGAGTCAGTTGGAGCCGCCTGCTGAAACACCTTTTAGCTGTTTGTCAGAGCGTGAATTACAAATTATGCTAATGATAACGAAAGGCCAAAAGGTGAATGAGATATCGGAGCAACTTCACTTGAGCCCAAAAACAGTGAACAGCTATCGTTACCGGATGTTTAGCAAACTTAATATTAGTGGTGATGTTGAATTGACACATTTGGCTATCCGCCATGGTCTGTTTAACGCGGAGATGTTATCTAATAGTGACTGATTGTTTTGATTCTAAAGAGTTTTTAAAAACTGTCACCAGCCAGCCTGGTGTATACCGTATGTATGATAAGGCGGGGACAGTTATTTATGTCGGCAAAGCAAAAGATCTTAAAAAACGCCTGACGAGTTATTTTCGTGCCCAAGTCGCGAGTCGTAAAACAGAAACTTTAGTCAAAAATATTGCTCAGATTGACGTGACCGTGACGCATACAGAAACGGAAGCTTTGCTGCTTGAGCATAATTACATCAAGCTTTATCAGCCTCGTTACAATGTGTTGCTGCGAGATGATAAGTCATACCCACTTATTTTTTTAAGCGCGGATACCCATCCGCGTCTGGCTATCCATCGCGGAGCAAAGCACGAGAAAGGGGAGTACTTCGGGCCGTTTCCAAACTCCTATGCTGTTCGCGAAACTTTGGCTTTATTGCAAAAGCTTTTTCCGGTCAGGCAGTGTGAAAATAGTGTTTATCGCAATCGTTCACGCCCCTGCCTGCAATACCAAATTGGTCGTTGTTCAGGCCCCTGTGTTACGGGGCTGGTGAGTGATGAAGAGTATCAGCGCCAGGTTGATTATGTGCGCTTGTTCCTGTCGGGCAAAGATCAGCAAGTTTTAACCCAACTGATTTCTCGTATGGAGGAAGCCAGTAAATCGCTGCATTTTGAAGATGCGGCGCGTATTCGTGATCAAATACAGGCTGTACGGCGAGTTACCGAGCAGCAGTTTGTTTCCGGTGACAGTGAGGATCTCGATGTTATCGGTGTTGCATTTGATGCCGGACTGGCTTGTGTCCATGTGCTGTTTATACGACAGGGGAAAGTGCTTGGGAGCCGAAGTTACTTCCCGAAAGTTCCTGCGGGAACTGAGCTAAGCGAAGTGGTCCAGACATTTGTCGGGCAGTTTTACTTGCAAGGAAGTCAGGGGCGTACACTCCCAGGCGAGATACTGCTGGATTTCACACTTGAAGAGAAGGAGCTGCTGGCTTCATCTCTTTCTGAGTTGGCCGGAAGGAAAATTCAGATCCAAAGTCGCCCGCGGGGCGATCGGGCGCGTTATCTGAAACTTGCGCGCACAAATGCCTCAACTGCATTGACTACTCGTTTATCGCAGCAATCAACTATTCATCAGCGAATGAAAGAGTTAGCCAAGATACTTAATCTTGATGAGATCAATCGTATGGAGTGTTTTGACATCAGTCATACGATGGGCGAGCAAACGGTAGCATCTTGTGTTGTATTTGATGCAAATGGGCCTGTACGTTCAGAATATAGGCGCTACAATATTAGTGGTATCACGCCCGGTGATGATTATGCCGCGATGTCTCAAGTGCTTAAGCGTCGGTATGGCAAGGCGTTAGATGAGAAAAAAATCCCTGACGTTATTTTTATTGACGGTGGGAAAGGTCAGCTGTCTCAGGCTTTTGACGTCTTTGCTTCACTCAACGTGCCGTGGGATAAGCAAAAACCGTTATTAGTGGGGGTTGCAAAGGGGAGTGATAGAAAGGCGGGGCTGGAAACACTGTTTTTGGCGGCGGAAGGGGAAGGTTTCTCTCTACCACCAGACTCACCAGCGTTGCATTTGATTCAACATATCCGTGATGACTCTCACAACCACGCAATAACCGGGCACAGACAGCGTCGTTCTAAAGTAAAAAATACCAGCGCGTTAGAAATGATAGAGGGGATCGGCCCTAAGAGACGGCAAATTTTGCTGAAATATATGGGCGGGCTACAACCTTTACTTAACGCAAGCGTCGAGGAAATTGCAAAAGTGCCGAGTATTTCACAAGCATTGGCAGAAAAAATCTACAATGCATTGAAACACTGAGGCTAATGTTGCACCATACTCATAATGTCCACACCAGCCAGATAGTTATCGTAGCATTATGCAATTGAATATACCGACTTGGCTTACCCTGTTTCGTGTTGTGCTCATCCCATTCTTCGTTCTGGCGTTCTATTTGCCATTCGTATGGGCTCCGATGGTTTGTGCCATCATATTTGTGTTTGCAGCAGCCACTGATTGGTTTGATGGCTTTTTAGCCCGTAGATGGAAGCAAACAACCCGCTTTGGGGCTTTTCTTGACCCGGTAGCGGATAAGGTGATGGTAGCCATTGCGTTAGTGCTGGTTGCTGAGCATTACCATGTCTGGTGGATTACACTACCCGCTGCGACTATGATAGCCCGAGAAATTATCATCTCCTCCCTCCGTGAGTGGATGGCGGAACTCGGTAAACGCAGTAGTGTCGCGGTATCATGGATTGGTAAAGTTAAAACAACAGCTCAAATGGGATCACTCGTTGGCTTACTTTGGCGCCCAGACCATAACATTGAGCTTGCCAGCTTTGTTCTTCTTTACATTGCTGCGGTACTGACATTCTGGTCAATGTTTCAATATTTAAACGCTGCCTGGAAAGATTTGCTCGAACCTTGATCGAAGCGCCGTAAAAAGCAGCAAACGAACGCATTAGTCAGATAATTTTATTGACTCATTGCGTCAGGTAAGTAGAATGCATCGCATCAGACGGCAGTAACAAAATGTCGAAAGATAGCAAAAGAATCAGTAAGTTCTGATGTTGCGGGAATAGCTCAGTTGGTAGAGCACGACCTTGCCAAGGTCGGGGTCGCGAGTTCGAGTCTCGTTTCCCGCTCCAAATTAATAGGTTGGCTGTAAGCGGACCTAAGCTGTAAAGGCACAGAGAATAAGGCGCGTTGGCAGAGTGGCCATGCTACGGATTGCAAATCCGTCTACCTCGGTTCGACTCCGGGACGCGCCTCCAGTTTTCCAGAGCCCGGGTGGTGAAATCGGTAGACACAAGGGATTTAAAATCCCTCGGCTTATGGCTGTGCGGGTTCAAGTCCCGCCCCGGGCACCATGGAAAATATTCTAAGTAAAACAAAGTAGTATGAGTATGTCGTTAACCGCCGAGAGGCGGTTTTTTTGTGCCTGAAATCACCTTTCACCATTGTGTCGCCATATCACTTCGCCATATCTTGCCCGCCAACGATTGGAACAATATTAATTTTTCTATCATATTTTGCAGTCTGTGATGCATTTTTGTGTCCTGAAATTGCCTGCTTATCATATAGCGAACCAGTTTGATCTGAGATGCCTTTTGCTTTCAGATCGTGGAACGTAAAATTAAATTCCAGTTCGGGATACTTCACAGTTGCTGCCTTTTTTGCTTTCATCCAGTGGCATTAAAACTATCACGGGTGAAACGTGACCCTGATTGTTGGTGTAACAAGTAGATGCTCATAACGCCGCTGTTTAGGGGAAGAGTGCTTGCCAGTCGTATAACCTCATGCAACCGAGGTGTCCAAGCTTTAATTTGGGCAACGCCAGTTTTACTTTGCTGTATAAGTATGCCGCTCTCCAGTATCTGTCCTATCTTCATATCTAGAATATCCGCTTGCCTGGTGCAGCATAAATATGCCAACTCCATCGCCACCTTAACGACCGCAGGAGCAACATCATAAAGTGCGATGTATTCGTCATCTGTTATATAGCGAGTTCTGGCTTTTTCTTTAAATTGCTTCACCCCCTGGCAAGGATTTAATTTTACCTTTCCGTGCTCATATCCCCAGCGAAACACTCTCGACATAAAGGACTTCTCCCTGTTTGCCTGAACTCTGCTTTTTGCTCCGCGTTTATCCATATATTTTCGAATATGCTCTGGCTTTATGTTGTCTGGAGACATTTTTCCAAACACAGCTATTATCTTTGATGAGTATTTTCGATAATCCTTTTGAGTATCGAAAGCCAGTTCGCAGAAATCACCTGACAATAGAAACTCATTAATCAAACCAGCAAATGTCGAATCCTCTTTTTGACTGATCATTAATTTCTCAAAGGCAATCCATACATCAGCCTGACTGCATTCAAAACTACATAGTCGGATTGTTCTCCCGTCTATTGCCCTGAACTCATATGCAGACTTGCCTTTACGAACCCGTGGAGGCATCCAGTTATCTGTAGGATTCTTGCGTGGACGTGACATTAAATAGCCCCATAATTAGGTTGGTCTTCAGGCATGCTATGAGTGCTATTGCGTGAAGAAAGAGGGTACTCAACATGCGCCCATGTGGTGCTAGGTCTACCATCTTTACGCTCGATGAAAAAAATGCCATTTTCACGTAAGCATTCACACTGCTTCTTGGGTTGAACAAAACCAGTGATCTCTTTCAATTCAGTGTGAGTCAGTAGTTTGGTCATTGGTCTTTCCTCAATAGGAAAGGGCGCGACAATGCTACGCCCTTATTATGGTTGCTTGGTCTTGGGTGGCAAGGGGCTATATTTGTTAAGTGGCTATAATTACGTCATGACAATGTGAGGGTAGGGGCTAACAGCGACGCAGAAACAAGTGAAAGCACTGAATGCCCAGATTGAAATGATGCGGCGCGACCGAATACTCACGGCGGATCAGAAAAGAGAAAAGATAGACCGGCTGATGGCAACCAGAAACAAACTGGTACAGCAGGCGATGGAGCGGGTGAATCCGTATTTTAATAAGTAATAGCTTGTACTGACTCATACTTAATCTGACACTTTTCTGTTCTGGATGTAATTAGAGATCCGACAGTCGGCCCTGTGCCAGGAACGGACATCTTTGGCTTGTTAGGTCAGACATCTAAAAGCTCGCGGTTCGTCTGGATGGGATAATTATACTCAATCAAGGGGGTTTGCTCATAGCAGACCCTGAGTCCCAAGATCCTGTCCATTTTGTGCAAGGAGCAGAGATATAGTCCTGACTTACATAGTTCTGGAAGGTCCAGACAAAGACTGCTTATACAGTCTTTTATTTTACGGAATTTAGCTCCTTTTAGGAGGGGGTTATATACAAAGAAAAACCCAGCAGGAAAATATTTATTGACTTTGATTTCTTGTTATTTTATAGAGAAATAAAAGCCGATAAATTTCTACAAGGAAAGTGATTCATGTTGCCGCAGGATAGTCTTAAGCAGGAAGTTGTTGAATCTGTTAAAAAGTCACTAACCTTTGATATATTGTATCAAAGAATAAGGCCAGATATATCCAAGTTTATCGCTGTCACCTCAAAGTTGCCCTTAAGAAGCCTAGATGACTGGGAGCGTTTAATTAGAGAAGAGATTTTCTATTCACTTCAAAAATACAGTCAGAAACAAAGTGGCAATGAGATTCCCCAGGTCGGTTCACTCAAATGGATGGACTTATGTAACGCCGATGGTTTCAGGCGGGAGAGAGCATTAAGGACATTATCAGGTGGGGCACCGAATAGTTTTTTATTAGCTTTAGTTGTAAGAAAACTAAATGACTGGGTTCCCCAAGTAAGAGCTGCAGCTTGTGATGCACTGCCATTAATCGCTGAAAAATCTGACCCTGAATTTATTGTTGATGTCTTGTTTATAACACTGCCTTACTGGGATTCTTGGGGAAGAATGGGGAGTGTAGAGAAAGAAGCGTTGATGAAAGTTATTTTAATGGAGAAAGTAACTGAGTCATTGAAAAAGCGCCTTCTAAAATCATCTTCAGGGCCTGTTTCTACAATATTTGTACAAGCTGGGCGAACAACCGCTTTAGACAACTTCATCGCTGAGATTGCAGAAACATCCATTCAACCCTCCCTACGAGCAAAAGCGTATCGTTGTCAGTTTGAAAGTAAATTTGTTTGGGCTGAGGGAATGACATGGCAGTGGGTTGACAAAGTAAACGGTATACGGCGACGCATTCCTGTTCTTAAAGAACGAATAATTTCTTCTACAACTCCCTTTATTGAGAATTTGAGGATGGCAACAACCGACCGCTCCCCTATGGTTCGACGTATAGCTGGTGCAATGCTTATAAAAGAACTGGATAATATTGGTGATGAAGCATTTAAACTGGCAAATATACTTGCTTCTGATACATCCAAATCAGTAGCAGAGCGGGGGAAATATGCATTGACCGACTTAGAAAAATACGATTGACCATTTAATTGCAAATTATCTGTAACAGAGTCGATTGTATCGCTTGAGCGGGTTCTGGAAAAGTACACATTTAAAACCGGTAGCGTTCTGAGCAGTGGGTTTTGTAAGACATTTTGTCCGCTTCACGCCCTGAGACATTCGACAAGCTTTTTATGGCTTCAGTAAGGGCGAGTGTCGCGCTTCGAGAGCCAGCAAATATTTCGCTTCGTCGTAGCGGGTTCTGGTCTTCCAGCAGCGGTAAATGATCCTTATCCATTTAAACGCCAGAGCCCGGATTGCAGATTGGTGAGATTTTCCTTTTTCTCGCAGTCCCTGATAATAAAGTCTGGCCCAGTATGATGAGTTAACCGTCTTGGCAGCCCATTCAACAAAGGTCTGCCTGACGAACTTGGCACACTGCCATCGCCAGTGAACCCAGGATTTCTGGCCACTTCGTTCTGTCACCGGTGCAATACCTGCGTAGTTTTGAATTTCTTCAGCGCTGTTAAACCGGTCACGGTTATCACCAAGTGCAGCAAGCATCCGTGGGCCCATACACGGCCCCATGCCCGGAAGTGATTTGAACAGCCCCGCATCTGGCAATGTGTCAAACAGCGTTTCGATTCGTTCGTCATAGGTTTTGATGATTTCACTCACGACTTTAATTTGTGTCGCCAGTGCTGTTGCCATCAAAGCATTAGCCTCTATAACACTCGGGTCTGTAGTCAATGGGATCGCGTTATCAATACTCGCAACACGTTGCTCGGTAAGGGCCATTGCGCGGCCACCTTTGGCATTCAGAAAGTTGCGGATCGTGTCGCGCCTGGCTCGTTTCAGTTGTTGCAGACTGGGCCACCGGATAATCAGCTCACACAACAGTAAGCTACCCCTATGTGAGAACCACTCCAGTGGCTGAGGATAATACTGTTTAAGCGTGTTGATTATCCGGTTCACAAAGCGTCGTTTATCTTCAACCAACTGACGACGTTGCTCAACCAGTTGCTGAAGTAAGCGAATATCCGCATTGTCGGGTTCAATAGCTTTTATCTTCTGGGGGTAACGCAGCATTAACTCTAATGCCAGCTCGGCATCCTGCGGATCATCTTTAGCGCCGCTGGGCGAGAAGGCTTGTCGGTAACGAGCCAGGGACAAAGCGTGGACGGGGAAAACGGTGATAAAGGGATATTTTTGAAGAGCATATACTACAGGGCCCTTCTTCAGTTCGAGAGCAATTGCGATTCTACCTTTTACTTTCTGGTGTAACTCAGTAAGCCAGGCATCAAGCGCTTCTGCTGTATGTTCAATCACATCGAATACGCGTTCACCGTTTTTAAACTGAACACAGACATCGTGTTTTTTATCAGCCCAGTCCAGACCAACGTGCGCAGCAAATTGATTAGTCACAGTCATCACCAACTCCTTTTTATCGGGGATTGGTATGCATTCCACGCTCTTCGAAAGAAATATAGCCAGCAGTTTATCTGCATGCCCTGAGTATTCGTTAGCGAACGTGGAGCACCTACTGGCTCGAAAGAAAAGCGGCGATCATCACGTGATTCTCGCTCAATATTCGTAACCAGTAAGCGCATACCCTGAATCACTTCAAAGTGTAATTCTCAGGGACCGAATGACTATACCTCGCTCATAGCTGACGGTCAGATTGAGTAGCTATTCGTTATGATATTGATGATGAGTTCGGAATATATTTTGACTTATATAAACCCTACATTTCGCTGATCGGTTGGTCTTTTGGCATGAACGCGGGTTTTTCAGGGCATCGGATTGAACTTGGTGCCAGCTTATCTAATGGAGGAGGGGATTCGAATAAAAATTGTCGAATTACCTTGTTTGATATTAACGGTAATATGTTCCTATCTGCAAATGATGCAAAGATAGAAAATGGTAATAAGTTCTGTCTTACGGTAACTGTCGGATTTTATAAGTAGTCATCTTTGGTATCTTCAACTGCTGAGCGAAAGATGAACCAGGCTATCAGACCAATAACTGCCAAAATTGCGATCACAATCAGTAACGTTTTCAAGTACACAGCCCCTTCTTTTAAGAATAAGCAATCCTCACCGCAACACAGAATGTAATCAAATTGTTTGTGACGATCAATTTCTTGAGATTGATCGTTGAAAACGATCATTGTGGCTTAATTGACCACTGAAATACAAAGCCGGGCTTAATTGTCCGGTCTATTCAGTCAGTCTACGGGTATAACTCCCTAACTGTAATAACCCGTGTTTATAAATCCTTACACCTGTATTTGATGGGGATGGCCGTACAAAAAAACACGATAAGAATATAACTATATGTTACTTAACATTAAAATTGATATTCATCGACCAACGGTTTATTTTCTGGTATATAGACTAAGGAATGTCAATCGTTTTTAAGGATGAAAAGGAAATGAGAGTAAGCGAGGAAGCACTGTTAAGCTCTGGCTTCAGTCATACAGATCTTCAGAAAATTAAAAATAACGTAGAAAGCTATGGCGGAACCCTTGAAGAAGCCATTCAAGATCTAGCTAATCGCTTCCGGGCTCTGACCTGGGTAGCCACGGGATGTGTATTGGTTTTTATTTTTTTGGTTATATTCAGCTCAACGATAAAAATCGTGGCCGGGGGCCTATCTTTTCTTTTAGGCATATCCATTATGATGTTTGCTCAACCACCAGTACTTACTTATAAGTCCTGGCGATTCTGGAGAGCCAACCGAAATTAATGTGACGGGTCATTTGTGGAAAGCAGATCGAAAATCACTTTAGCCTTTACACCATAGCCCACTATTTTCATCGTCAGTTTGGGGCGACTTATCGTTTCAACCTTACGATAGTAGTCCCGAGGTATCCACCGGAATAATCGCCAAGCCCCCGGTTTAATCGCAAGTCCGAAAATGCTATATACGCTAGCACCTAGCGTTGTTGCGTTATAAAAAGCCAGTCCAGACTCCGGCCTGAACCCCATAAACTGAGCTATCTCCATAGCCCCATCAGCAAAAATACCTTGAGATGGCGAGTTTTCTCCATAAGATGAATGGTTGATAATTTCTTTTGAGATTCCATTGAAACCATCAACAATGAGCGTGGCCCCCGCTAAAACCCCTACTGGATTCATCGTCGAAATCATTATAAATCCGCCGAATAGAGCAGCACCGGAAACAACAATATGTACAGCTGAAATAACATACCCAACAATTTTGTTATTTTCCCGGACGAACTCCACTTTGGCGTAAAGTTTCGCGGTTTTCAGCCGCAACATCTGGTCCTGTGCCTGAAGGTTTTCCGTCTCCACTCTCAGATTTTGTATGCAGGTCATACACTCTTCGTCCGATGTAGCACGCCGCGCGGCAGCGAACTGTTGCTCAACAACTTCCTTTATTTCCTGGATAAAATTTATCCGGGTCAGACTATCACTAAGGTGGGAAGCGGACAGCGTGTTCGCGATATTAATTAGCTTACGGGCCTCCAGGTTCACCATCGTTTCTGACCAGCTTGTAATCCTGCCACCTGACCGCATCCTTGAAAGCAACGTCGCATCCATTTCTTTATCTCCCTGTGTTTATTGACTCATCCGATAATACGACATTGTTTTTCGTTCAAGCATATTGGGTTTTATCTGGTTACTCCTAATGATTTAAGCTCCGAATATTCTGAAAATAGAGTGATATTATGGACGCGGCCCGAAAGACTGCGTACCAGTCATATTAAGTTGATTGAGGTTTATACGGGGGTGGGGGGCATGGATAGTAGCATCGATACGCATTTATACATCAAAGGTACCTGATATTGAGTAGCCGGTAGCACCGTAAGAGTAAAATTCAAACTGGGCTTAATTGTTCGGTTTAAATTAGGATGTTTTATCCAAGATATTGTTCCTAACTTGCGGCATGAGAATGCGGTAACTTATTGATTGTTTTGGTGGGTTATCAATGCCCATGTTAGGATGATTCTGGCTAACCTATTGATTTAAATCAAATTAACGCGGATTTTAAAATCCCTCGGCTTATGGCTGTGCGGGTTCAAGTCCCGCCCCGGGCACCATGGAAAATATTCTAAGTAAAACAAAGTAGTATGAGTATGTCGTTAACCGCCGAGAGGCGGTTTTTTTGTGCCTGAAATCACCTTTCATAATATCTGGGGATGGCACAAAGATAAGGTGGCACTATTACTCATTAGGTAATGAGTACCACGCTTAATATCAACAGGTGGATAATTACATACCCGGTGCTGCACTTTCATGTTGGGCTTCAGGTGTCGGTTTTACACCCAGTGATCGACGGAAATCAGTAAGAGACATACAAGCGCATATCTCCCCATCCTTATTGATGCAAGCCACTTGAGCATAATCTGTTAGCCCCAGTCCTCCTGAACCACCAGGATTACCGCCTTTTTTAAATGCAATAAATGCTTTGACATAAAGAATAAAAGCTCTTATGCCTTTACCATTATTGAGAATTTCATCTAGGACGATGCCGGTTCTACCGGAGAAGTAGGTTTGTGCCCAGAGTTCAAATTGTCCCGGATTAAGCAGACCACCGTATATTAGGAAGTGGTGGCTATCAAACGCGGACAATGTATTTTTAGCTTGGTCATAATTTATAAATTTTTCTTTTTCAGAGTCTAGATCGGCTTTACTTCTTTTAAATTCAATTAATACCCACTTATTACCCTGAGCAAATATATTGTCACCGGCTTTTTCGTGGTTGCCATCTAATGGGGCTATAGCTGCGGTTTTACTTAAATATTTAGCCACGAAGTAGTATTCAACGGTTTTTTCCCACCATATCATGGAGCCGGTGGTGTTATCTTGCCCGGACATTACAACTCCTATTGTTGCTATCTGGATGATAAATATAGCTATTCAGCGCCTAGAGATAAACCAAGATAGCCCTCAATAAGAGGGCTAACTATTAGCGGTTGGCTTTATCATCAGCCTCATCGATCAAGCCATTAGCTATCTTGCTGGCATCAAGATAGCGTGCGGTACCTAAGATTTCGTTAAGTGTCCCGCGGACACTCGATAGAAATTGATCGTTATCGGACTCATTAGCGCATTCAACCATTAATGCGATAAGCAAAGCTTCATGGGCGATCAAATGATCTTCACCAGGTAAGTTTGCATCGGGTCCACCTTGCTGAGCGCGAACAGATGTTTGATTAAGTGATGACATAAAACTCCTTATTTAATAATTGAATAACCACCTATCCACTATAACGGGGTTTCTAGTTATTGCTATGACAGATGAATTAACTGTCATGGAAGCCATAACAGATAATGTAGCGGTTATGCATAATCCCTTAATTTATCGGCGTTATTTCAGCATTGTGCCATCAAATAGTTATCTCACTTTACTGGCCGATAGATTCGTACCGCCGCTGTCAGGCGCAGGGTACGGTGGGCCAGCTCTTCCGCTGCGCCGGCATACTGTTCAACCATGGCGGCATTCTGATGTGTCATTTGGTCTAACTGGCCAATCGATTGGCTAATTTGGCCAAGTGCTTGTGTCTGTTCATGGGTTGAGGTGCTGATCTCACTGATTAAGGTTGAGACCTGACCTGCCTGCTTGACGATATTGTCCATGGTGGCACCGGCATTTTGTACCAGTGCGCTGCCATCGCGAACCCGCTCTACACTGGTTTCAATTAAGTGCTTAATCTCTTTGGCTGCTGTTGATGAGCGCTGTGCCAGGTGACGAACCTCACTGGCGACCACCGCAAATCCCCGGCCTTGCTCTCCGGCCCGAGCGGCTTCAACCGCGGCATTGAGTGCCAGAATATTGGTCTGGAAGGCGATGCCTTCAATCACACTAATGATGTCGACAATACGATGGCTGGAGTCATTAATCGTCCCCATGGTTTCAATCACCTGGTGCATTAACTCGCTGCCTTGTTCCGCAGCATGACTGCTCATCGCTGCCAGCGAGGTGGTTTCATTGGCGCTATTGGCACTGTTTTGCACGGTTGCCACTAATTGTTCAGTCGCGCTGACGATGTGTTGCAAGTTAGCCGTCGCTTGTTCAGTGCGGACTTTTAACTCCCGATTTCCTGCGGCTATTTCACTGCTAGCGGTATTAATGCCATCAACCTGACCACTAACATCATCGGTTAATGAGCGGAGATTTAGCCCCAATTGATTCACGCTACGCATCAGATAGCCTATCTCATCGACGCGGTTTAGCTGCACATAGTCACCAGCTTGCCCGGAAGAGACATCTTGTGCTTGCTGCAAAATCGCGGCAATCGGGCGGGCGACCTGGCGCTCCAGCCACAATGCGGTGATGATGCTGCTGGCAAGGGTAACCGCACCCAGTATCACTAGCGGTGAACCTGTCATACCCATTACGCCCGCAGCGACAGTCGGTAGCAGCGCCGCGGTCAGTAATGCACCGCGCAAACGCCATCGTAATGACAGCGTTTGGAACAGTGACATCCATGAGAGCCAGCCAGAGCGTACAATCAATCCACGATATAGCCTGATGTGGCGCTGCCTGGCCTTGCCGGAGTTAAAATCAGCGTACAGGGCTTCTGCTTGCTTAACCTCTTCACGGGTCGGCGCGATGCGCACGGAGATATAACCGGTCAAGCGACCATTATGGCGTAGCGGGGTGGCATTAGCGCGTACCCAATAATAGTCGCCATTCTGACGGCGGTTTTTCACTAGTGATGACCAGGAAAGCCCGGCATTCAGGGTCTGCCACATATCGGCAAAAGCGGCTGGTGGCATATCAGGGTGCCGCACAATATTGTGTGGTTGACCAAGTAAATCCTGATATTCAAAACCACTGGCGCGAACAAATGCGGCGTTAGCATAGGCGATGTTGCCGTGCGTATCGGTAGTCGATTGCAAGGTGGTATCGCGATCAATGGGATACTCCTGCCGACTGACAGGCTTGTTCACTCTCATAATAACCTCAGTAAATTGGGGGAGTTCCCGAATAACAGATGAAGACAACAATTGCTTAGGGTAATCGGCCCGATAAGATAAAACTTTATACTTTTATTCATTAATTTATTAATGCCCAATGTTAGTGCTGATTATTAGTGCTTCTGCACTTATTTGGAGCATTTTTATATTCTGTTGACGAATGGTTAGATGAGTTTACTTTTTGTTTAAAATTTAAGACGTGCCATTTTTAAAATAGATTTTTTTGTTAAAGTTTTAAGTATCAATGAGTTGTATTTATGTGTTTTGATGATACTAACCATCAATTGATGAGTTTATTGAATGAATTGGCTAATGTGATTTTATTGCCTCATTTTATGAGGTTAATAGGCGCTATTTTACTGAAAAGTTAAAAAATATCACGTTTAGATGGTTTTTATTTACAATGTTTATCAAATATGAAGTTCACAATAACTATTTGTTACAGCTAATTTAATCAGTGTGCGTTATAACTTCCGCCATCAATTGAGAGTGATGGATGATTACATTCAGCTATCTTAAGAGAGTCAGCGGGTGAGTGTGATGGCTCGTATGATATCGAAAGTGCCAGTGTAATACCTATTCTCTGCCGACCATTTGTGCCTATTGATGAGATTATCGACGATCTGACGCTGGCACTGGCAAAGCGAAATAAGGGGTAAAATTTATCTCATATAAAAAAAACCAGTCGCCCGCAGGTTACTGGTCATTAGCATGGTGGGAAGGTTTAAACAGCTGCCAGTGTTGCGGCAATCACTTTCGCGTAAGGGGTTGTCGGGCGGCCAATAAGTTTGCTCAATGTATGGCTGTCATCAAATAAGCCACCTTTGGCGGCTCCGGCATCAGAATCGGCTAGCAGGCTGGCGAAACCCTCTGGTAACCCGGCGCCAATCAGGGCCTGGCGGAAATCCGCTTCAGACAAATCTTGGTACACCACGGGCTTACCTGACTGACGGGCAATCTCTGCTGAGAATTCAGCCAGCGTATAGCTCTCATCGCCAGCTAACTCATAAATTTTACCGGCCTGATTTTCTTGGGTTAGTACCACCGCCGCCGCTTGTGCATAATCTTCGCGTGTGGCTGAGGCGATACGGCCATCGCCTACTGATCCGATAAATGCACCGTGGGCCAAGGCGGGCGCAATACTTGCGGCATAGTTTTCGGTGTACCAGCCGTTGCGCAGTAACACCACCGGCAGGCCGGAAGCACGTAATAATGCTTCTGTTGCGCGGTGCTCTTCACCTAATCCCAGGGGGGATTTATCGGCATGTAGCAAGCTGGTATAGGCCAAGAGTTTGACCCCTGCACGTTTGGCCGCCTCAATCACCGCAGTATGTTGGGCAACACGTTGCCCCACTTCACTGGATGAGATTAGCAGCAGTTTATCAACCCCCTGAAACGCGCTATCCAAGGTGGCGGGCTGACTATAGTCGGCTTTACGGATTTCAATCCCTGATGCTGCCAGGTCGCTGGCCTTTTCAGGGCTGCGGACAGTGGCAATGATTTCACTGGCAGGCACTTTTTTAAGCAATGCGTTGATAACAAGGCGGCCCAATTGGCCTGTGGCACCGGTTACTGCGATCATAATAAGGCTCCAGATTGATGTTGTAGAATCAGGTGGCGAACTTTTTGTTCGGAATAAAAGGGAATATTCGTCAAAAATTCGCCCTTAGCAGCATCATATGCAATATACTAACTTTAAGTAAGTACGCACCAAAAGGTTAGTATAAAAATAGTGGAGCCGCAAAATTTGAACAACAATATGTCATTTCCGGAACAACTCCGGCGTGGTGAATTGCTCAATGCCGATTGTCCTTCAAGAGAGATACTCAAGCGGATCACCAGCCGCTGGGGGGTCTTGGTGCTGATTGCATTAAGCAACGAAATCCTGCGTTTTAGTGCGCTAAGACGCAAGATTGGTGGTGTCAGTGAGAAAATGTTGGCGCAAACCCTGCAAAATCTCGAAGAAGATGGCTTTGTCGAGCGCATCGCATATCCAGTCGTGCCGCCACATGTGGAATATAAGCTGACGCCGTTGGGAAGGGAGGTTCAGGAGCAGGTGGAGGGGCTGACAGTCTGGCTGGAGGCGAATCTGCATCGCATTATGGAGCAAAGGCAACAGCGGTCAGAATCGCAATCGCGATAGGTTGGTGGTAAGTCAGGCTGACAACAAACATGCGAAACTCCTTTAGGGGGGAATATCAGCTAAAGATAGCGTCTTGACCGCTAGCGGGCATCAATAAAATGATAAATTCTAAATCGCTATCCCAAGTCGGTTTTGTAATATCTAAATTCTGCATATTCAAAGCAATAATGATTAGTTCATTTATTGTCCGATTCAGCGTCTACTCTTAAATAAGCAGTTCGGCCCATTTGAGAGTACGCAGAGGTGACAATGACTAAGATAATTGCATGGTTTTCCGCACTTCCCCAGTGGCAATTAGGGCATGAAGAAGAGGGGGAAACCGCGTTAGCGCAGGCTGATGGCGCTCATTTACTTGAGACGATTAATGCCATTGGTGGACTATATGGCATTGAGTTTATTCATCATTAGGGCTTTTGCCGTTAAATGATGGGCTGCGGCTGATAGTGAAAAGCGCCATCAATTTTTTAAGCATGGTTACTCCTCATCGTTACCAAGAGTAATGATAGCCCCACTTACCCAGCGTGGGGCTAGGGATGATATTACATTGGCTTCTTGTTGGTCGCCTCCTCAATCTCTTTCTTCATCTCAGCCACCTTTTTATCGGGTGTTTTTTTACACATCTCAATCACCTTGGGTGTATAAATCGTATCGACCTCCTGAAAATCGAGAGTATCTCCTTTCTTATACTGGGTATCCTGATTAATGATCCAGAAAGCCACAGGTGTCATACTTTTCGGATTAAGATCAAGGAACTCCTTACATGTCATATCGCTAGGTATAGTAGGAGATGATGCAGCAAATACGGTATTAATTGCTGCGAGTGAGAGTATTGCAATGATAATATTAAGCAGAGATTTATAAAACATGGTTACTTCCTTATCTATCCATTATATTTCAGCTGGTATTATTAATGCGTGAGTGAGAGGTTTTCTTCTCATAGTTTAGCATGGAATATAAAACTATATTTTTCCAGCATAATAGATAATTTAGCAGGTGAATGATAATTAAATTTATTATGAAACTTAAGTTTTGAGTGCTATCTTTTTGATTTCTATACTTGAGTAGTAAAGTCTATGGTTAACTCTTCGCTGAATATTAATAAGTCTAATGAGAAAGGCAAACTGCTATTATGATTTATTGATTTATAATATATTGACTGGTAATTAAGCACATAATAGAAAGCAGATAAAGGAAAGTGAAATTTTCAAGTTATCTACTTTTACCACCGAATTAGCTAGGCTAATAATTATGTCGCTCTAACCTCGGGTTTTTTATCTGATGGTGGTGGCAGGCAGTCGTGTTTGCCATCATGAGATGGTTGGCCTCCAGCCTAACGGATTGTTACTTCAGTTTTCTTGGCAGGATTTGTAATGATTTTATCAAGTTGAATGTCAGTGCTTATCTAATAGTCGGTAGCAATACGCCAAACCTACACCGACTCAATACTATATGTTATAATTTATTTAGTCGCTATTGGTAGTATTTATTGGATTAGCTATATTTTAACTTTTTTGTTATTACTTTTTGAATAATAGGTGATTTATATCTATGTCTTTATTCTCTTTTTATCATAACCAGCTGAGTGCCATGATCAAAAAAGTCTTTGGTCGGCACCATAAAGGCGAACCAGTGAAGAGAGAGAATGGGAATGATGAATTATCTAATCTTCAACTGGATGTTTTGCTAAATGCCGAAAAACAGGTCGCCATCATTACCACCGATCTGAATAACCGCATCACGATATTTAATGTGGGCGCAGAGAGAATGTTTGGCTACTCGAAAGATGAGGTGCTGGGGCATCCTATTCGGGATATTTTACGTATTCCAGAAAATGGCGAGGCGCAGGCTGAGCTGGATTACTTATTGCTTAACCGCCGCGATGCCAGTGAGTGGTGTTATCAACGTAAAGATGGTAAACGATTTTGGGGGGCACTCAGTGTCCACGAAATAACATCCGATAATAGCAATACTGTTGGCTATATCAGTGTCATTGCGGATGTGTCAGAAAGAAAATCCCTGCTGATAGCGTTGGAAGAGAGTAAGCAGATGATGGATCGGCTCACTAAAAATCTGCCGGCGATGATTTATGCTTATTATTTAAATTCCGAGGGTGACTCCTATTTTAAATATTGCAGTGAAGGGGTGCGAAAAATATTTGATCTGTCACCAGACGATGTTTTGTATGTGCCGAGAGAGATAAATCCGCTATTTAGCCGGGTTCATACTGATGATATAGAGATATTAAGACAGGCGGTGATCCTTTCGCAGCAAAATCTCTCCGTCTGGCGCTGTGATTTCCGCGTAATATTGCCGGGGAAAGGGACACATTGGATCCATGGCGAGTCTTTCCCAACCCGTCAGGATGATGGCTCCGTGATCTGGTATGGCTCATTTTTTGATATTACGGAGCTTAAGCAGTCTGAGTCGATCCTCAAAGCGTTGTCACAAACTGATGTGCTGACTGGGGTGGCGAATCGTCGTCACTTTGATGACCTCTATCAGCACATTTGGCAGAAGAATCGCATTGAGGGGGGGACATTGTCGGTATTGATGATCGATTTTGACAATTTCAAAAGTTTTAACGATCTCTATGGACATGCGATGGGGGATGTTTGCTTGAAATCCATTGTCGAAACTTTGTCAAAATCAATTCGTGGCGGCTCAGATATTTTGGCCCGTTATGGCGGCGAGGAGTTTATCGTCTTGCTGGCACCTAGCACCCCGGCTGATGCGAAAGCCATTGCGGAACGTATGCGTCACTCTATTGAGGAGTTAGATATTCCCCATGGGATGTCACCGCAAGGGCGAGTGACCATTAGTGTTGGCGTGGCTTCGATCTCCGCTCCAGATGAGCATATTGCCGCAATGGACTTATCAGATGCGGCGGATAAAGCACTATATCGCGCGAAAGCCTCGGGGAAAAACCGCATTGAAACGATAATAGTGAGCTGAATATTAGGAGCTTGTGGAGCAAGTCAATCGGGTGTTTCTAGCCAATAAAGAGTAGGCGCGTAACAAAAATTAAAATTTCACTATTTCTATACTTAGTCTAGCTTGCAAGATGAGCTTTTTTACAAAGGAGTAGTGATATGAATAAGGAGCTAAATAGATTTATTTCGATAAAAAATATATTTATCATATCAGTGGCATTATTAACAAATCATGCAAGTGCATCGAGCAAAGTAATATACAAATCTATTTATAATGTTAATCATGGCGCCGTGATATACAGCCATAATAGTGGGGTGAATCAATATATATGGGCTGATTATGCCCATAATTTATCAGGAGACTGGAGAGCTAATGCTAACTGGGCGGTATCATATAACAACGATGGGACGATCTCTTTTTCCAATCAAAATTCGCAATTATGTCTTCAACACTATGGTACAGGTTATCAGGTTGTAGAACATACCTGTACCAGCGTTCATTCAAAGCAAAAATTTAATTTTGAGTTGATCGATACTGGCGCCATATTAATTAAGTTTGCTCATAATAACGAGTGCATTTATATGAGCTCTGGTATTCGCTATTATTCGATCTACAGTGATGTTTGTGATAGAACGGATAAGGGTTTTTATTGGGCTATTATTCCCCCCTTAGAACCTTAGCATTATTATATAATGGATAAAAGATGAGACGATTATTTAAGGTGTGCGCTTATAGCTTTTCACTGCAATTTCTGGCAGCCCATGGGGATGTTACTGATTATAAATTGGCTTCATGGAATATGCAGGGTGCACAAAGTGGTTATGGTAGTAATTCTAAGTGGGTGACTGGGGTTGCCGGAATGTTGAACATTAATGAAATAGATATTGTTGCTTTGCAAGAAACCGGAGCGGCACCGCCAAGTGCTATCGTTTTACCCATATCAGCGGGTCAACACCCAGAGATAGTGAGAAGAATTCCTCGGGCAAATGTGAAATCATTGATAACTTCACTTGCTGGGGGCAGTACAACTAAAATAAATCCCGGTAGCGGAGGGGTGAATCCAAATATGGTGAAAGAGTTTATTCTAAATTTAGGTTCAAGCACTCGCCCCAGGGATTTTTATATTTATCAGTTTGATAATGGGCGAACTGATGCGGCATCGCGCATCAATCTAGCCCTGGTTTCCCGAGTTCGGGCAGATGAAGTGCTTATTATACCGCCGATGGCAATAGGTGATAATACCCGGCCAACATTGGGTATTCGTATTGGTGACGACTATTTTTTCACTATACATGCCAGAGCTGCAAGGAATAATGAAGCACCACAAATCATTCAATTTATAGACAATTATATGACGAGTACGGTGCAGCCGAATAGACCGGCAGCCACATGGGTTGTGATGGGGGATTATAATCGCTCTTCTGATGAGTTAGAGGCTTCTCTTAAGCAGCTAAAACCGCAATTAACCCATCCCTATCAGATAGCATCCCCTAATCGAGCCACACACCAGTCTAATGGCACAATAGATTATGCCGTGATAGGCAGGTTGAACCAGGGAGGTGCTGTAGGGGGCATGATGACAGTGCCGCTTATTGCCGCTTTACTGACCTACGCCTCTGATCATATGGCCGTACAGTATATGCACCGTCGGTAAATCACACGCATAAGCGCTAAACCTGTTTGTGGGTTAAATTGAATGAATAAAAAGGTTGGGGCAAGTAGGGCGGGCGAAATAGCCTGGTGTAGTATTTCACCTGCCCCTTTATTGTTGTTGCTGCAGATTAGCCTAGGGTAACGGATTAATATGGATCTTGGGCTTCACGCAGACGTTCCTGCTCTTCGGCGATAACCGCGTTAATCTCCTCAAGTACCCCCTCAACATCTGCCGCTTCTGTACTCTCGGCAAACTCACCGGTCAGTTGGGTCTCAGGATGCAACTTACCATCTTCATAGAGCGCCCACATCTCTTTGGCATATTTACGGCCAAGTAGCTCAGGCGCGTATTGACCGTAATAATGGGTCATGTTCGCAACATCACGTTGTAGCATGGCTTTAGCGTGGTTGTTGGCTGCGGCATTGACCGCTTGTGGCAAATCGATAATGACCGGCCCATCTTTGTCGATTAAGACATTAAACTCTGATAGGTCACCATGGACCAAACCGGCACAAAGCATTCGCACCACATATTGGATCATCACCCCATGGTCAATCAGGGCTTGCTCTTTGCTAAAGGGGACGTCGCTGAGGCGCGGGGCCGCAAGGCCGTCGGCATCGGTGACTAACTCCATCAGCAAAACACCATCAAGACATGCATAGGGTTGTGGCACGCGAACACCAGCGTTAGCGAGCAGATACAGTGCATCAACCTCGGCGGTTTGCCAGGTCTCTTCCTGCTGCTTACGACCAAATTTAGATCCCTTGGCCATGGCGCGGGCGTCACGGCTATTGCGAACCTTGCGCCCCTCCTGATATTGAACCGCCTGTTTGAAACTACGGTTCTCAGCTTCTTTGTAAACTTTAGCGCAGCGGATATCCTGCCCACAACGGACAACATAGACATCAGCTTCTTTGCCACTTTTCAAACGACGGATGACTTCGTCAACCAAGCCGTCATCAACCAGCGGTTGGATTCGTTTTGGAATTTTCATGGCGTCCTTGTACCCTATTTAAGCCCGCGATGGAATGGCTTTGGCTGAATTTTCCTCCAGTTTATCATTCACGCCCATCTGCGGGTGGGTTTTTACACTGCATCAAGCTGCACTGAACTGGGCATTATGCAATTTGGCATAGGCCCCTTGACGGGCGAGCAGCTCGTGATGACCCCCTTGCTCAACAATCCCTTCTTTATCGACCACAATGATGCGGTCGGCATTTTGAATGGTGGCTAAGCGGTGAGCAATCACCAACGTGGTTCGGCCCTGAGAGAGTTCAGTGAGCGCGAGCTGGATAGCTTGTTCTGTGGCGGTATCTAGCGCCGATGTTGCCTCATCCAAAATCAAAATCGGTGGGTTTTTCAGGAAGATGCGCGCAATAGATAGGCGCTGCTTCTGACCACCAGATAATTTCACACCACGCTCACCAACAACGGTATCGAGGCCATCAGGCAGGCTTTCAATCAACTCATCGAGTCGAGCTTGCTGTGCGGCAGCCATGATTTCGTCGTCACTGGCCTCCAGCTTGCCATAGGCAATATTCTCACGAATAGAGCCGCCGAATAAGAAAACATCCTGCTGCACAATACCAATATTATTACGCAGTGACTGCTGGGTCATATCACGAATATTGATACCGTCGATAGTGATTGTACCACCATCGAGTTCGTAGAAGCGGGGCAGTAAGGAGCATAATGTGGTCTTACCGGCCCCAGATGGCCCGACGAATGCCACGGTTTCCCCCGCGCGGATTTGCAGATTCAAATGGGTGAAAATTTTATTCTGCGGTGAATAACCAAAACTGACATTCTGGTAACAAATATCGCCACGCAGCTGGCCTACTGGACGCGCATTGGGTTGATCGACAATATCGGGCAGTGTATCAATCAGTTGAGTGAATCGTTTGAATCCAGCGATACCTTTAGGATAGCTCTCCAGCACTGAGGTTATTTTCGCCACCGGGCGGAAAAAGACTTCAACTAGCAACAGAAAACCGACAAATCCGCCGTAACTTAACTGGTCATGAACCACGTACCAAGTGCCCGCTACCATCACAATCAACTGCACCAAACGGGTACTTAGATAGCTCATGGTCATGCTAGTGGTCATAATGCGGTAAGCCCGCAACTTAGTGATGCGGTAGTTTTCGTTATCTTTGGCGAACAATTTCTTTTCGTGGGATTCGTTGGCAAAGGCTTTCACCACGCGAATACCACCGATGCTCTCTTCAATCCGGGCATTAAAATTGCCCACCTGGCCAAATAACTTGCGCCAAGTCTCGGTCATTTGTGAGCCGTAGCGACTGACCAGATAGGTCATAAACGGCACGATAATGATAGTGAGCATGGCGAGTGGCAGATGAACGGATGCCATTAGGATAAATGCACCAATAAAGGTCATGACGGCAATAAAAAGATCTTCTGGGCCGTGATGGGCAATTTCCCCAACCTCTTCAAGGTCTTTTGTGACATGGGTAATGATATGCCCGGTCTTCACATTGTCGTAATAGCTAAAAGAGAGCTTTTGCAGATGGCTGAATGCCTGACGGCGCATATCTGTTTCGATGCCGACCCCGAGTGCATGGCCCCAGTAGTTAACGATCGCCATTAGCGCGGTATTTAGCAGATAAATCATTAACAGGCCCGCTGCTGCCCAGACAATTAACACCCAATCCTGATTTGGCAGCAACTTATCGATAAACAATTTTACCGCCATCGGGAAGCTCAGCTCCAGCAGCCCGGCAAGAATGGCACAGCCGAAATCCAGATAGAAAAGCCCTTTATATGGGGTGTAATAAGAGAAGAAACGGCGGAGCATTGAGACATCCTTACAATTACAGAGGGGTATTGGTACAAATATAAAAAACAGTGCCAGTATTATAAATGCAAATGGTTATTAATAGCATTTATTTTTGTCAATTATTCGCCAATAATAAAACTCTTATCTGCGAAAATAGGCTAGAAAAAAGATAAAATTGAACCATGTTAGTGTGATCATAGCGAGGAGTAGTGACAATGAAGTTGACGATGACGGATACCCCAACGACTGAAGATGTTGCAGAAATTATGGCGGGATTGAGAACCTTTAATCGTGATTTTGTTGGCGACAAGAGCCGCAAACCATTAGCTGTTTTTATCACCGGTGAGCAGGGGGAGAAGTTAGGGGGGATTACTGGCTATACATTAGGTAATTACCTGAGTATTGAATTACTGTGGGTGTCAGAGACATTACGCCATACCGGTGCTGGCAGTAAATTAATGCGGAGCGTAGAACAGGAGGCGCTACAGCGGGGATGTAAATTTGCCCAAGTCGATACATTCAGTTTTCAAGCACGGCCTTTTTATGAAAAGCATGGCTATCAATTGAAAATGGCACTAGAAAATGTCGTAGATGAGTATCATCGCTATTATTTGATTAAAAATCTGATTGGCTAGAGTGCCCTGCAAATAGGGTTAAATAGGTAGCGTATTATGATGCCAAAATGGCTATCTAATAGGCTACCGCTCAACTGAATTCAACCCCAATCAATGCACGATATCCTCAGAGTGACGGCTAGGTGCATTATTTTCTCTTGTTATACTCAAACTATCAATATTCAACTTTTAACGGAAGTTCACATTTTTACTGAGAGCATCTATAGGACTTAATCTCGTATTAGGTTAACCTATTTTATATTAAATTAGCTATTGTTAATGGGAATGAAAATGGCGGCCTCATCAAATAAAAAATTGTCACTATGGTCATTAACCTCACTTGTTGTTGGTTCAATGATTGGTGCCGGTATTTTCTCTTTACCTGCCACATTTGGCCGCGCCACGGGGGGCTTCGGCGCTATCATCGCCTGGATAATTGCGGGGGGTGGTATGCTGACACTGGCTTTTGTTTTTCAAACTTTAGCCCAGCGTAAACCGGATTTAGATTCCGGCGTTTATATTTATGCCAAGACAGGATTCGGTGATTATGCTGGTTTTGCTTCAGCTATCGGTTTCTGGTCTGGGGCGTGTATTGGCAGCGTCTCCTATTTTGTTTTGATCAAATCGACATTGGGCGCCTTTTTCCCGCTATTTGGCGATGGCAATACCCTGTCCGCCGTGTTAATTGCCTCATTAATTTTATGGAGTTTCCATTTTATGGTGTTACGTGGCATCAAAGAAGCTGCCGCGATTAATACCATTGCCACTTTCGCCAAGGTTATTCCGATATTTATTTTTGTCATCGTGCTGGCATTTGCATTTCATACTGATACCTTCGCATTAAACTTCTGGGGAACTCAACCTCTGGGGGCCATTGGTGATCTCAGCCATCTTGATGATTATGGTTATACGGGACATGCTGCATTAGAAATAGGTGCTGGTTCTGAGTCTCTCTTTTCGCAAGTTCGTAGCACCATGCTAGTCACGGTATTTGTTTTTGTTGGCATCGAAGGGGCGAGTGTATATTCCCGCTATGCCAAAGAGAGAAAACATGTTGGTATTGCGACGGTGTTAGGGTTTATTGGTGTACTATGCCTGCTGGTTTTAGTCACTATGCTATCCTATGGTGTGTTGCTGCGCCCAGACCTCGCGGCTTTACGTCAACCTTCAATGGCTGGTGTGTTAGAGCATATTGTCGGTCGCTGGGGGGCCATATTTATCAGTATTGGACTCATTATTTCGGTGATGGGCGCCTATCTCTCTTGGACGCTTTTGGCGGCGGAAGCACTCTATTCGGCCGCTAAAAGTAATATCATGCCTCGGGTATTTACGACTGAAAATAAGCGAGGTGTGCCCTCTGCTGCGGTTTGGATGTCGAATATTTTTATCCAATTATTCTTAATTGTTACGCTTTTTACTGAGTATGCATTCCAGCTCGCACTGGAGTTAACCAGTTCGTTGGTTTTGATCCCTTATCTGCTGGTTGCCGCCTATGGATTGAAATTAGCCTGGACGCGAGAAACCTACCCGACAGGTTCAGTTGATCAGCGGAAAGATTTTATTTTTGCATTGATTGCCACACTGTATGCCATATTGATGGTCTATGCTGGTGGTTTGAAATATATCTTATTGTCAGCGGTGATATACGGCCCCGGTACCGTGTTGTTTATTATCGCTAAACGTGAGCAGAATAAGCCAATATTTACCCCTATCGAGAAATGCCTTTTTGCCGTAGCCATTTTCGCTGCCGCTGTGGCGCTATATAGCCTGGCAACCGGAATAATTTCGGTGTGATCGGATGGTTAATGTCGATCTAAAAAGGGGGGTGATACATAATCAATTTTAATGTGTCAGGAGGATGCCCCTAACTTTACAATGGATGGGCTTGATCTATAAGTCAGACTACGACAGGATCGCGTTGGAGTGGCCTGCTATTAAGTTGGTTTTGGCGCGGTATTTAATAAAATGCAGCCAATAAAAAGTGCAAAATTTTAATGCACGGTCATGACAGGTGCGTATTCACCAGCAGGCATCAATTTGAAAAAACAACAAAATGTCACCAAAAATGGCGATTACCTGGCAGGGATTGGCGATGCGCAATTTGCGCTCGTGGTTTTACTAACAACATCATGTTTGCTGATTGCAATAACGTTGATTGTGATCCTATGGTTAATCTGACTTGCCATAGAAATTAGGGAGAATGTATGGATAAGGGCCTGTTTGATGACAATAAAGTCATTGCACTGATTGGTTTGCTGTTGGCCGCGTTGATTGTGGTTAGCACCATGTTTGTTATGACCTATATGGCTGATCGCCAGCGTAACGAAGCACAACCCATTGATGTGCAGAATTGCTACAAAAAGAGTTGATATTCGCCGAATAACGATGGGATAACTTCAGGCAAATAGCGGGGCCTTTGGCCGACTATGCCAGTTTCTGGTGAATGGCATGCAAGGGCAGTGCGATATTAAGATCAATATCCGTATTTTGCCTAAAATCATAGGGCGTTATGCCGTAACGTTTTCTGAACATATAAGTAAAGTGTGACTGAGAACCAAAGCCAAAGTCCAAAGCAATGTCAAAAATGGTGCTATCACTGCTTCTTAGTTGATAAACCGCACCTGCTAAGCGCCTCTCCCTAATGTACTTACCTAATGATATTCCGGTCACTTCTTTAAATATTTTCTGCATATGCCAAAGTGAGTAGCCTGAGTATACGGCTAACTCTTCGAGGTAGATAACTCGCCCTAGATGGGTTTCGACCCATTTACTGAGGGCGCAGACTAACGCGAGATGATTTTCTTGTGACATTATTTAGTCTGTTTTTTCAGGTTAGGAGTAGTGCAGTATACACAAGTTGAATCGAACAACACAAAACACCAAATTATCCGCTACGACACGAGATGGGACATAAAGAGTTTTCAGGGAGTATTTGCAAAAGAGTTTTCTGGTGCCATAGTAAAAGGGTAGTGTCATCTGGAAGGGGTGTATCCCGAGGGTAGAAGGTTGAGTTTGGAAAAATAGAAATTAAAAATGATGAGGTGATCGCATGTTGATAACAGTGATTATGACTCTGATAGCGGTTGTTGGTGTAACCGTTTTTCTAAAGATGCCAGTGATGGTCCTGCATAAAGGTAAAGGCGCAGGAGGTGATGAACTGTGAGATTAGGAATATTGTGAACGGCATAGATGCAATGATTTATCCCTAGAACCAGGTAACTGATGATAATCGTACCTGGTTTTTTTATATCCAACTCTTTGCAGCATGATGATAAGTCGTATTCCGACAACCTATTTTGTATATAATATAATCAATCCGCCAACTTATTTAGCGCCCAATACCATTAATCTCCGTTGATTAATGAGCCAGCGATAATTTTGATCAGTTGATCGTCAGGTGGTGATATGACACGAGAGGATAAAGAAATATTCTCGGCAGCATGATACTCTTACACGATATTACTGTGAAGGAATTACTGATGTCTGATATGTTCACTAATGACCAAGAACTGGTCTCTGATCTGGTTGCTTGCCAACTGGTGATTAAGCAACTTCTTGATGTAATTGATATTATCGCACCAACTGAGGTGCGGGATAAAATGTCACAGCAGCTGAAATCTATTGATTTCTCAACCCATCCAGCAGGTGCTGATCCGGTGACTAAACGTGCAGTTGAGAAAGCAATTGCATTGATTGATATGAAATTTACACAAAAATAGTTGATTAGCTATTTATGCTGAGTGATTTATCCGCATATAGCATGCAAATCAACGCTGCGGCGGGTATTTCCACCAGTAATGGGTAAAATAGTCCGCGGGTTAATAGCAAACCCGCAGATTGATTATTCAAATATGTTGTTACCTATTTTTTTCACTAATGGGCAGTTACTGACACCAATGAGGCCATTTTCGCCGTTTATAAATTGAGCGGTGACGATATTTCTGGCTGTTAGGTACTTACACTGTAAACCCAGGCCTGCCGCGTTCTTCTCACTACCGATAAGGACACCATAACCTGAAAAGAGTAGGCCAAGATATATGATTGCTGCTACCAAAAACAGTCTGAATAAACTCATGTAGTCACTCCATGTAATTAGTTTTACTTATTATGTTGTGCATATATTTAATATTTTAGCTTATAATAGTGTGTTAATTAATAGTAAAAATCCTAAATTATATTGATTTATAAGACGAAACAGTAAAAACTCTAGTTAAAGTAGTGTCATAGGGCGATAGTGACATTAGTAATTACATATTGGCTATAAATGGTTGATGTTCGATCCAGTATAATTTAAAAAAACAGTGAAGAAGGTGCCTGATTTGAACATAAAAAAACTTGTCGCAACGGTAGGGATCATTGCCGTTTGTTGCTTGTTTTATCTATTAGCCCTTGATAGCTATTGCGATCAAGGGGGAACTTTCGCAACGGGTATTTGTACTATTACTTCGATTATTCCATGGTAAGTGCTGCTGGCTACTCTTGTTATAGTTTCAGTACGTAACTATTTTTAACTGTTACCACTATTAACAGTTAATCGCCCTCTAGATTCACCTTTGTTGTGGGCAGAGTGATAAGATACTCTCTTCGTCACGCATGTAATAGGGGAGTCAATGTTAGAGACCAATATGGGCGGGCTAGGTGTCGTCCCAATCGCACTGTCACTGTTTACTGTCATTTTTTTCTTGATAGTTTGGTTCTTTTTGAGCCGTGCCAGTGTGCGAGCCAATGAACAAATTCATCTGCTGCAAGAGATGGTCGAACAGCAGAAACAGCAAACAGAGTTGCTTAAAGCATTATTAGTCAACGCCACTGGCAGCAGTGATGAGCAAAATGACAGTGATATAGTTTCTCCTCTCGATTTTAAAGGCTTTATTCCTGAGCGCTAAACTCATTTAGACTCTGGCGCTGCCGCAAGGACGTGTCAGAGTGATATTCAATCCAGTAGGCACTTGCCTATATTGAGTCGAGAGACCTCGCGCTTTTCCTCCTCCTGCAGATTTTAACGTCCTCTTTATCAAGCCGAAATAAACCGTGTTGACTGTCATAAATTTGTCTTATTTTCGCCGTAATGTAGCCAGAACTTTTTAAGATAACGGTGATTCGGATGATTAAATGGTATGAAGAGAGTGATAGTGAAGTAAACAGAAGCATTGCGTTGCTTACCGGTGAAGAACCAGATAAGTGGTATCCCTACGGTGGTATTAAAGGTAAGGATTACTGCAAAAACCCAATTGATGCATGGCCTATCATCTATGCCAATAAAATTGGCCTCTACTCGCCAGAAATTGATGATAATAATCAGTGGAATGCCCGAATCACTAACCCACGGGGCGAGTGGCAAGCTTATAGCCAAAGCCCATTGCGTGCGGCAATGATCTGCTATTTGTTGAGTCAGGAAGCTTAATTAACGATGCCACTTCGTACCCATATCGATAATTTTCAGCAAGAGTGAATACCCCTCGCGCATTAAGTGGCGGGAATAACAAACGGTAAGAAGTTCTTTAACGACTTTCGTGGAGCTGATGATGAAACGTATTATTAAAGGGGATTCAAATTTATCACATCTGGTTATTGCTCATGCGGCAATTGACCACCATCAAAAATCTTACGGCGAGCGGCGTCAGGGCTGGCCTTCAACTTATCTTATCCGCTATAAGAATAATCGCGTTGCGGTTGAAGTGGTCACCCGACGTCAGTCATATGTGGCCACATTGATGATTGGTGCCCGCAATCTGAGTAAGTTATGTGGCATGTCCGCAGTATAGCCCTGAATGAGAGTCAAACTCTCGACGGCTAGCATCAACAGGGGTTTATATAACGTAAACTGATTGGTGCCTCTCCTATCGTTCACTAACCACCTTTATCCTTGATGCAATCAGTTTTAAGTGTTAAAAAACCGCCGCAGATTCATTTATCAGGCACTGTTTACCACGCTAGTGGGGGATAGGTGCGGCAGAGGACAGGATGGAACAGCAGTTGCAGGATTCAACACTAAAACGCGGTTTAAAAAATCGCCATATTCAACTGATTGCGCTGGGTGGCGCAATTGGTACCGGGCTGTTTCTGGGGATCGCTCAGACCATTAAGATGGCCGGCCCCTCGGTGATATTGGGCTATGCCATCGGCGGCTTTATTGCATTTCTTATTATGCGACAACTGGGCGAGATGGTGGTTGAGGAGCCGGTTGCCGGCTCATTTAGTCACTTTGCTTATAAATATTGGGGCGATTTCGCTGGGTTCTTATCTGGCTGGAACTACTGGGCGATGTTTATTCTCGTCGGTATGGCGGAGTTGACTGCGGTAGGTATCTATATTCAATATTGGTGGCCGGAAATTCCAACATGGGTTTCTGCGGCAATATTCTTTGTCCTGATAAATGCTATCAATTTAGTGAATGTCCGGCTGTATGGTGAAACGGAATTCTGGTTCGCTATCATCAAAGTTGTCGCCATTATCGGTATGATAGTGTTCGGGGCCTATCTTCTGGCCTCTGGAACCGGTGGCCCGGATGCCTCTGTTACTAACCTCTGGGCGCAGGGCGGTTTTATGCCCCACGGTATTAGCGGTTTGGTGATGGCGATGGCGGTGATTATGTTCTCTTTCGGTGGCTTGGAGATGGTGGGCATCACTGCTGCAGAAGCGGAAGATCCACACCACAGCATCCCTAAAGCGACCAATCAAGTGGTCTATCGTATCCTTATTTTTTATATCGGTTCATTAGCGGTTCTGCTCTCCCTTTACCCATGGGGTAAGGTTGTTGAGGGGGGGAGTCCTTTTGTGATGATTTTCCATGCGCTGGATAGCCAACTGGTGGCGACTATCCTGAATGTGGTGGTCTTGACCGCGGCATTATCAGTCTACAACAGCGGTGTGTATTGCAATAGCCGAATGCTGTTTGGTCTGGCCTCACAGGGAAATGCACCTAAGTTATTGACCAAAGTTAATCGGCGTGGGGTGCCTATCTTGTCTATCGCGCTCTCGGCGCTGGCGACCTCTGCGGGCGTGGTGATCAACTATGTGATGCCTGGTAAAGCCTTTGAGCTGCTTATGGCGCTGGTGGTCTCAACACTGGTGATTAACTGGGTGATGATTTGCCTGGCTCACTTAAAGTTTCGTGCCGCTAAAGTGCAGGAGGGCACGGAACCACGCTTTAAGGCGCTATGGTATCCTTACGGTAATTACCTCTGTCTGCTGTTCTTGTCGCTGATTCTGGTCATCATGTACCTCACTGATGGCATTCAGATTTCAGTCTTGATGATGCCGGTGTGGATCGCGCTATTGTGGTGTGGTTTCATGCTGACACGGCGTAAACATAAGCGCTGTCAGATAAAAACTGATGATTCAAACATCGCCTGATGGGACTACGGCGCAGTTAAAATAGCCGGGCAATAAGTGATAGTGAAAGCCCGGCTATTTCGCTCGACAACTGATTCGCAGTGTTTAGATTATCAGCACTCAATTAAGTCAATTATCTGTTATGTGGCGGGCTTTAATACGCAATGTGGTTGCCCCTTTCTGGTGCGCTTAAGGTTAATTGAGATTAATTCTTAATTGCAGCATATAACCACTTTTATTATATGGCTTAATTGATTAAATAATGTATCTAATTAGAATTGCCAGCGCATCCAGGTAAAAAGCACATTTCCATTATTATAAGTGCCGGGGATATAGGTGGTTTGTAGCGAAAACTTATTATATTCAATAGAAAGAAGTGGCAAGGGTAATGGTATAGGAATGTAAAGATATTCATGACGTGCGGTAATACTGGCAGTAAAGCCCGCTCCGAAACGCCAGCCACTCATCTCCCCAGGGATCCACATTTTTTGATAGCCATAACCTATTATGGGTTCAACTTCATTATGCGAATCCATAAACACCATGGCATACACCGAGTGCCAGTTGTTATCTTCATCATAGCGATATTTACCATAGCCGATACCCCATGGACGCTCATTGTATGATGCTATCTTGTCAGCATCGTAAGTCCTGCGGTTATGCCACGTATTGAGTGGGATATAGAGCTCTTGCTCAGGAGAGTCCCAGGCGAGTGTGATGTTGTTTATCAGGCGCTGCCACAGGTTGCTGTTGTTCGCCTGTGGTTTAAGCTGCTGATCTATCGATGTCTGAGCCGGAGGATTGATATCCCCCGCCAGCGCAATTGAAACTTGGCCCCACCACAAACTACTCAGAAAGCAGCTGCTGATAATATACGTGTAATTCATAATTTAGATCTCTGATGCTGATAAGGCGAAATAAGACATCAATGCATCAGATAATCTATATGCCTATCAAAAGTAATGATGACTTATAAGTTGGTTTTAATTAAACAGAGGTTATAGCCCCAAACTTAAATGGTTCTATAACGAAAAGATGAAATACAATCTTAGCTTATGCGCTAGAGTAATTGCGTTTTAATTTAGAGGCATCAAGAAATATCTTAAATTATTGTTTCCAGCACAAATTGCCAGCAGAAGCTATCAAAATTCGTCAGATTAAGTTGACTAAAGTAGCGTGTTTTTTTATATATTTATACAGCTAATATAAAGTGGGTGCGCACCTTTCTGGTGCGTTCCGGTTCATCATTAATGAATAACTGCACTCTGATGACTCAATAAGAAAAACTTTGAGTCATTAAGTTATTCTCATTGTTGGTTATATTTTTACCTCTATTTGCCTATGGCAGGCTCTATTTTTTTCAGTTTGTGATAGTTGCCGCACAACCTTTTATGTCATGTCGAGAAATAAGATAGTTAGCTCTTCATGCGGGAGGCAGGGTCGATGATATAACCTGAGGTTAAGTAAGGGGTTAGTTATGTCGTATGAGGTGGGAATGGTCGTGAGCAGGGGAGAGCCAGTGGCTAGAGCAAAGAGTTCATATATTCAATTATTATATATTTAATGCTAATAAATTTTATACCAACACACTTTTGGTCATTTGCATAACATGGCAAATCATGAGGCATCTAGGTAAGCAATATTATAAAAATTGTTAGCTTAAATGTTAAAAACCAGCAAGAGAGCGGGATAAGACAGTATAAAAAAATAGAGCAGAAAATACGATGACCTTCAACAAAATTTAGCATATTTAAGCACTCTTTCTGAACAACAGATTCAAATATGTGCGACAGGTTCACCCTTGATTAAAAATGGCTTGCCATCGAATACAGAGTATGTGATAACGCATATGGGTAAAACGAGGTACAGTTCTGTATATGTGTGGCATTTTCAGTAAAGAAGTTCTGAGTAAAGACGTTAGCGTTGAATACCGCTTCTCTGCCGATCCTTATCTTAGTGCCTCAAGCAGTAACGACTCTAGTTTGTCTATGTAAACGCCTACGGGCGAGTTAAACAATCCAAAGGAAATACTCAAGATGGCAAAGATCAAAGGTCAAGTTAAGTGGTTCAACGAGTCTAAAGGTTTCGGTTTCATCACTCCAGCTGACGGCAGCAAAGATGTGTTCGTACACTTCTCTGCAATCCAGGGTAATGGCTTCAAAACCCTGGCTGAAGGCCAGAACGTAGAGTTCGAAATCCAAGACGGTCAGAAAGGTCCGTCTGCAGTAAACGTTACTGCAATCTAATCAGCTCTTTTGCTGTTAAAAACCCGCCTTTGTGCGGGTTTTTTCGTGTGTGCCGGGCATGCTCAGCAGCTCGGGGGTGAAAGTCCCCTGTCCAGCCTGATGGTGGCGAAGGACTAGTGAAGCGCAAGGGCGTCGTCGTGAGGCGGGGTCTGAAGGAAGCGTGGAGCAAAACCATGACCTGACGGACAGAAACCCGATATAAGGCCTACCCGACTGGCGGAGCAAGCATGTGATTGCGAAGGCCATAACCATCAAGAGCCGGGGTGGTAGATTGGGCAGGTGTGTGGTGAAAGCGGCTGAGCTTACCCCGGGAGGCCTGTCCGGCGTTCTGTATTCAGAACTGAGTGCATCGTAAGGTGCGCTGACCGGTGGACAGGAGTCAGCAGAGGGCATAGTAGGACGTGACGTCTGAAGGCCCGAACGGTAATGAGTGACGAGTATCAGCGGAGGTTCTGAACGGTCATGCAGCAGAAAACGCATCGCGGCCCTGAAGCCCGAAGAAGGGGTGAAGCCCCGGACGCCGGTTCCCGGGGGGCTGAAACCGGGCAGGCACCGACGACCAGAGAAAGTCCGTCGTCAACAGCGTGGCTGATGGAAGCCATCTGTGAACCCGTCAATCTCAGGCAAGCCCTGAAAAGAGTGAAGGCCAATAAAGGTGCGGCGGGAGCCGACGGCATGAGCGTAAGCGAACTGCCGGAGTACCTGAAACACCACTGGCCCGAACTGAAAGCGCAACTGCTGTCCGGCAGCTATCGCCCATCCCCTGTAAGAAGAGTGACCATCCCGAAACCCTGCGGCGGCGAACGTCTGCTGGGTATCCCGACGGTGGTGGATCGTTTTATCCAGCAGGCGATGATGCAGGTGTTGCAGATGCAGTGGGATGCGTCGTTCAGCGACAGCAGCTACGGGTTCCGCCCCGGGCGCTCTGCCCATCAGGCTGTGAAACAGGCTCATGAATATATTGGGTCCGGGTATCACTGGGTGGTCGATCTCGATCTGGAGAAGTTCTTCGACCGGGTGAACCACGATGTACTGATGAGCCGGATAGCGAAACGGGTGTCGGATAAACGGGTGCTGTCACTTATCCGCAGGTTCCTGAATGCAGGCGTGATGGAAGCCGGTCTGGTAAGGCCGGTGACAGAAGGGACGCCGCAGGGCGGCCCGCTGTCGCCGTTGTTATCGAATCTGCTGCTGGATGACTTCGATAAGGAACTGGAGAAACGCGGCCTGAAGTTCGCCCGTTATGCAGACGACTGTAATGTGTATGTGAAAAGCGAACGTGCAGGCAATCGTGTGATGGCGGGGCTGACGCACTGGCTGAGCCGTAAACTGAAGCTGAAGGTGAATGCGAAGAAGAGCGCAGTGGCGCATCCGGAGTCGCGTAAGTTCCTGGGTTACAGCTTCATAAGGGGCAGGAAAGTGTGGTGCGTGGTGTCGCCGGGATCGGTGAAGCGGTTCAAAACGCGGATAAGGGAACTGACGGGACGTAACACGGGCAGAAGCCTGGAGCAGCTAATCGAGCCGTTAAAGCGATATATGACGGGCTGGAAAAGCTACTACAGGCTGAACGAGTGGCCATCGCTGATAAGAGAGCTGAACGGGTGGATAAGGCGCAGGCTGCGGAGTGTCCTCTGGAAACAGTGGAAAACGGGCGGCAAGCGTTATAAAGAGCTGCACAATCGCGGGGTTAGCAAAGACCTCTCGGCGCAGACGGTGGGAAGTTGCCATAAACAGTGGCGGGTGAGCTGTAGCCCGGCGCTGAACATAGCACTTCCCAATAACCTGTTCGTCAGACTGGGCCTGCCAGAGTTATAGGAAGGCGACGATCAACATAACCGAACCGCCGTATACGGCCCCGTATGTACGGTGGTGTGGGAGGAGGCTGGTTGTGAGATCAGCCCCTATCCCGATTTGTTGGCACCACAACTCGAATCAGCTTATTTAGCCAGGATGATTAAGCCGGAATAGTGATTACGGCCTTTAATGCCGGGGTGGGTAGGGTCAATAGCCTGCTGCTGGCTGGTGCGGCGAAAACTGGTGTACTTGAAATGATGCTTATTGGCATCCGATTCGTCAGGCACTGTGGTGCATATAGTACAACCGCCGACCCGGTCAACCTGATGAATGCCCGCGCCACGCAATTGGTGCTCAGCGATGGCCGCCAAATTGAGGTGACGAAAGCGGGGAGAAATAATATTTTTTGCCAGCGGTAATCGGTTAACAAATTGCTCAACTAGCTCTTCATTGACCTCATAACAGCAGGAGCGCGCCGCGGGGCCAATGGCGGCCAGCCAATTAGCCGGATCGTCATCGCGGGCAATACGTTCCACCATCTTTAAGATAATGCCATCTAACAGCCCACGCCAGCCAGCATGGACCACCGCAATGCCTCTCCCCTGTCGATGACTGAAAATGACCGGCAGGCAATCCGCCGTCAATACCGTTAACAAAATGCCCGCGTGGGTGGTATAGAGGCCATCAGCTTCGCCACACTCTTGCCCAGGCTCTGTTACATCGACAATTCTGGTGCCATGTACCTGTTTTTTATTGGGTTGTGATGCCCGATAAGGTTGGAGGCTGTCAGGTAATAGCGCTAATTTATTGCCAAACCCGTGGCAGATGGTGGGGATTCGACTCAACTGGGGTGAAAAATCGATCATGGGCTTACCTAATAAGGAAAAAGTACGCCACACAGTGTAAACCGCTTTTGAATTGAATGACTAGTCGCCTTTTCTTATTAAGGTTGTGGTTCCACGGGCGAAACAGTGGCTTGCAACCGTAGAACGGCTTCTTTAGACTAACGACGCCTCCGCCGGTGATGCTGGCGGTTAATCATCTGTTATCTGGAACTCAACCATGTCTTATCAGTGCCCCCTTTGTCATCAAGCCTTGCTACCAAGCCTACAACAGTGGCGTTGCAGCAATAACCATCAGTTTGATTGCGCCAAAGAGGGTTACGTCAATTTAATGCCGGTGCAGCATAAAGGTTCGAAGCAACCGGGCGATAGCCCAGAGATGATGCAGGCGCGGCGGGCATTTCTTGATGCGGGCTATTATCAGCCTTTGCAGCAGCGGGTGTGTGAAATTCTGGATTCGGCATTACCGCTGGATGCGATCATGTTACTTGATATTGGTTGTGGTGAAGGCTATTACACCGCGGCGGTGGCCGATCAGTTAAATCGACAGCGCCAGATCTCTGTTTTTGGATTAGACGTGGCAAAAGTGGCCATTAGGTATGGCGCTAAACGCTATCAACAAGTGAATTTCTGTGTGGCCTCGAGCCACAGATTACCCTTTGCCAGCCACTCTCTTGATGCGGTATTGCGTATTTATGCCCCCTGCAAAGCGAGCGAGTTGGCGCGCACCGTGAAACCCGGCGGTATTGTGGTCACAGTTGCACCTGGGCCGCGCCATCTCTATCAGTTAAAAGCGCTGATTTATGCTGAAGTGCAACTGCATGATGATACTGAAGAGTCCCTGGAGGGTTTTGAATTGGTCAGCCGTGAAACGCTGAGCTATGAAATGAAGCTAAGTGGTAAGCAGGGTTTTAACTTATTGCAGATGACACCATTTGCCTGGCGCGCCGCCATTGAAACTGGGCAGGAGCTGGCCGCACGTCGCACATTTATCTGCGAAACAGATTTTGTTATCGCGCTACATCGCCGCAAAGCGGAAGTGTCTGCCGCAGAAATGCCAGTCGTTACGAGTGATGGCGAGTAAATAGGCTATTGCAGCTCGGCCTGAGCGCGTTTGGGCCGAAAATTATATTTAACGTATCGCCATTCATGTTGACTAGTTAAAGGCGCAATATAGCCTAATGCCATCTCACTTATAAAAATGATATTGTTTTTATAATATATAACAGTAGAGAAATACCCTGGTGTAGCGTCAGAAATTAACTTAAGTCAAATTTGTGGTCTTTTATATTTAAAATATCGTGGGGCTATTTTAGATCCAGGTTTCGCCAGGTTCGCCCACCAGATTCAGTCACTAATATTGAGGGGATAAACCTTATCTCTTCAGCAATTTTTAGTGCTAAATCAGCCACTTCTTGCTTGTTTAATGTGCCACTTCCGTAATTGAACTCTCCTTCAGGTAATTTATATATCTTCTCCCTGCCAATGAGACGGGTAAATCCCGCATCACTCATTTTCTTATTCAGAACCTCATAATCACCTTCCACTGCATTATGCAAAACAACACTGACCGTGAAGTACGGCATAGCTATTTTTCCAATTGATCAAAAGATATTGCTTATATATCACACTGGAGGAATGCATATTTTGACCGGCGTCTAATTGCTGGCAGGAGGATGAAAATAACCTTGCACAAAATATGCCTTTCGTGCGGGTTCAGGTGTTAGGGGGCGGTTTATGCCCCCAAGGGTTGCGGGCGCTTAGAGTGCGAACGATAACCGGTTGCGACCCGCGTGTTTTGCCGCGTAGCAGGCGATATCGGCCTGACGCATGGCTTGCGCGGCGGTTTCAACTTGTCGGATCAAGGGGACAGCGCCCAAACTTGCAGTGAAGGCATAGGATTGACCGCGCCAATGGAACTGAATGGCAGCAATATCGGCGACGACCTGCTCCAGAATGTCTGTTGCGGGTTTGTTTTTGCAATTAAATAGTACGATAGCAAATTCATCGCCACCTAAGCGGGCGACGATGTCATTTTCACGTACTGCTTGCTGCATGGTTTGGGCTACCATGCGCAGCACCATATCGCCCGCTTCATGACCTGCGGTATCATTCACTTCTTTGAAATAATCTAAATCGACATAACAGAGAATATGCTGTTCACTCTCGCCCAATTGGCTGATGGCATGGGTTAGCCGCTCTTCTAATCGTCGCCGATTAATTAGGCCTGTCAGCATGTCATGGTTGGCCTGATATTGCAGTTCGCGCTGTTCATGGCGTGCGCGGGTCACATCCTGGAATACCACCACGGCACCGGTGAGTTGGTTGTCACGATCGCGAATTGGTGAGGCTGAACAGCGAATCTCTTGTCGTTCGCCCTGACTCGAAAGTAGCTGACTCCCCTCCGGCAATAAGGTATGACGCCCCTCATTCAAGCACTGGTTAAAGGCCAGTAGATGATTTTTATCCTGTAGCGGGGACCATAAAATAAAGACATCTTCAATCGGCAGGCCGCAGGACTCATTCTGGCTACGTCCGGTCATCTCTTCTGCTTTAGGATTCATTAATACGACGCGGCCCTCACAATCGAGGGAAATAATTCCCTCCTGAATGGATGACAGCACCCGATGCAGCTGCTCACGCTCCTCATAGCGGGCCACTTCACTGGCACGTAGCGCATCTTCGCGCTGTTTTCGTTCACTCATGTCACGAATGATTTTGGCATAACCCAGTAGTTTGCCACTATGATCATGGACCACGGTAATGACGGTCACCGCCCAAAAGCGGGTCATATCTTTGCGAACTAACCAGCCTTCACGCTCCATTCGGCCAGTGGATGCGGCGGTTTTCAGCAGTTTTTCCGGCAGACCAGCCGCGATATCCTCAGGTAGGAAGAAACAGCCAAAATGTTGGGCGATGATCTCATTGCTGGCATAGCCGATATTGCGCTCTGCGCCGTGGTTCCAGGTGTTGACTCGCCCCCATGGGTCAAGCATTAAAATTGCGTAATCCTCAACGGTATCAACCATTAAGCGAAAACGTTCTTCACTGATGCGCAAGGCCTCTTCCCGCTGGCGGCGCTCTGTCAGGTCGCGGACAATTTTGGTAAAGCCCAATAGCTTTCCGCTGTCATCATGCATCGGGTTAATCGCCACACTTGCCCAGTAGCGGATACCATTTTTGCGCACATGCCAACTTTCGGTCTGGAAATTACCCTCAGCGGTGGCTTTGGCGAGAGATTTCTCCGGCAGGCCAGCAGAGATATCTTCCTGAGTAAACAGTAGCGCAAAGTGCTCACCAATGATCTCATCGCTGGTATAACCCTCGTTGCGCTCCCCGCCTTTATTCCAGGTAAGAATACGCCCATGGGTATCTATCATGTAGATAGCATAATCTTCGACTTCACTGATCAGGTGGCGAAACAGCTCTTCACTTTTACGCAGGGCGTTTTCCCGCTGCCACTTATCGGTTAGATCACGGGTCACATGCACAAAACCTTGCAGATTATTATCTGCATCATGCAGTGCGTTGAGGGTGAGATTACCCCAAAAGCGTTTGCCATTTTTACGGACTCGCCAGCCCTGAGTTTCATAGTGACCAAACTGATTGGCGTGCTGTAGCCCTTTGGTTGGTAACTGCCCAGCCAAATCTTCTGGGGTATAAAACAGTTCGAAAGATTGACCAATGATCTCTTCAGCGTCATAACCGGTATTGCGTTCTGCGCCACTGTTCCAGGTCAGAATATGTCCTTGGGCATCAATAATGTATATGGCGTAGTCATCTACGGCTTCAATTAATAGCCGGAAAATGTGATCGTCAAATGATGCTGGATGCAGAGCCATATCGGTATTTCCTTGAATTTTTACTCAGCACAGGGGGGCTGAACAGAACTATAGCCAGAAGCTTTAATCTGTTACCGCGATAAAAATGATGCGCCAGTTTATCGCCAACTGGCGAAAGTAGGTAATAAGATTTTTATGACCAGAAATATTTAATAAGGCAATAGTGAGGGCTGATATATCATCTCAGTCCGCGGGGTTGCGGCGTGAAGCCTTTGGCAGTAAGGCTTCAGGCGACTCTCTATTAAATTGAGATGGCGTGAATAATAATGTTCACCCTAGAGATAATAGGGGTAAGTTCAAATTGAAAGTATACAAATAATGACTTAAGTGGGGAGGGTTAATTAATTTCAGTTCTGAATAATTAGATTTTAGACGTCATTTTACTTTAATTTCTTTCCATATCAGCAAGCAATGGCGTGACTAAGCGCGATCATCTATTTCACATAGTTACTCTGATTTTTTTACGACCCAAAAAATATCCGCCATGAAGCGCAGAAATGCTTGCATCGACAAGTGTTATCAGGATAATCCTGAATCCTTATAATAAGCATTCGCATTGCTAACGGATTTGCAAACTTCAGGGGCATCAACACAATGAATGAATCAATCTCCACCCGCGCGCATCAGAAACGGCTGGCACCGCGTCTTTTGTGCGTGATGATCGGGGCAGCACTTGGCACGTTATCGGCATCTACATGGGCGGCAACCACAGACAGCGCGGCTGACAGCGTTAAGAATACCAGTGCCGCAGCGGCGGATACGGCTAAGAGTGATGAGAGCAAAAAAACTGACACCATCACGGTCGTCGGGACGCAGGATACATTCCGCGCTGGCGGTAATGATTTAATCCCAACCTATCTGGATGGTCAGGTGGCGAATGGTGGCCGTATTGGCTTCCTCGGGCAGCAAGATGCCCGCAATGTGCCATTTAACGTCATCGGTTACACCTCGAAAATGATCGAAGATCAGCAGGCGGCGACAGTTGCGGACGTGGTTAGAAATGATGCTTCGGTGCAGAACGTGCGCGGTTATGGCAACCCATCACAAAATTACCGCATTCGTGGTTACAACCTCGATGGTGATGATATCTCATTTGGCGGCTTATTCGGTGTGTTACCACGTCAGATTGTCTCTACCAGCATGGTTGAGCGGGTAGAAGTATTTAAAGGGGCGAATGCCTTTATTAATGGTATTTCACCCAGTGGTAGTGGTGTTGGTGGGATGATTAATCTGGAACCTAAACGTGCCGGTGATACCCCATTGACTCGCGTCACTGTGGATTATGGTTCCTCGTCACAAGTGGGGGGGCCTTGGATGTGGGCCGTCGTTACGGTGATGATGATCAATTTGGTGTTCGGGTGAATGTATTGCACCGTGAAGGCGAAACCGCCATTAAAGATGAAAAAAATCGGTTGACCGCAGTGTCTACCGGCCTTGATTATCGCGGCGACCGCGCTCGTACCTCATTGGATGTGGGTTACCAAAAGCAAACTATTCATCATATGCGTACCGATGTTGCCATTGGTGGTGCAACGGTGATCCCAGAACCACCATCAACGACACTGAACTATGGGCAGTCTTGGGTTTATACCGATATGGAAACCACCTTCGGTATGCTGCGTAGCGAGTATGACGTCAGCCAAGACTGGACGGTTTACGGTTCTATCGGTGCCAGCCGTAATGAAGAAACTGGACAATACGGTTCGCCAGCCCTAACTAGTGCCAATAATGGCGATGCCAAAATTTCTCGTTTGTATGTCCCTTATGTGGCCGATTCTGTGGCGGGTCTGGGCGGAATACGCGGCCACTTTGATACCGGTTTTATCACTCATAAAGTGAACCTGGGTTATGCGGCTAACTATCGTACCGCTAAGTCAGCTTGGAATATGTCGAACTCAGAAAATACTAATATTTACAATCCCGGTGTGATTGGCTTCCCTCCAACGACTATGGGCAGTACTAATCAGGATCCAACCCTAAATAGCCAGGTACGGGCCTCGGGGCTTTCATTATCTGATACCTTATCGATGATGGATGACAAAGTATTGGTGATGCTGGGGGTACGTCGTCAGGAAGTGACCATCCGTAACTTTGACAGTGGTGTGCCTAATAGTGCGGGATCACTGGATGAAATGAAGGTCACGCCTATTTACGGCATCATGGTGAAGCCTTGGGAAAAAGTATCCCTGTATGCTAACCACATTGAAGCATTAGGGCCGGGCAAAGCTGCACCGTCGACCTATAGTAATGCGAGTGGTGTTACGACGCCTGTGGCTAATAAAGGTCAAATTCCGGGCATTATTCATTCAAAACAGAATGAAATCGGGGTGAAATTTGATAACCAGCGCTACGGCGGCACTTTGGCCCTGTTTGAGATCACCCGCCCAACGGGCAATGTTGATCCTGCAACCAATGTATATGGTTTCTATGGCGAACAACGTAACCGTGGTGTTGAACTGAATGTCTTTGGCGAGCCGGTGTTTGGTACTCGTCTGCTAGGGAGTGCCACTTGGTTGGATCCTAAGCTGACTAAAACACAAAACGGAGCAAACAATGGTAATGATGCCGTGGGTGTGGCCCGTTATCAGTTAGTGTTTGGCGGTGAGTATGATATTCCGGCAGTTGAAGGGCTGACTGCTACCGGTACAGTGGTGCGGTCAGGTTCTCAGTATGCTAACGAAGCCAACACCTTAAAACTGAAACCATGGACCCGCCTGGATCTGGGTGTGCGTTACACTATGCCAATGAAGGACACCAACCTGACCTGGCGTGCCAATGTTGAGAACGTGACCAACGAGCGCTACTGGGAATCGGTTGAAGATAGCGGCACTTACATCTATCAGGGTGATCCGCGCGCATTGAAACTCTCCGTCTCAATGGACTTCTGACCTGAGTTGATGCCCGTTTAGTTGACTGGCGTTGGTGAAATAAAAACCCCGCACCCTTTCCTTTATCAGGTCAGTTCAGTGCGGGGTCTTTTTTTGCTGCCAGCTTTATTTTAGGCTGAGAATAAAAGGGCGAACCCGGTTAAGCTAGCGCGTAAATATGCTCATACAGAATATTAAAGCCGATACCAATTAGCACTATCCCACCCATGATTTCAGCACGTTTACCCAATAGTGGGCCAATGTAGCGGCCAATCAGCATACCGAGGGTGGCCATGATCATGGTGGCTAACCCAATCGCCATGGCGGTGTGAACAATGTTCACTTGCAAGAGTGCCAGGCCGACACCAATTGCCATGGCATCAAGGCTGGTGGCAATGGCGGTCATCACCAGCACCCAAAAGCTGTGGCTGCGCATCTTTTCGGTCTCTTCAACTTGCTGTTTCGCGCCTTCAAATATCATGCGAGAGCCGAGAATAAACAGCAGGCTGAAAGCAATCCAGTGATCCCACTCGAGGATATATTGACTGGCGAACAGGCCGATGCACCAACCAATCAGCGGGGTAATAGCTTCGATCACGCCAAATATTAGGCCGGTACGCAGTGCTTCTCTAAAACGGGGTTTGTGCAGACTGGCGCCTTTACCAATAGATGCAGCAAATGCATCCATCGACATAGCAAAAGCAAGAATAAGTGTTGCAGATAGATTCATAGAAATAGACTCGGCCGGGCGGCTCCATATACACGTAACCCACCCCCAACCTAACGACGGAGCTACGTGTCTATGGTCTCGCCAACCTTATCTGGCTGCCCGCACCACGTTTCAATAGATGAAACGAGTATGTTGATACGAGCGTTTCTGTGTATCGAGCTATAAAAATAGAACGAATAGAAACCGGCTACTCCCCATGAACGGCGCAACCTTAACATATAAATTATTATATCGACAACCCTAAAAATAATATGGCAAACCACTGGAATTGATAATGATTTTCATTATCGGAGTTTTATTGGAAAATAGTCTATATAAGCATCAATGTTGATGTGGAAATAAGTCTGGAGGGGATTGGCTATTGCTGGGAAATTAATCTGTTGAGCAACAGTGAAATAGACTCACTTCCCAGTAGAATTGGCTTTATGATTGATTTTCAATGAAAAAATTATAGATCTTTTCTAAGTCATCTAATTGACTGACCTGGATTAGTAATCGGCGCTGCTCTAACTCAATGACTAAGATCCCATCTTCAGATAAATTCATACTTTTTATCCGGCTATATTCAATAAAAGCATTAGCGTAGAAGAAACCTGTATTTTTAAACAACAACTTGGGCCAGCGGATATAAGAGATATAAACCGCAATTAATGCTAATCCCACTAATAAATAGGTGGTTAACGGTGCCCCATTTGCCATGACATTGTTGTAAATGAGGATAGCAATCAGTCCGACAAAGATGGCGCAGTCGATTTTGCTTTTACGTTTGAGGTGAACTTGTAGCCGGGTTTTGCCTTTCATCATATTCATGATGAATTCATCATAGATGGCATAAGCAAGAAGTAGGGCAATAAAGACAACTAAAATGATATCGGTAACCGACATGCAACAACTCCTGAAATAAAAAACCGGGAGGTATCCCCCCGGTTTTAGCTCAATCTAACGACGCAATTATGGTGCCAGGAAGCCAATCCAGTAGCCGAAGATACCGATAGCGAAGAAGCCCATAATAATCCACAGTGCGTTAACTTTGCGGCGTAACAGCCACATACAACCGAAGGTTAACAGTAGCGGCACCAGGCCCGGCATCAACTGATCCAAGATGGTTTGCACCGTGGTGACGGTGGTCTCGCCATTCTGGTTGGTTATCTTGGAGACCACCACCGGTATGTTGACGTGCGTCCACTTGTTAACCAAGGCCCCCATCACAAACAGGCCGAGGATAGACGCCCCTTCCGTCAGTTTTTGTAGCAGGCCACCATCCATATCGCTGACGATATTGACGCCTTTTTTATAGCCGTAGGCCACACCATAGTAACGGGTCAGTAAGCGGACCAGGTTAAACAGCACAAAGAACAGTAGCGGACCAAGTAAGCTTCCGCTCATCGCGATACCCGCACCGAGAGCCGCCAATACCGGACGTACAGTACCCCAGAATATTGGGTCACCCACACCGGCCAGAGGCCCCATCAGACCAACTTTGATACCGTTAATGGCCGCGTCGTCAATCTCCGCACCATTGGCTTTCTGCTCTTCCATCGCCAGCGTAACACCCAGAATCGGGGCTGCAACGAAGGGTTGGGTGTTGAAGAACTCCAGGTGGCGTTTGATTGCCTGCTTACGCTCTTCCGAGTTCTCTGGATACAGGCGACGGATCGCTGGCACCATGGAGAAGCAGAAGCCTAGCGCCTGCATACGTTCGAAGTTCCACGACCCTTGGAAGAGGTTAGAGCGGATAAACACACCGCGGATGTCGGCGGGCGTGAGTTTCTTTTCGCCAGTTGTTGTTTTATCAACACTGGTTTTATCAAGCACAGTTGTTGTATCAACCATTTCTCTCACCTATTCCTAGTCTAATTCGTTATCAAGATCGTTATTGGCCGGGCCAGACTGTACAACCTGAGACTTGTTGTATTTCGGGCTGAGCTGGATATAAAGCAGGGCCATAACCACACCAATAACACCCAGAGCCACCAGGTTGAAGTTGGTAAATGCCGCAGTAACGAAACCTAAGTAGAAGAATGGCATCAGGTAGCCGGCACGCATCATGTTGATAACCATGGCGTAACCTACTACGACTATCATACCACCGGCGATATTCAGACCACTGGTAACCACATCAGGAATCGAGCTGAGCAGCATCTGAACTTCAGATGTTCCAACAGACAGGGCGACGATCAGGGCAGGGATAGCGATACGCATCGCCTGCAAGAACAGGGCAGAAATGTGAATCCAGGTGATTGCGCGTAGGCTGCCACGTTCGGCGGCACCATCGGCGGCGTGCTGGAAGGCCACCGTAATGGTACGAACGATAATGGTTAATACCTGACCGGCGGCGGCCAGTGGAATAGCCAGTGCGATACCCGCACCGATGTCTTGACCGCCGGCAATAACCAGAATGGTGGAAATGATTGATGCCAAAGCTGCATCAGGTGCCACTGCGGCCCCGATGTTCATCCAGCCGAGGGCGATCATCTCCAAAGTACCACCGATAATAATACCGGTTTTCATGTCACCCAGCACCAGACCGACTAAGGTACAAGCGACAAGGGGACGGTGGAATTGGAACTCATCCAGAATGGAACCCATCCCGGCGATACAGGCAACTATGAATATCAGCACAATCTGAAGAGTTGTGATCTCCATTGTACTTCTCCTATGACCAAAAAAGCTGAGTAAAAATAACCGTGCTCCAAAACAGAACAGGGCATAACCTTGCTACGTCGTTTTTAGTAAAGCTATTTATTAAGTTTGCTAATTAAATCCATCATTTTGAGCCGGCTATCCGAAGAGACTTTCCGAACTTCCAGTTCAATACCGCGCGCATTTAATTTATTAAAGGCTTCAATATCTTTTTCATCGACGGAGACCGCATTGTTCACCTGGGTTTTACCCTGACGGAATGCCATACCACCGATATTAACTGACTTAATGTCCACGCCAGCCTCAACTAAACGCACCACGTCAGTTGGGTTGGTAAATAACAGCATGACCCGATCTTTGGCATATTTCGGGTTGTTGTAGACGCGGATAGCTTTTTCGACATCAACCACGTGCGCAGTGACACCCGGAGGGGCAACCTGCTTGAGCAAGGTGCTACGCATTTTGTCAGCAGCCACTTCGTCACTGACCACAATAATGCGGCTTACGTTAGTTTCTTTGGTCCAGCGTGTGGCGACCTGACCATGGATTAAGCGATCATCAATACGCACCAGCCCGAACTTCATATGATCGTTCGGACCTAAAGCGACGGCCGGAGCCTTGGCTTTTGGCGCAGGAGTAGTTTGTGGTTTCTCCGGCTCTTTAGGCTGCGCTTTTAGCGCTCTAACACCCTCACGCCCGGTCTCCACTGCAATTGCAATCAATTCGGAAAATGATGGGTTATCATCACGAGCCATAAAGGTTTCAACCAGCATCGGAATATTAATCCCGGCGACGACCTCATAGTTCTCTTTATCGGTAGCAATGCGGCTGGCGGCATTAAACGGACTGCCACCCCAAGTATCAACCAGGAATACCACACCTTTGCTGGTATCTAGCCCGGTTAATTTACCGTTGTATTTCTCAATCAACGTTTCGGCATTCTCACCGGGGACGAAATCGATATAAGCGACATTACTCTGTTCGCCTATAAGCATTTCAGCTGTTTTCAGCAGTTGTTCTGCCGCAGCCCCATGTGTGCCAATGATAATAGCTATACTCACTCGCTACCCCCTCTGTTAACTCAGAATTGAGTTCTCGCACGTAACAGAAAAACCTGTATTCACCAACGCCACTTCGGTACACATTGAATCTATTATGATAGTCACAATATCTATTCACTGCTGGCGATTTATACGTTACGGCAATGAATCGATTCAGGTTGATACCACAATGTTGTTGGATGTGATTTATTTTAGTCAGTGAAAAAATAAATTATGTGACGGTGCTCAGTTATTGGGACATGTTATGAATGATTTAGCTTACTTGGATGATTATTAGACACATACATGAGCACTCTTGATGTGTTTGATCTGTAAAACATTCATCACAGTAGGGGGCTGATGTTTAAAATTTATGCGATTTGTATGAATATTGGCAGATAAGCCACATTGGGTTGCGGGGAAATCGCCGAGACGAAAAAGAGCGGGGCATAAAATGGGGGAATATAGCGGGTTAGAGAATAAATCCCCCTATGCTGATAAAAAGAATCCTGATAAAGTTAACGGCTCTTTTAATTGTCAGGAGTTAAGGGCCTCAGCTCTCCCTATGGACTGTCACCGAAGTTACTGTTTTATTAGCGTTAATACCCAGCCAGTGGGTCTAAATCTGGTTATCCCATCACGCACCCTTGCTGCGTATAATTTCACCCGATCCTTCTGCGTATCTATACTGACAACCGTACCGCGGCGTTTTGCTGCGTCTGTTGCCGGGCGCACATCATCTGGATCTTGTTCTTATTTTCGGAGTCTGACATGGAATTTCTAATGGACCCCTCAATTTGGGCAGGGTTACTGACGCTGGTAGTGTTGGAAATTGTTCTGGGTATTGATAACCTGGTATTTATTGCCATTTTGGCCGATAAACTTCCGCCTAAACAACGGGATAAGGCCAGAATCATCGGCCTGTCTCTGGCGCTGATTATGCGCCTGGGGCTGTTGTCGGTCATCTCCTGGATGGTCACGCTGACCACACCGCTCTTTAGTGTCGGCAGTTTTAACTTCTCAGGGCGAGACCTGATTTTGCTGGTGGGGGGGCTATTCCTGCTATTTAAAGCCACCACCGAGCTACATGAGCGGCTGGAGGGTAACCAGCACGATGACAGTGCCAATCGCGGTTATGCCAGCTTTTGGGCGGTCGTCGCGCAGATTGTGGTGCTCGATGCCGTCTTCTCACTGGACGCCGTAATTACGGCCGTGGGGATGGTTAACGACTTAGCCATCATGATGACAGCGGTCGTGATTGCGATGGGTGTGATGCTACTGGCATCAAAAACACTGACCCAGTTTGTCAACGCGCACCCGACGGTGGTGGTGCTCTGTCTCAGCTTCTTACTGATGATTGGCCTGAGCCTGATTGCTGAAGGCTTTGGTTTCCACATTCCGAAAGGTTACCTCTACGCGGCCATCGGCTTCTCTATCCTGATTGAGCTGTTTAATCAGATTGCGCGTCGTAATTTCATCAAACATGAGTCCCGCTTACCAAGACGCCAGCGCACCGCTGAAGCTATCATCCGCTTAATGGGCGGTCGTGAGCAGCAGGAGCCGCAAAATGGCGATTCGCAGCAGGCGATGCCGACCGAGGCCGCCTTTGCTGAGGAGGAGCGTTACATGATAAGCGGCGTGTTAACCCTGGCCTCCCGTTCAATGCGTAGTGTGATGACACCGCGCACTGAGATCTCATGGGTGGACTGTAATCGTTCACAAGCGGAGATCCGTGAGCAACTGCTCGATACGCCACACAGCCTATTTCCTGTGTGCCGCGACTCACTCGATCAGATAATCGGCGTAGTGCGCGCCAAAGATCTGTTAGTCGCCATCGAGCGCGGCGACTCAATTTGTGAGTTTGCTGCGGCAACGCCACCTATTGTGGTGCCTGATACCATGGATGTGATTAATCTGCTGGGTGTATTGCGCAAAGCAAAAGGCCGCTTAGTGGTGGTGAATGACGAATTTGGCGTCGTGCAGGGGCTGGTTACGCCGTTGGACGTGCTGGAAGCCATTGCCGGTGAATTCCCTGATGAAGATGAAACGCCGGACATTATAACTGATGGTGATAGCTGGCTGGTGAAAGGGGGGGCAGACTTGCACTCTCTGGAGCAGGCGCTGGATTGCCAGGAGCTGGTGAGCCCAACCGCTGATTATGCTTCACTTGCCGGTATGCTGCTTTCTCACTCAGGCCATATGCCAACGGTGGGCGATGTGGTTGAGCTGCATAATCTGCGCTTTGAGATTATGGCTGTGTCAGATTACCGCATCGAACTGGTTCGCATTACCAAGCTGAATAGTGAGTTGGAAGAGTAAAAGTGACTGACGGCGTTAAATGCTAACAGGGGAGCTTCGGCTCCCCTTACTGATCTGGCAGGCTATCAATTAACGAAATTAATTACACTGCACTTTAATTGCCAAACCACCACGGGACGTTTCGCGGTATTTAGCATTCATATCTTTGCCGGTCTCAAACATGGTTTCGATCACTTTATCCAGTGAGACGCGCGGCTCACTGGTACGGCGCATCGCCATACGTGCCGAGTTAATCGCTTTTACCGAGGCGATCGCATTACGTTCAATACAAGGCACTTGTACCTGCCCGGCCACGGGATCACAAGTCAGCCCCAAATTGTGCTCCATGCCAATCTCAGCGGCGATACAGACCTGAATCGGGCTGGCACCCAGTAACTCGGCCAAACCAGCGGCGGCCATGGAGCAGGCAACCCCCACTTCGCCCTGACAACCCACTTCAGCCCCAGAAATAGAGGCGTTCATCTTATACAAAATCCCGACAGCGCCAGAGGAGAGGAAGTAGCGGATAAAGATTTCAGGGGTAACCGGCTCGATAAAGTGATCGTAATAGGCCAGTACTGCCGGGACGATACCACACGCGCCGTTCGTCGGGGCGGTGACGACACGACCCCCGGCCGCATTCTCTTCGTTAACCGCCAGTGCGTACATATTGACCCAGTCAATGACGTTCATTGGGTCATGGGAGAGTTTATCGGAGGAGACTAGCAAGCGACGCAACGCAGCAGCACGGCGTGGTACACGCAGTGGGCCGGGTAACACGCCCTCGGTATTTAGGCCACGATCGATACAGGCCCGCATGGTCTGCCAGATGGCGGTGAAATAAGCGTCAATCTCCTCTTTACTGTGCATCGCTAGCTCATTTTGCATCACCATCCCGGAGATGGACATGCCGGTTTGTTCGCAGTTAGCCAGAATTTCTTCCGCAGAATTAAACGGATAGGGCACGCTAACGGCATTGACCACCGCTTTACCAAAGTGCTCTTCATCAACGATAAAACCACCGCCGATGGAGTAGTAGGTTTTGCTCAGGATTTTCTCATCACCGGCAAAGGCGTGAATTTGCATCCCATTTTCGTGTAGCGGCAGATTATCACTACGGAACACCATTCCGCCCTCACGAGGGAAGTCCACTTCATGCAAGCCATTGGCCAACATCAGTTTTTGGCGTAATTCCACATCACGAATAAAGGCAGGAATACCATCGATATCCACGGTGTCAGGCATATTGCCCGCCAACCCCATAATAATCGCGATATCAGTGTGGTGACCTTTACCGGTCAGTGACAAGGAGCCGTAAACATCCACGGCGACACGCGTGACAGATGGCATCAGCCCTTGAGTCACCAGCAAATCAGCAAATTCCTTGCCAGCTTTCATTGGCCCAACGGTATGGGAGCTGGATGGACCGATACCAATCTTGAACATATCAAAAACGCTAATCACGCTAAAACTCCTTCACAACGCATCTTGTTATTCTATCGCATAGGGCAGCTAAGAATATCTGTATTAAGTATAAACGTTCTGTGGCTGGCGGCAGATAACTTCGCATCAAATACCGAGGTGAGGTCATGGTGATATCAGTCATGCCATCACAGAGCGCTGTTAATTTGGGTACTACTGGTGTCGGCGGTATCAAGTTGATACCGCAACAGTTACCTATCACTATTCGCAACAGCGTAGGGTGATATCGGCTTTTTTACTCTCAGCTTTTAACCTTATATATTTAGTGGTTTATTTTGATGAAAGATATTTTACAGATATTTCATAACGCTGACAGGCAAGTTTACAGTTTTTTTAAAAAGGATGTGCAGGGAAAATAGAGTAAAAATCGATGTGATGGGGTGATAGGGATCGCTTTATGCTGTATTTCAGTTTTATAAAGGGAAACGTTGTGAAGCGGATCACCCAGTATCCATGCCTGGAGTATGGGATTAGATTAAATACTCACCTGTTGTGCCAATCGGCGGATAATCGCCGCTGTCAGCCCCCAAACAAACTGGCGCTCATACCAAGATAGATAGACCCGGTGATTGATTCCACCGCGATGGATATCCAGTGAATAGTAGCGGGAGAGACTCAGCGCCTCGTGTAACGGCATTTCAAATAGCCCCGCGACCTCATCTTCATTGCCATGAAAAGCAATATTGTCGGGGACTAAACCGACAATCGGCGTGACCTGATAGCCGCTGGAGCTATCCAGTGGGGCCAGTTGCCCTAGGACATGCACTGCGCTGGCAGGGATCGCGACCTCCTCCTCAGCTTCCCGCAGGGCGGTCTCAATCAGTGAACTATCTGTTGGATCGGCTTTGCCGCCGGGGAAGGCGACCTGACCGGCATGCTTACGCAAATGAGTTGATCGCCGGGTTAATAGCAACGTAGGTTCTGGCCGACAAATTATCGGAATTAATACCGCCGCATGGCGACTATTAGCAGAGAAACAGCCCGGCTGCGGCAGCTGTAATTGGAAGCGGCTGATAAATTCAGGCAGTGTTTTTCCGATCAGCGATCTATTTACACCATTCACCCACAAGTCACTCACGGAGTCTCTCACTCATCAGTTATCCCTGCTTAAAAACGAGACATTTTCAAGTTGTGGCAAAATGCGGGCGATTTTATCAAATGTCTCCTGATATTCAGCCTGCTCCTGACTATCGGCCACAATACCACCGCCAGCAGAGCAGTAAATTTTGCCGTTTTCAGTCAATAGGGTGCGGATAGTGATGTTGGTGTCCATTGTGCCACAGCAACTAATATAGCCAATGTTACCGCAGTAAGCATTGCGCCGATGCGGCTCCAACTGCTCGATAATTTCCATCGCCCGGATTTTGGGGGCGCCGGTTATCGAACCACCGGGGAAACAGGCGCGGAGCAGTGCCGTCGCTGGGCACTCTGCGGGTAGGGTGGCGGTAATGGTGCTGACCAAATGGTGCACCGCCGGAAAGGGTTCAACCACGAATAATTCAGGCACCCGCACGCTGCCCGGTTGAGCCACTCGGCCGATATCGTTGCGTAGCAGATCGACAATCATCAGATTTTCCGCCTGATCTTTGCTGGAGTTCGCCAGCCGTGCCGCTTGTAAGCTGTCCTGTTCGGGGTCTGCCAGCCGTGGCAGTGTGCCCTTGATTGGGCGCGTCTGGATCTGCTGGTTTTCCAGCCATATGAAGCGCTCAGGTGAGACGCTCAGTATCGCGTTGCCGGGCAGACGTATAAAGGCGGAAAAAGGCGCGCGATTACTGCGGCTTAAAGCGAGAAAGGCCTGCCACTCATCGCCCTGATAGTCAGCGCTAAATCTTTGCGCCAGATTGATCTGATAGCAGTCGCCGCTGTGTAGATAGGCCTGAATCTGGCGGAACTTTTCGCCATACTGTTGGCGCGACATATTGGCCTGCCATGGGCTGGTGAGTGCAAATGGTGTGACAGTGTCACGCGTCTTTTGCTGTTGCAGCCACTGTAGGCGCGGCCCGGCATCACCATGGCAAATCAGAGTCAGCTGCTGCAACTGGTGATCGGCAATCAGTGCCCAGTCATACAAGCCAACGGCCATATCGGGTAAGGTGATATCTGGCTCGGCCAGTGTGGGGATTTTCTCAATTCGGCGGCCCAGATCATAACCAAATAGCCCCAATGCGCCGCCCAAAAATGGCAGGTCGGGATGTGGTGATATGGGTGGCGCGAATTTATCCAACTCTTGCTGCAATAAAGAGAATGGGTCTGCGGATGAGACTATTGACCCCTGAGCACGGGCAATTTCAGTCTGTTCCCCTCGTGTCGTGAGCGTGACCAATGGGTCGGCGACCAAAATATCAAAACGATTATGGGCGTGCTCGGCGAATCCGGAGTGCAACAGCATGGCCCAGGCCTGATGGGCAAGTGGCGTAAATTGCTGGAGCAGGGCGTTAGGCTGATAGGGCAATGCTGTGAAGGTCAGGGGTTTTACACTCATGTGTCGCGACTCTTTTCTTTCGGCTGGAGAGGGGGCTGGTGAACATTGGGCCGTGGAGGAGATTAGCATAAATCACCGGCGGGTTGGCGTCACTTCTGCATAGAGCAGCCAATTCACCGTAGAGTAGAATAAACAGGTATACTTGAACAATTATATCCAGGAGATAAATCAATGCTAGCGGGTATGCCTTCACTCTCCCATGAGGAGCAGCAAGAAGCTGTTGAACGTATTCATCAATTCATGTCGGAAGGTATGAGCAGTGGTGAGGCGATTGCGTTGGTCGCCGCAGAGATCCGTGAGCGGCATCAGGATGATCCACAGGCCATGGCTATCTTTGAAGACACTGACTTCGATGAGCACGAGGAGTCTGATTATCGCCGTGATAATGAGCCAGATGCGGATGAGATCGAAGATCACTATGAGGGGTAGTTGCCGATTAAGCCGCAAAACCCGCCATTAATGGCGGGTTTTTATTGGGATAATGGTTACTGCCCACTTACCACGACAGCTGCCGCCGCCCGCTTCGCCACCGCAATGGCGGTGCTAATATCATCAGCAACTGCCAGCGCCACGCCTAAGCGCCGCTTACCGGCAATTTCCGGCTTACCGAATAAGCGAATTTGCGTATCACCCGTCAGCGCGGTTTCCAGCCCGTGGTAATGGATATTTTGGCTGGTTAATTCAGGCAAAATAACGGCTGATGCAGCCGCGCCATATTGGCGGATAGTGCCAATTGGCAGCCCAAGAAATGCGCGAACATGTAACGCGAATTCAGACATATTTTGCGAAATCAGGGTCACCATACCGGTATCATGTGGGCGTGGTGAGACTTCGCTGAAAATAACCTCATCGCCACACACAAACAACTCGACACCAAATAGCCCGTGACCGCTCAATGCCGTGACCACCTGCGAGGCTATCTCTTGCGCCCGCGCTAATGCCACCGCGCTCATCGCCTGTGGTTGCCAGGATTCACGGTAATCGCCATCTTCCTGACGGTGACCAATAGGTGCGCAGAAATGAGTGCCATCAACAGCGCTGATGGTCAGCAGGGTAATTTCAAAATCAAAGTTTACCAGCCCCTCGACAATCACCCGCCCGCCGCCCGCACGGCCACCCAGTTGGGCGTAATCCCACGCCGCCTTAAGCTGCTCTTCATGGCGGATCAGACTCTGCCCTTTACCGGAAGAACTCATCACCGGCTTCACAATGCACGGATAGCCAATGTCACTCACCGCCTGGCGAAATGCGCTCTCGGTATCAGCGAAACGGTAGCTGGAGGTGGGTAATTGTAACGTTTCAGCTGCCAGACGGCGAATCCCTTCACGGTTCATCGTTAGGCGGGTCGCTTCGGCACAGGGCACCACCCGTTGCCCCATCTTCTCTAATTCAACCAGCATATCGGTGGCGATAGCTTCAATCTCCGGCACGATATAGTGAGGTTTTTCCTGCTCAACTAACTGCTTTAGCGCCGCACCATCCAGCATGTTAATCACATGGCTACGATGGGCGACATGCATCGCAGGCGCATCTGCGTAGCGATCAACAGCAATCACTTCCAGCCCCAGTCGCTGGCACTCAATCGCCACCTCTTTGCCCAACTCGCCAGAGCCTAGCAGCATGACACGGGTAGCGCCTGGGCGCAGTGCGGTTCCAATTGTTAGCATAGTGAGATACCTAATCTGTGTGAGATGACACATTCATTCGACGTGCAATTAATTTTATGGGCGTCAGTATAGAGTAAAACAGCAACGAAAACGATTGCGTATCCAGCCGAACAGCGGGTGTTGGCGCATTTATTCCGTGAATTTTTGCGGAAATAATATCCCACTAATGAGTCCTGGCAGGATGAATGTGCGGCTTGTGGGGCTGCAGCAGGGCTATTTTGCGCCAGCTTTACACTATTGTTCCGGCGATGGCCCCATTTCTGGTATTATCGCGCCAAAATATTGCGCTTGCCTTCAGGCCATCGCTGCCATTCCATCCAGTTATAAGAGTTATTGCCGTGAGCACAACTTCCTTCTCTTCCCTGACACTGCCTGCTGAGCAGTTGTCCAATCTTAATGAACTTGGCTATACCGAAATGACACCGGTACAAGCCGCAGCGCTGCCGGCAATCCTCAACGGGCAGGATGTCCGGGCGAAGGCCAAAACCGGTAGCGGTAAAACCGCGGCATTCGGCATTGGTTTGCTAGACAAAATTGCGGTGGGTGAGTTTGTGACTCAAGCACTGGTGCTGTGTCCGACCCGCGAATTGGCCGATCAGGTCAGCAAAGAGCTGCGCCGCCTGGCCCGTTTCACTCAGAACATCAAAATCCTGACCTTGTGTGGTGGTCAGCCAATGGGCCATCAACTGGATTCTCTGGTACATGCGCCACATATCGTGGTGGGTACGCCGGGGCGCATTCAGGAACATTTACGCAAAAAAACGCTGGTTCTTGATGATCTCAAAATTCTAGTTTTGGATGAAGCTGATCGCATGTTGGATATGGGTTTCACCGATGCCATTGACGATGTGATTGCTTACACCCCGCCACAGCGCCAAACACTGCTGTTCTCCGCCACTTATCCGGCTGGAATTGAACAAATTAGTGCGCGGGTGCAGCGCCAGCCGGTCAATGTTGAAGTGGATGATGGGGATGAGGCGCCCGCCATCGAGCAGCTGTTCTTTGAAACCACTCGCGAAAAACGGTTACCGCTGCTGATCTCGGTACTTAGCCACTATCAGCCGGCATCTGCGGTGGTATTTTGTAACACCAAAAAAGATTGCCAAAGCGTCTATGAGGCCTTGGAGTCCCGTGGCATCAGTGTGCTGGCGTTGCACGGTGACTTAGAGCAACGTGACCGTGATCAGGTGTTGGTCCGCTTTGCTAATCGTAGCTGCCGCGTACTGGTGGCAACAGATGTTGCCGCCCGGGGTCTGGATATTAAAGACCTGGAGCTGGTGGTTAACTTTGAACTGGCGTTTGATCCCGAAGTTCACGTACACCGCATTGGTCGTACCGGGCGGGCAGGGATGAGTGGTCTTGCCGTCAGCCTGTGTACGCCGCAAGAGATGACCCGCGCCCACGCGATTGAGGATTATCTGCAAATTAAGCTGAAATGGACGCCAGCAGATCAGTTGAGCCGCAGTGCTAACACCATGCTGGAGCCAGAAATGGTGACCTTATGCATCGACGGTGGGCGCAAAGCAAAAATTCGGCCCGGCGACATTCTGGGTGCATTAACCGGTGATGCCGGTTTAACTGCGGCGGATGTGGGTAAAATCGACATGTTCCCTGTTCATGCTTATGTTGCCATCCGCAAGGCCAGCGCTAAACGCGCCTTACAGCAGCTGCAACAGGGCAAGATTAAAGGCAAAAACTGCAAAGCCCGGTTATTAAAATAATCACAGTGGGGCGATGGAGGTTGCATCCCCCCGATAAATCACATTATACTGTGTTTATGTACAGTTATCTGTAAGCAAAAAGGACATTTATTCATGGCCGTTGAAATAAAATTCGTCGTGGTAAGACAGGGTGAGGAAAAAATGACTTTCACAACCAAAAAAGAAGCCGATGCCTACGATAAAATGCTGGATTTGGCGGACAACTTATCTGAATGGTTGTCACAAGCGCCGCTATCGCTCGAAGAAGAGCAGCGCGAAGTGCTGAGTTTCTTCCTGGCAGAAAATAAAGATGCATTGGGGCAAATTCTCCGCGGTATCAGCCCTGCGGCCCCTGCCGATGGGCAACCAAAAGCCAAGTCTGAAAAAAGTGTGACCGAGAAAAAAGCCAAACCTGAAGAAAATCAAGCTGCTTAATCTGCTAACTACCGGCAGAAAGTGGAAAAGGGATCTAAAATGAATCGTGAAATCACCTTCTTTGGTCGCTTTGAGGCGGATATTCTGGCGGATCGCAAAACGATCACTATCCGGGATAGCAGTGAATCCGATTTTCGCCCAGGGGAGACCCTGCGCGTATGTCGTAATGAAGATGGCGTTTTTTTCTGCCACATCAAGGTAAAGTCGGTCACGCCAGTCACACTGGATGCCCTGACAGAACGCCATGCTGAGCAAGAAAATATGTCATTAGATGAGCTGAAAAAGGTGATTAAGGCGATCTATCCGGGCCTGGAACAGTTTTACCTGATTGAGTTTACTCGCTGTTAATTACGCAACGCTAACACGTTGATGCTGCAATATTGTTCACTCTGTAACCTACATCTCAATCATCGTTCCGGCCAGCGGATGGCAATAATAATATGCGGAGGAACGATGAGAAAGAGAGGACTCTCCTTGATATTGGTTGCCATATCGGCAGCTATCACTGGTAGTGTGCAGGCCCAAGAGCCGCGAGTAGCGAAAGTGCCTACTTGTATCGGTTTAAATCAATCTCAAGTCGCAACTCAGGTCAAACGAGATTTTCTGCAAAATCGAATCACTCGCTGGGAGAGAGACAAAAAGCTGTTGGGCACAGATAAACCAGTCGTTTGGATCAGTGCCGTCGATATCAGCGGTAAGGATGATGTCTGGCTAGTTCCATTGGTCGCACGTGGTAATAAGGGCGATAAAACCTATCAAGTGGTGTTGGACTGTAAGGCAGGCAGCATAACCTATACCCTGCGTCCTTGAAGCCGCAATACCAAAATTAAGCTAATCATGCCCAAGCAGGTGCTGGTGCTAATATACCAGCACCTGCTTATCACCTTGTTAATCATTGCATTAGCCCATTCTGACTGAATTATCTGCAACTGCTGCTGCTTGGCAGCCGCAGGTAATCGTGTCACTCTCGTGTTAACGAACACAGATGGATAACTCAACTAATGACCACACCTCCAAAGGCAGATAAACGCCCTTATCCGATCACTATGCACGGCGATACCCGTGTAGATGATTACTATTGGCTACGTGATGATGAGCGCACAGATGCTGATGTTCTGAACTATCTGCAAGCTGAAAATGCCTTCACTGAGGCAGTGTTGAAACCGCAGCAACCGCTGCGCGAAGCCTTGTATCAAGAGATGGTCTCCCGTATTCCGCCGCAAGAAGAGTCTGTCCCCTATATTCGTAACGGCTATCGTTATCAGACCCGTTTTGAGCCGGGAAATGAGTACGCAATTTATGTGCGTCAACCGGTCTGGGCTGATAGCACTTGGGAAACCTTATTGGATGGCAACCAGCGTGCTGCGGAGCGTGAGTTTTATACTTTAGGCGGGTTGGATGTCAGTCCAGATAATCAACGACTGGCGGTTGCCGAGGATTTCTTATCGCGTCGGCAATATGATATCCGGGTAAAGCAGTTACAAACGGATCTCTGGCACGAGGAGGTTATTAGCAATACCTCGGGGAGTTTTGAGTGGGCCAATGACTCAAAAACGCTCTATTACGTGCGCAAACATGAAAAAACGTTATTGCCCTATCAGGTCTACCGCCATGTGGTGGGCACTGACCCTAAAGAGGATCAACTGATTTATCAGGAGGCTGACGACACCTTCTATGTCGGTCTGGAAAAAACCACCTCTGAGCGCTATATCGTTATTCACCTAAGCAGCACTACAACCTCTGAAATTCTACTGCTGGATGCCGATCAGTCTGAGCCGGTGCCGCAGCTGTTTGCTCCGCGTCGTAAAGACCATGAATATGGTTTGGATCACTATAAGCAGCATTTCTACATCCGCTCAAATAAAGAGATGTATTCAAGCAAAGACGGCAAGAATTTTGGGCTGTACAAAATTGCCGAAGCAGGGAAAACGCCGAGTGATCTTGCTGATGAATCCCAGTGGCAGCCACTTATTGCGCCAAGAATGGAGGTCATGCTGGAGGGGTTCAGCTTATTCCGCGACTGGCTGGTGGTGGAGGAGCGTAGTGAAGGGTTAACACATCTGCGGCAAATCCACTGGGTAACTGGTGAAGAGAAAGCCATTACTTTTGATGACCCTACCTATGTTACCTGGCTGGCGTATAACCCTGAACCAGAAACGGAACTGCTGCGCTATGGTTATTCATCCATGACCACGCCAAGCTCCATGTTTGAGCTGAATATGGATACCGGTGCACGTCAGTTGCTCAAACAGCAGGAAGTGAAGAATTTCACGCCAGAAAAGTATCGCAGTGAGCGAATTTGGGTCACAGCAGCCGACGGCGTCAAAATCCCGGTCTCGCTGGTTTATCACCGCGACCATTTTGTGTCGGGCGCTAACCCGCTGTTGGTCTATGGCTACGGCTCATATGGTAGCAGCATGGATCCTGCATTCAGTGGCAGCCGTTTAAGTTTGTTGGACCGTGGTTTTGTCTTCGCACTGGCGCATATTCGTGGTGGTGGCGAGTTGGGCCAACAATGGTATGAAGATGGCAAGTTACTCAATAAGTTAAATACATTTAACGATTTTATTGATGTCACTAAAACGTTGGTTGCTGAAGGTTATGGCGATGCCAATCGTGTCTTTGCCATGGGGGGCAGTGCCGGTGGTTTGCTGATGGGGGCGGTAATCAATCAAGCGCCTGAATTATATAAAGGTGTCGTAGCGCAGGTGCCCTTTGTGGATGTGGTCACCACCATGTTGGATGAATCAATTCCGCTGACCACCGGCGAATATGATGAGTGGGGCAATCCAAACGATAAGGCGTATTACGACTACATCAAGCAATATAGCCCATACGATCAGGTTAAAGCCCAAGCTTACCCGCACATGTTGGTCACAACCGGTCTGCATGATTCACAGGTTCAATATTGGGAACCGGCAAAATGGGTCGCCAAACTGCGTGAAATGAAGACGGATGATCACCTATTGCTGCTGCACACTGATATGGATTCCGGCCATGGCGGCAAATCAGGGCGTTTCAAAGCTTATGAGGATATCGCTTTGGAGTACGCATTCATTCTAGCCCTGGCTTAATATTGCTATGAGTATTACGTCAGGTAATGCGTCAGGGTATGGCGCATATCTGGCGTAAGATCACTGATTGAGGCTAACATCCAGCGCAGATAGTCGGGATCTTGTCGGGCTATCATCAACCAAATCAATAGAGGCGACCTCGGCAATACCGCCTTCTAAGCCGCAAGTTTCAGTATCGATCACACGAAAATAGATGCCTGCCCTCCCATGTTTATTCATGATGATTAGCAACAAAAAACCCGCCTTTCGGGGCGGGTTGACTAACGAGACGAAAAGTCCGTTATTCTGCGCTGGAAGAAGATGACTTCTTAGCGCGTTTGTCAGCTTTTTTCTCAGCTGGCGTTTTTAGTGGCTTTTTCTTCGCGTTCTTTTTGCTGTCCATTCCCTTACTCATGGCTTGCCTCTCTTTACCTTCGGTTAGGTTGGTACGCCCACCTATTAACCACCTTATGAGGAGCAGTTGCAAGGGGATAAAGCATCACCGAGATTAATACATTGTTTAACAAGAACATTATTAAATCTTAATCTCTCTTGTTACTGTTTAATACGCGCCCGATTGTGATTTTACACCGCATAATTTGCTGAGATATGGCGTAATTATCGCCAGTTGACAGAATTAATGGGCTGATTGGCGTAAATGTGATGTTTTATCGTTGACCCTGCGTGCGGTATAGGCTTTGATAACTTTAATGTCTAATAACAAACATGGAAAAATAATGGAACAATTACGTGGGCTTTATCCAGCGTATGAACCCTACGACAGTGGTTTATTAGACACCGGCGATGGGCATCAGATTTACTGGGAACTCTGTGGTAACCCCGATGGCAAACCGGCGGTATTTATCCATGGCGGTCCAGGTGGGGGCATTGCCCCTTACCATCGGCAACTTTTTAATCCGACGAAATATAAAGTTCTGCTGTTTGATCAACGTGGATGTGGGCGCTCAAAACCCCATGCCAGTCTGGAGAACAACACGACCTGGCACTTAGTCGAAGATATCGAACGGCTACGTAAAATGGCGGGTGTTGATAAATGGCTGCTATTTGGCGGTTCGTGGGGCTCAACACTCGCGCTAGCTTATGGTGAAACGCATCCTGATCGGGTCAGTGAGATGGTTTTACGTGGGATTTTCACCCTGCGGAAAAAAGAGCTGCATTGGTACTATCAGGAGGGAGCTTCGCGTTTCTTCCCTGATAAGTGGCAACGCATATTGTCAATTTTATCGCCAGAAGAGCAGGGCGATGTGACCGCGGCTTACCGCAAACGGCTGACATCCACTGATAAGGCGGTACAGTTGGAGGCGGCAAAAATCTGGAGCCTCTGGGAGGGTGAAACGGTCACATTATTGCCGACCAAAAGTTCCGCCTCCTTTGGTGAAGATGATTTTGCTTTGGCCTTTGCCCGCATTGAAAATCACTATTTCACCCACTTAGGTTTTTTAGACGATGATAACCAACTGCTGGATAACGTGACGCGTATTCGCCATATCCCTGCTGTTATTATTCATGGCCGATATGATATGGCTTGCCAGCCACAGAATGCGTGGGACTTAGCGCAAGCCTGGCCAGAAGCTGAACTGCATATTGTTGAAGGTGCCGGGCACTCCTTTGATGAACCGGGGATTTTGCATCAGTTGATTCTGGCAACAGACAAGTTTGCCCGCAAACTCTAATTATCTGCTCGACGCACTCCCGCAGATTCAGCTCTGCGGGAGTAGCTTACTGATTATTTCATCTTAGGTTCATACGGCAAACGAGAGAATTTATTCGACTCGATACGGTAATAAGCGAGCCGCTGCGAAAAGTATTCACGCAGCTCCTCGGGCTGCTCTCGTACGACCATTTCAGGAATGACGGGCATGTTGTAGCGCTCTTTAAATGCCACACCAGATGCCGCCAAATCCACATTCATTTTGGCTGTTTCTTCGTCAGAAAGCGCGGTCAGATTATATCCCATTGTCTTCTCCTTCTTGCTCGTGGCGACTATGGCGCAAAAGGTAATGCAGGCGGTAGATATTGGCAAGCAGCTAATGTCTCAAAATGATGGGTATTTAGAGTGTTTCGCGTGGCAATAATATTATTTTTCAAATAAGTCATTTATTAATTATTACTCGCACACTTAAATAAGAATCATTCTTTTTACTGTTCTCGTGATAATGTTAATGATTCTTATAATAATTCACCCTAGTTTCCCTGTTTAAATTATCTTTTTAAAACAACAGATTAAATTATTTATTGTTTTTCACTAATATTAATGTGAATAGGGTGTTCTTATTTTGTTTTTATCTTGGCATAATACAAAAAGTTAATCGTTGCTTACCTGCATTATAAAAATAAGGGAATTATTATGTTGAAAACAGAAATGGCACAAAAGCTCAATGAGCAGCTGAATCTGGAATTTTACTCTGCAAACCTATATCTACAAATGAGTGCCTGGTGCAGCGATAAAGGTTTTGAAGGTGCAGCCGCATTTTTAAAAGAGCATTCTCAAGAAGAGATGCAGCACATGCAGCGCCTATTTGAATACCTCAGTGGAACAGGCTCAATGCCAGTTTTGGGCACCATCGGTGCGCCACCAATCGATTTTGCATCATTGGCCGATGTGTTCAAACTGACTTACGAGCATGAGCAACTGATTACCACTCAAATTAATGAGCTTGCCCATGTTGCAATGACTACCCACGACTACTCCACATTCAATTTCCTGCAATGGTATGTTGCTGAACAGCATGAAGAAGAAAAACTGTTCAAATCCATCCTGGATAAACTGGCACTGGTGGGTAATAGCGGTAATTCACTCTTCTTCGTTGATAAAGATCTGAAAACAATGGCCGCTCAAAGCCATACTCAAGCTTAATTTTTAGCCTGATAGCTCCGGATAGAATATTCATCGCAGTTTCTGCTAGCCCAAAGGTAACCAGAAACTGCGGTTCTTCATTGCCCCCGCAGTGCTTATCGGTATCCCCTTTATCTTATTGTTTCTGTGCTAATTACATATTGTTTATCTTTGGTTTCTCGACTTGCCATAACTAAATCGTTATCATTTGCATTAACGATAAGACAATGAGTTGATCTATCGTTCAACTATTGGTGATATTTCAATCACCACGCGGAAATTGGCGTTTTATTTTGTGCCCTACCTCACAGGTAGTGCAATTGACTGGATGTGATAGGGGTTCGCGCTGCCAATATAGGATATGGTTGGTAGCAGACTGATTCTTCTCCCCATCGATAAAGGGATACTATGTTTATTCGAAAAGTACGTTCTTCTTGCCGTATGCTTTCGGCGCTTATCGTGTTATTTGTTGGGCTATCCAGTCAGCAAGCCCTTGCTCACGCACATCTGAAAATCGAATCCCCAGCCGCCGATACCACCATAGGTTCAGCACCAGAAGCACTGACATTGGGCTTCTCTGAAGGTATTGAATTGAATTTCAGTGGCGTGAAGGTGACTGGCCCAGATAACAGTGTGGTAAAAACGGGTGAACTAAAATTGGACCCGGTCAATAACACACAATTGATTTTGCCGATTGATCATGCTTTAACTGCAGGTAAATATAATGTTTCGTGGCATGTGGTGTCTGTTGATGGTCATAAAACCAAAGGCACATACAGCTTCACTGTGAAATAGTATGTCTTTAGCGACCTTATTTATTCTATGTCGCTTCCTGCATTTTCTGGCGGTGATGCTGATGTTTGGCATCAGTATATTCACCGCTGCATTAGCGCCAGACCCATTCTCCGCGATACTCAAAAAGCGCCTGTTACCTCTACTGATCTTCAGCACCACTCTCGCATTTATCTCTGCTGTTGGGCTGTTAGCGATTCAAGCTGGCATAATGGGGGATGGCTGGGCCGATACCTATCGGCTGACCGTCTGGTGGGCCGTTTTTGGCACGCGCTTCGGGCAGGTATGGCAATGGCACCTTGGCCTATCTATCTTGAGCCTGTGGGTAATCTTGCTGGGCTCCCTCCGTAACAGCTACCGACTGATGGTGGTTTGTTCAACACTGCTGCTGGCAAGTTTGGCTTTCACCGGGCATGCTGCTATGCACGATGGTGCGCTGGGATGGATTCACCAAACTAATCAAATCATACATCTGCTCAGTGCCGGCTACTGGTTCGGCTGCCTACCGCCTTTAGTGATCTGCCTTGCATATACTCGTAATAGTAATGTTAAACGTGAAGCCATAACTACCCTGATTCGATTCTCCAGTTGGGGCCATTTATCGGTTGCATTGGTATTGGTGACCGGTGTCATTAACAGCTTGATTATGCTGCGTGATACGACATTGGCTCTGACATCAAGTTATCAGGTGCTATTGCTGAGTAAAGTGGCCTTGGTGGTGCTGATGATCGTCATCGCGCTGGTTAACCGCTATCGGATTGTGCCTATGCTCAGGCAACTTCCTACTAAAGCCAACTATTGGCTGGTGGTCAATAGTTGTGCTGAAATTCTGCTGGGTGCGGCGGTGCTACTATTGGTCAGTGCTTTTGCGACCATGGCACCGGTATAGCGTGAGATTATAGGCAACAGATATTATTACTAAGCTTGCATCAACGCCTCGGTATGCGAGAAAATCAACACAATGAATTAATTGAGGATAATTAAGATGAAGGGTTTTGTGCTGACGTTATCGTTACTGATGCTATCAGTTAATGCTATGGCTGCCGGGAAGATCATCACTGTCAGTAAGTTTGAGTTTGGCAAGCAGTGGGCATTTACCCGGGAAGAGGTGATGCTGGAATGTCGTACAGGTAATGCTCTGTTTGTGATTAATCCGAGCACCTTAGCGCAATACCCGCTAAACGATATTGCGACCGAACAGATGAGATCCGGACATGTATTGGCGAAACCGCTAGATGTTTTGCTGCTGGATGACGATGCAAATCCGGGGCACAAAATGAGTTTAGAACCCTTCCAGCAGCGCGCCATGACATTATGTCAAAAGTAAGCTTGGCTCTTTTGGTGCTGACAAGTATTAATCTATAATTAACAAACGATTACTTCTGTTGCCTTGAGGTTGAGCTTTTATCACCAAAATTAATTTACAATCGCAATTAATCACTTCTGCTGTCAAGTTGGCTAAATACATGTACTCGACTACGCTTAAGGAGTACGGCTGAATAAGCCTACGTTAATGCCAACTTTTAGCGCACGGCTCTCTCCCAAGAGCCATTTCCCTAGACCGAATATAGGAATCGTATTCGGTCTTTTTTTATCTTATTGATTTTGTTGATTTTTTCCTCTCCGTCCGAAATCCCCCGAAATTTCCCCGAAATCCTATACTCGGCCTAAATTTCTACCCACTCATTTTTGCGAGAATCCAGGTACACATTAGTCATTTTCATCGATTTGTGACCGAGTAATTTCTGCGCAAATTCTTTGCCGTATTCTGCTTCATACAACCGCGATGCCAGGCTGCGGATCTCGTGAAAGCTGGGAGGAGATATTTCATAAACCAGATCGGTTGCCTTCAATGCTTTAACAAATGCTTTGGTGAGCGAGTCGGCAAGTAACGTCTGACTTTGTTAACTCATTGCATAATCTGGGAAAAATAGTGGCTAACGTTAACGCATCTTTTCTGGCGGACTGAACTCGCTGTACGATGATGTAACGGCGCATAGGTAGCACTTATTTTTTTACCCGGATAAAATTCAAAAACATCTAAAAGCAGTGTATCATGCCATTTTTACCCGGATAAAAAGATCGTACTATGCCTGCATATAGTCTTACCGCTTTTCAGCAACAACGCCGGATTGCCCATGGCAATCTGAGTGAGCTTCTGCATCAGATAAAGGCCATGAACAGAGGTAATGAGCCCGTTTTTATTTTTAACGATCAGAACGGAAAACGCCTTGATATTGACATCAACGGCGACGAAATCACCGCCCTGAACGCATACCCGGAACTGAGAGAAACTCCGGTAGTGAAATCTCGCGGCAGACCCAAGCTGGGCGTTTTACCAAAAGAAGTTACATTGCTACCACGCCATTGGGATTGGCTTGCAACGCAGCCTAGCGGAGCTTCCGCCGCGATACGCCGCCTTATCGAACAAGCCATGAAAACCCATAATAAGGATGACATTAGGCGAAATCGCCATGAGCGGGCTTATAACTTTTTACAAGAGATCGCCGGTGACTTTACGGATTATGAAGCAAGCCTGCGCGCCCTGTTTGCCGATGATGAGCAAGGCTTTATCACCTGCATCGCAACCTGGCCGCAGGATATTCGCATGTACGCACTGCAGTTAGCTTTTAGCCAGGATAATGAAAAAAATGATTGAAAAAACAGACAAAAAGACCCTCAAGCGGAGCTATAAAGAGGATCATACAACAGCGGGCATCTACCTCATTAGCAATAAGCACACCGATAAAAAGTTGCTGGCGAGTGCTACTAATGCGCAGGGCACGTTAAATCGATATCGGTTTGAACTGAAATTTGGCCAGCACCGCAACAAGATATTGCAACAGGAGTGGGATCTATATGGTGAAACGGCATTTGAGTTTACGTTGCTCGCCTGCGTCCAACCGGATGAAAAGAACATCAACGCGGCCTTAGAAAAACTCCTGAATGAATGGCAGCAAAAAGTGAGGATTAGTGATGAACAGCGCTACTGACCAGCCGCTCGCGCTCTACTTTGATACCTTCGGTGAGAAGACCAACCCGCCCATAGTGTTACTCCCAGGCCTTGGCAGTCAAAGCATCAGCTGGTCAGCGGTTTTTTGCCAGAAACTGGCCGATGCCAATTTTTACCTTTTGCGTGTTGATAACCGGGATAGCGGATTATCACCAATACTAGCTGATGCCGGTATTCCCGATTTTTACGCACTGTCGCAGGGGCAAATGACAGCGATACCTTATACGCTAAGGGAAATGGCGGCTGATGTGGCACTGACCCTGGAGAAGGCTGGCATTCAGCGGGCACATATTGTTGGGCGTTCTATGGGGGGGATGATTGCTCAGCTGTTTGCGGCAAAGTATCCGCAAAAGACGCTTTCACTGTGCGCCATCATGTCCAGCACCGGTAATCCCGAACTTCCCCCTCCGGCAGAAGATGTCATCGCGGCGATGCTGAGTCCCAGGCCCGATCCTACTACGCATCACAGCGACTGGTTACAGCAACAACTGGCCTTTTTTCGGCGCATTGCCTCAACACATCTGCCTTTTGACGAAGACTACTACACAACATTGTTAAAAAGCTCGCTTGAGCGTGCGTACACACCGTCCGGCACGATTCGCCAGATTGCGGCTGTGGCGGCTACCGGGGATATTCGTGGCGACACAGGAAGCATCACTGTCCCAACGCTTGTGATCCACGGTACTGCCGATCCGCTGTTTCCGCCCGAGGCGGGGGTCGATATCAGCGTGACTATTCCGAGCGCCAGGCTGGAGCTGATCGAGGGAATGGGTCATGAAATTCCTCCTGCTTTGGAGGATGAGATTATCCATCTTCTGCTAGAACATGTTGAAAACAAACGCTAATACCGGAACCCGGAAAAGGCTGGTTTTGTTCTGCATTCTTTGGCTTCGACAAGCCCGGCGGAACCGGGCGCGGCAGGTCCTTGCGGTAGCACTTAAAGCGATCCTCAATGATCTTTTTAGCAAGATAAAGACAGCTTTTCAGCCTGTCTGCTTTGGCCAGCAGCGGACATCACAGATCTTACCTTGGACTTATTAAAGTGGGGCAAATCGATTTCTCAGATTTTCTTGATTGATGGGGCCACATAAGAGTCAAATTCGTGGGTTTGATAAATGGTATGAAGGCGGAATACTGCCCTATAAAGCATGCTATTAAGACGTGACATAAAAATTTGTGAAAGAATTTAATGAATCCCTGATGCCTGGGAAGTTCAATCCTCAAGGACTTCCTGACTGAGAATACGAGAGCGGCAAACATCCAAAATCTCATCTGCCAGCGCGGAGTTATCTGGGCAGGCGCGGGACAGCACCAGGGCGCCGACAAGATGTGCAAGGGTGTCAATTAGGTCGGCACGTGTCCCGCCTTTCGCTGCATTTTCATTCGCTAACAGGGCCAGCTGAGTTTCAATTCCGGCCTCAAATGTTGCCTTAATGGATTCAGACAGACGTGCTGTATCGGTGCCGAGTGCCGACATCACGCACCCCTTTCCCATAGAGTCGCGATGCTGGCGGGAGAGGTAGTATTCAACAAATTTTTCCCGGTCCACACCCTTAGTACTTTCTGCGGATTGTGAAAAACCGCAGCTCATCGCCTCTGACATCAAATCAGCCTTGGAACCAAAGTGCTTGTAGAAACCTCCGTGAGTTAAACCTGCCGCTGACATGAGCTCCGCAACTCCCACGCCATCGTAACCGCGCTCACGAAAAAGTTCTGAGGCCGTTTTAACAATGCGCATTCGGTTTTCCCGAACCTGCTCTTTTGACACTTTCATGCTTTCCTGCCCCTCTCAAAATATAGGGCTAAGTATACATTGATGATGACCATAATCAAAGCGGTTGACTTTATAGATTATGATCATCATCATTACATTGGCACCTTAGCCAACCAATTAGCAGGCGAATAAACATGACGCACCGACCACTATTTCAACCCTATAACCCGTCGCTTACCGCGGTCAGCAAGTAGATCGGTGAATGTCACGGTTCTAGCTGCATCGCACATTGCGGATTCTGTTTACACATTAATAAAGAAGATCAACTTATGAGCAAAGCTTCAGTTCTCATTACAGGCGCATCAACGGGTATTGGTGCTGTTTACGCTGAACGGTTCGCCCGCCGGGGACACGACCTTGTTCTGGTCGCCCGCGATAAAACAAAGTTAGAGACACTTGCCGATCGTCTGCGACAGGAAAATGGTATTTTTGTCGATGTTCTGCCTGCTGACCTCACGCAAGCGGCGGATTTAACGACGGTCGAAGCTCGCCTGCGTGAAGACGCGCGGATAGGCATTCTTATCAATAACGCGGGTATCGCGCAGTCCGGCAGTTTTACAGAGCAGACGCCTGAGTCGATAGAACGTCTTATCGCGCTTAACGTCACCGCCCTGACGAGACTTGCCAGCGCCGTGGCACCACGATTTGTAAAGGCCGGAGATGGTTCGATCGTCAATATCAGTTCCATCGTCGGACTCGCACCGGAATTTGCAATGACGGTTTACGGTGCAACCAAAGCTTTTGTCCTTTTCTTGTCTCAGGGAATGGATCTGGAGCTGTCGCCTAAGGGTATTTATATCCAGGCGGTGCTCCCTGCCGGTACTTACACGGAAATTTGGGATCGTGCGGGTATCGACATCAGTAACTCGTCCAAAATGATGGCAGTGGGTGAATTAGTTGACGCAGCGCTGGTTGGTTTTGATCGCCGTGAACTCGTCACCATCCCACCTTTACATAATGCTGACCGCTGGGATGCCCTGGATACAGCGCGTCAGGCTCTGCTTTCGGACATCAAACAAGCTGAAGCCGCAGAGCGATATAAAGCGCTTTAGTTAATGAGGTGCACTCTGCAAAACCATCTTCCGCGGTTCTGCAGAGAGGCAATCCGACATAAATTCCTTACAGCATGTCGTCTCATCAGCGATGTGAAACCTCAAACAAATCATGAAGGTCTTATTCAGCATGACAAAAAAACGTGTAGCACTGGTTACCGGCGCTTCCTCAGGTATCGGCGAAGCGTCTGCTCATAAACTTTTAGCGGCGGGCTATACGGTATATGGCACAAGCCGCCGTGGATCTCTGGCGGGGACACATCCGTTTCCATTATTAACCCTTGATGTGACGGACGACGCCTCTGTAGAGGCCGCCATTAATGAGTTGCTGCGCCTAGAGGGGCGGATCGATATTCTGGTGAATAATGCGGGCTTTGGGGTTGCTCCGGCGGCTGCAGAAGAGAGTTCTATCGAGCAGGCCAGGCGCATTTTCGACACAAACTTTCTGGGCATAGTCAGATTGACGCGGGCAGTTGTCCCTCATATGCGCCGTCAGGGCAGTGGGCGCATCATTAACATCGGTTCGATACTGGGGATCGTTCCGTTGCCGTATGTGGCACTTTATGCTGCCAGTAAGCATGCGGTCGAAGGGTATACGGGAGCACTGGATCATGAACTGCGTACGCAGGGCATCAGAGTTTCCGTCATCGAACCCGCCTACATGAAAACACAGTTTGAAAACAATAATTTAGAGCCGGATGCCAGGCTTAAAGAATATGACCTTATCCGGGCTAAGCTGGAGAAAGTGGTTAGCAAAGCAATGGCCGAAGCGGAAAGTCCGGAGGTCGTGGCTGACGTGGTGGTTAAAGCTGCTCAGACTTTACGCCCGAAGGTGCGCTACACGGCGGGAACGCTGGCTGGTAAATTGAATTTTATTCTCAGATTCGCACCTGCATCATTTCTGGATAAGGTGGTGCGCAACAGTCTTCAGCTTGATGCGAAAGAATAAAAAATGAAATTTTCTCATTTGGCTCTTCTGACCCCTGTGTTGTTTTCATCCTGGCCACGGTATAGATGGCTTGAATTGCCAACGCAAAAGTAGTCTCATCTGGGAGTCATAACTCTATGAATCAACCAATTTTCCAGAATGGACGGGTGCAAATATTTTTTACATTCCAATACTTAACTGGGTTCTTAGCATGATTTTTGATTACGTCATCGGAGTTTACTGATGCGTTCGGGGTGAAGTTTGCGGGGACTTGAATGGCTTTGCTGCCCGAGGCTATATAATAGTACTTCCCTGCTTCCGGAATTAGTGATGAATGAGAGTTTCGAATATATCCCCCTCCTTCATTTTTGATCTGTGAAACAGAGTATAGGACATTGGGTTTTATCTTACTAACCACTACATTACCTTTAGCTTGAAAGATATTTGAGTCAAGTTCATAGCGATCAGACATATCGTAGCAATTATCTTTGCTGTTGAAGGTGTAAGAACCTAGATAGATGGTGCCTACATTTCCCTCACGGTTAAGTACATACAAGGTCGCAGCATCGCTTCCTGTGTAGTCTTTGTAATCAAGAGGTAATACATTAGCGCACCCTGTAAGCCCCAGAGAGATTACAGCTACGATGACGGTTTTATTTAATTTCATATCGTCCTTTATTGTGTGTAAGTTCGTTGCCCATGTTAAATACAATAATTAGTAGACAGATGCGTTATCGGCTGTATTTGACTTTTCTTCAATCATATTAATGCCTGTATTTTGCTTAGCAGGATGGTTTTATAAAGATAATTTTGTACCTATGGTCTGGCCATCTGGGCAGACACAATTTGATTTTAATCATACTTTCATAGTGGCATGGTGGCCTCTACATACTTTATGGTCAGTAAGTCCGTTCTTCGCTCGAAGCTGCTCTTTATTCCTTACCTACGGCAACTGGGTGCCAAAAGCGGACATTATCACCGCCACCATATGTAAGCATGTCATTCGCAATAGGAGTAATACTCAGGCACCCTGATGTCAGAGATGTACATGAAAAATGACGGAAAAAACCCAATTCACGACCTCAATCGTGTTCCAGGACGCCTGGATACCGAATCTGATATATACAAGTTGCACAATTCATCGCTACAGGATTATTTATGATGTGCATACGAGCTTTTTGTTTATTGTCTGTATTCCTTTACTGCATACAAGTGCAGGCATCTCCGGGCTTTCGTCAGATAACGCTATCCGACCCAAAGTCCGAAACTCTAAATTTGACTGTGTGGTATCCAGCTTCTTCTGAGGGAAGAACAGTTAATATAGGAAGTAATCCCGCTTTCGTTGGCGTTATGGTGAACCCCGATGCACCACCATTACCTGGAGTACATCCTCTCTTGGTTATTTCACACGGATATAACGGAAACTGGCGGAATCTGTCCTGGATTGCTGCGGCGATGGCTGCAGAGGGATATATTGTTGCCGCCCCGGATCATCCAGGCACTACTACTTTTGATCAGAATCCGATAGATGCTAAAAAGTTGTGGCGACGTCCGCACGATATTTCTCGGGTTATTGATTTCGTCATAGATTCTCCCGCACTTTTCGGGGCAACGGACAAGGGACGTATTGCTGCTTTAGGGCATTCTCTTGGCGGATGGACAGTAATGTCGCTAGCGGGTGCGCGATTTAAGCCCTCCCTGTTTATCCACGATTGTCAAAACCATCCCAAACGGGGCGATTGCCGGTTAACAGAAAAACTTGGCATCAATGAAACGCTTTCCCTGGAAAAAATATCCGCAAATAACAGGGATGCAAGGATCCGGGCTGTCGTCTCTCTTGATCTAGGATTAGCACCTGGTTTTACCCCTAAAAGCCTGAATGCTATTAATATTCCCGTCCTGATTTTAGCTGCGCAGGCGGACAGATTAGCAGAATTACCCGCAGGACAGGAGTCTGGATACCTCGCTTCCGAAATAAATCCAAACAGGAGGCAATATGAGATCGTTGAAGGCGCGACACATTTCAGTTTCATGCAGCTTTGTAAACCCGGCGCTGAAAATATCCTAAACGAAGAATCACCTGGTGACGATGTTGTTTGCCAAGATGGCCTCAATGCCAAGAGATCGAATATTCATCAAAATCTGGTTGGTAAGATCAGTGCATTCCTGAATTCTACGCTTGATTACGCTGCATCTTCTGTCGGAACAAGGTAGGTGACACACCAGAAACTCGCAGAAATTCACGATTAAAATTTGATTTAGTAGTGAATCCAGACTCCAGCATGATATCCGTCACGGGCAACAGGGTGCTTAACAGCAGTTCCTTTGCCCATTCAATCCTGAAGCCATTGATCCACTGCGATACATTGCACTGACTTACAGAATTGACTGCACTTGAAAGATGTCGTGCTGGTATACCTGTTTTTCTGGCCAGAATACTCAGTGTTAGGTCGGGATTAAGATAAATTTTTGTTTCACGAACGTGTTTTTCGAGTCTACTATAAATCTCCTCAAACTCTCCCGCGGGTACCAAAATACTTTCGGGGGACGTTTCTTCCCGCTTATCATTTCCTGATATAGCTGTCCTTCCCGCACTGACAATAGCCGCGGCGATGAGAGGAAGCAGTGTCATTTGGAAAATGACAATCATACCTGGAGCCTGTTTTCCACCGGTGATGCTGAAGTCCAATGTAACCGCAAGATCTGTCAGTGCAGATATACACAGAAAACAGCCTGCGAAAAAAGCCATCTTTACCGTCTGTGTTGACTCCGTCAGTCGGTTCAGCGTGAAGTTACGCTCCCCCTGCCATGCAATACGAAAGAGGCCACATCCGTATCCTGTAAAAATGATAAATAGGATGAAATCAGTCGCCGCCGGCCAAACCATCCTGAGCAATAAGGCAATGGTTGGGGGTAAAAGCAGCAATACCCAGCGACGCTGCTTACTGGTTTCAGTCATTGAGATGAAACTGTGCCATGCGAGAGGGGGCAGAAGTATTGCCAAGACGGATTGAATGTTCCTAAGCATGGCTGACTGGTATTCCCAGCGCAGAGTGCTTACAGAAAGAAGGACTGTGCAGGCGATAAGAAAACGCAGTGTACCGCTGTGGCGATTTTTTTCAGGAAATAGCGCCATTACTATTAAAACCAATAGCGCAAACAAAGTAATAACAGGAAAGGGAACAGAAAACATAGCCACAGTACCATCATAAAAATTTACAAGGGATATTTGCATACATGAAGGTAATCTGTCTCCTTCCACGTAATAATAACAGTATCACAATCCATTAAGGCGCGATTTGTCTCTGGAAGATTTATCTCATCTCTAATCCGTCCTCTTCTTTGCTGATCCGTCTGCCCCTCACTCATGAGGGAAAAATGACCTTAACCCCGTTAATTAATACATCGTGATGTTAATAATGCCTTAACCCGTTGTGAGAACAATTACAAACTCCCGCTCCTCGCTCTTAGCGGGCGTTGCTAACATCATGTTAAGTTAATTAATGGGGAGCGGGTTAGGTGGACGCTCATCAAAACGAAAATCTGTTCCTTTCTCGCTGGAGTGCCCCTGAACGACCCCTCCAAACTCAAGCCACACAGTGATCAGGTCCTGCAATCTGGTATAGTCTTAAAAATTACAGGTATAATCCCACAAATTTTTCAACTGGGTTAGAAACGAAGATGACAAAACTCACCTTACAAGAGCAGATGCTAAAAGCGGGATTAGTGACCAGCAAAAAAATGGCCAAAGTCCAAAGAACGGCTAAAAAATCACGAGTGCAAGCTCGTGAGGCAAGAGAGACTGTGGAAGAAAATAAAAAAGCGCAACTTGAGCGTGATAAACAGCTAAGCGAACAACAAAAACAAGCTGCTTTATCTAAAGAATATAAAGCTCAGGTGAAGCAGTTGATTGAAATGAATAGAATCAGCATTTCAAAAGGCGATATTGGTTTTAACTTCACAGATAATAATTTAATTAAAAAAATAGTTGTGGATAAGCTTACTCAAGCTCAGTTGATTAGTGGGCGACTCGCCATTGCTCGCTTGGTTGTTGATAACAGTGGCGAGAGTCAATACGCTATTATCCCCGCGAGCGTGGCCGATAAAATTGCGCAGCGAGATGCGAACAGTATTGTATTAAATAGTGCGCTTAGTCAGGAAGAGCAAGATGGGGAAGATCCGTATGCCGATTTTAAAGTACCCGATGATTTGATGTGGTAATTAACCTTTTTAGAACGGGCAGGTATTACGGGCTTTGATCCACTCTTCGCTGATGGGATGAACAAAATGCAACTCACTGGCGTGCAGCATTAGCCGTGGCGTCCGCTCAGTGCCTGGCAGCAGGCGGCCGCCATACAGGTCGCAGCCCCAAATAGGGTGGCCCAACTGCTGGCAGTGGATGCGTAGTTGATGGGTGCGCCCGGTCTCCGGGGTTAGTTGTACTCGCGTCAACGGCAGTAACGTCCGGTCTTCCAGCTCGTGATAGAAGCGCTCAACGACCCGATAGCGGGAACGAGCGGGCTTGCCGTGGATTGAGCAAATCGACATCAGTGGGAATAGCGCCGGGTCTTTGGCAATCGCAGCATCTATCACCCCTTGGTTGTCGTCCAGATGTCCGCAAAGCAGTGCGCTGTATACCTTGGTCACTGTGCGCTGACTGAACTGTTGGCACAGGGCGGCATTGATAGCCTTATTGCGCGCAATCACCATCAGCCCGGAAGTACCGAAATCAAGGCGGTGGACCAGGGTGCAGCCGGGGAATATCTGTACCAGCCGATGATGCACCGAATCGATATTTTGCGGATTTTTTCCCGAGAGGCTGAGCAGCCCGGCGGGTTTATTGATAAGTACCAGGTGATCGTCCTGATAGAGAGTCTCTATTTTGTCATGGCACGGCGGGGCAATAAAGGTATCAATAATTGTAGACATCAGGCTGCCCGGATGGAGAGTGGGAGCGGATAATAACGAATTTTCAGCCGACTGGCGAATCTGACTGTTTGCCCAATGGAGTGACTGTGGCAACCTGTCATGCATCAATGAGACTCATCATTGCCCGCTTGGCGGTATACTTCACCACAGATTAATACGACATCTGGCCTTCTTTCATGGAGGCGTAGAGCGACAGCCATACATTCGTGGCGGGTTGTATAGATATCATCTGTCACAGGCAGAGCCTCGCAAGCATCCATCCCGCAGGTACTAACCAGTAAAACAAATCCTATGAGCATATATTCTCCTTATTTATAGGATTTATATGAGTATAGCGTGTTTATCGCAGAGATTGCCTTCTCGTTTGATATTGAAGAAATAGGCACTCTATTATTTGGTTAAATATCAATCAGGCTTGATTGCAGCTACGGCAGTTGCTTCCTAAAATAGTGATAAATTGGCATTATGTAGGTATGGATTAGGTTTTTAGGATAAACAATGAAACAGTTTCCTTTTGATAAACGTTATGAGATTGAAGATGCCAACGGCGTCATTGAGTTCTATATCGATGGTGATGAGTATATTCGAGGTCTGGATGGCGTGCCGGGCTACCGAATTGATGGTTATGAAGTATATGAACATAATGCAGCGGCAAAACTCGCTGGTTTCCTTGAAGGGAAGCATATAACAACACCAGATGCTGATATCCTGTTGACGATTTTAGATGATCAGCAACCTGAGGATTAATCTTCGTTATTCATGGGGGTTCGGTCGTAGAAAGTTGCGATACCAGAGTACAACGCAGCTTTCCAATGAAAATATCGCGCTATTCCTGGTGATGATTTTTTTACGGAAGCTGCTATTCAGTTAGCATAAAACCGATTAACGTAAATCTTCTTAGTGATGACCCGCCGGAGTCTCAATGAATCAGCAAACTATTACCTTGTACACTGATGCCAATTTTTTCAGCCCTTATGTGATGTCAGTATTTGTCTCACTGACAGAAAAAGCGCTCCCTTTTACATTAAGCGCGATTGACCTGTCCGCTGGGGAGAATTTGCAGGAAGGCTATACCCGGCTCTCTATAACACGCCGGGTGCCGACGCTGGTTATTGACGATTTTCAGTTATCTGAATCTTCGGCAATATCAGAATATTTGGAGGAGCGTTTCCCCACGCCAGATTATGCGCGAATTTATCCGCAAGATAGGCAAGAACGTGCTCGATCACGTGAAATACAAGCATGGTTACGGAGTGATTTTATGCCAATCCGAACTGAGCGCTCGACAGAGGTCGTTTTTGGCGGTTTAAGGTTGCCGCCTTTATCTGAGAGCGGTCAACAAGCAGTGAATAAGCTTATTTCAGGGTTAGAGCCTTTATTATCGGATGGCCGAAAATATCTATTCAATGAGTGGTGTATTGCAGATACCGATCTGGCATTGATGCTGAATCGTCTGGCCCTGAATGGTGACCCGTTGCCAGAGTATCTTCGTCAGTATGCGAGTTACCAGTGGCGGCGGCCATCAGTGCAGCAGTGGCAAGCATTGTCGCAGAAATAGAGCCGTATCGGCTTTGATGCCGCGGTTTATATGACATGAAGTCGAGTTGTGTCAGTGTGCCATCAAAGAGTGCAGCAGTGATATAGATAATAAGGAGTGAATTCTATTGAATCTGCTTTTTTATCAAACTGTTAGCTTCAAATGAGAACAATTTAAGCAGCATATGAGCAGAGGGAGCGTAATTGTGCTACACTATGCGACCGATAATCAAGGATAAAACATGAAAAAAGTCTCAATCATTGCTCAGTGCTTAATAAACGCTAAGAGTTTCAGTGAGATGTCCGAAGCTGAATCCTCGATAAAGAAAGTTTTCAACGATAGTTACGCAGATCATTCTTTTGATGAATGGAATACTGACGTTTCTACTTTGAGCGCTAACCGTATTATCAGCCTGGTTGCCGGTGCTTCCAAGGTTCGGGTCAGAGGATTGATCCAAGAATTATGGAATCACTGATCTCAACCCAACGGTTTCCAATAACCTGCCTACCACTTCACTACGTCGAGCATGCCCGCCATGCTGCGTGGTGAATGTGTTCTCCCCGTCTCTTTCCATCTCCTGCTTGTCTCTTTCCGTGGTATTTCGTAAACCGGCGACTTCCAGTCATAAAAAACGGGCCCGGTACAGGTAATCTAAGTAAACGCTGACTACCCCACGGTTTATTGCCGTTGGTTAACGTAATCTAACGAGGTTGTACAACAGAGAGGCGATCATATGTCATTTTTTGATAGCGTTAAAAAGCTGGTGAGCAGTGCTAAAGTCAAAATTAAGTGCCCAGACTGCGACGCAACTTCTGAGCAGAGCTCAGAAAAAGTACAGAAAAATACGGCGCTGGTCTGCCCGAAGTGTGGCTGCCTATTTTTACCTAAAGACAAACATTAATGGCGATGAAATCAGCCAAAGATCATCGATGCCCACCGTAGCAGCATGAGTGCACCGCAGATACACAGTAGTACCACAAACATTTTCCAATGTTTTGTCTGTAAGCGTTTGGTCACCATAGAGTCCTTAGCTGGTTTCACTATTATTGTTTGGCAAGGCGCTGCGGGATCTGTTGGTCAGCCGCAACTGAGTTATAGTAGCGAAAAATTATGTTGATGCGAGCGTTAGTTGATGCCGATAAAGTGTAATATGCGTTGCATCAATGATATTACGAATAGGAATAATGAAACTATGGCTACAATCCCACAAAAATATGAAGATGCTGAGCGTTGGGCTTTCGGTGATACTGAGCAAGTAGCAGATGATTTATTGGCGTTAGTACTGAACGGCAGTAAAACAGCGACCTGCGCGGCATTAGATGAAGATGGTGTCCCGCAGGCGGGCGATCTGTTTGTGGTCGTTAATGGCCGTAATGAACCGGTATGTGCGGTGGAACTGACCGAGGTTGAATTGAAAACCTTTGATCAGGTGGATGAAGCTCATGCTTTGGCTGAAGGTGAGGGCGATGGGACGCTGACTTATTGGCGTAAGACACAGCAGCGTTTTTTTGAGGAGTACGAGATGTTTTCCCCGGATATGATGCTGATTTGTATGCAGTTCAAAGTGCTGGAAAAGTTCTGATAGCTGCTTTTACTGATAATCATTGGCCTGCCAGTACTATCAAATGACCAGAGAAGATACCGCCACTCATATGTTTTAACTATGGGGTGACGGTTCTTCATATTGCAGTAATCAAGTTACCTTCATTACCCAGGCATCCTGGTTTTGGTCATAATGTTTTTTGTATAGCTGTCGGTCTTTACCATCTAGCGTTGCAGGAATACTGGTATGCTCATCCCACCCATCAAGCTGCATACACAAATCAGGATCCGATTTACAGGGGATACTGAGGGTATGTTCACCCTTCTCCAGTGGTGCAGATAACACTGCGTCATCCACTTCGAAATCTCTGATTTTCACCACAGTTTTTACCATAAAGACTCCTTTCCCATTCAGTGGTATGAGGTATGACCAGATTGGTCACCCTAATGAGAATAGCTGAGCTAAAAAAAAGCGCCAGAGGGGCGGGTTAAAAAATGTAGCATTTCATTAACAAGGGAGTTCGGCCAGATTAAATTGATTACGGCCATTCTTTTTGGAGTAGTAGAGCGCTTGATCTGCGGTTAGCATCAAGTCAGCCTGATCGGTAATTCCCGCATGTTGGTGGGCTTGATAGACCGTCACCCCGAGGCTAATGGTCACTTTCCTGAATTTGCTGTCACTGTGTTTAATGCCCATCGCGCGGATGGATTGTAAAATATGCTCGGCAACCAGACTGGCCCCCTCCTGATCGGTGTCAGGCAGAATCGCCGCAAACTCTTCTCCGCCATAGCGAGCGACGATATCGGTATTGCGTTTCAATGATTTACGTAATGTTCTGGCCACCAACCGCAGGCAGGCATCACCGGAGATATGACCATAGTAATCATTGAAGTTTTTAAAGTAATCGATATCAATCATTAAAATCGCTAATGGGGAGTCTGAACGCCTTGCCCGCATAAACTCATGGGCCAGCACTTTTTTGAACTCTCGGCGATTAGGTAATTTGGTGAGTGAATCTGTTCTGGCTTGAATCTCCAGACGGCGATTGGCCTTAATCAGCTTCAACTCCAGCAATTTTCGTTCATGGATATCTTCTGCCGTGCCGTACCAACACTGCACTTTGCCGTTATCATCAACACTAGGTACTGCGCGAATGCGCATCCAGTTCCAGCCTTTCTCCACATGACAGAAGCGAATCTCAACGTCCAGGGGATCTTGTGTTTGTAGGGAGTGCTCCCAACTTATCAATGTAGGGTGACGGTCATCCATATGAATGGTTCGCAGCCATTTGTCGGCCAGCGCTTCATCGCGGGTCAAGCCGGTTATCTTCTCAAAGCGAGAGCTGACATCGGTAATCATACCGTCAGGGGAGGCGGTCCAGGGAATTTGCGGGTTCAGTTCTACCATGTTGCGATAATGTTGCTTGCTGCTGCGCAGTTTTTCTTCCATCTCTTTCAACGGCGAAATATCGATCATGGCGACGGAAAGACCACTGACTTGACCACTGGGGTAGCGGGCGGCCTTGATCCGCATGAAAAATACCCGTTTCTTATCCAGCATCTGAAATTCAGCATCGGGGATGGTGTCATTGCAATAGGCTTTTAGCAGGGCGCTTTGCAGAATAGGGACAATACTGGGCAGGAAGTCGGCGACTTTGCCGCCATTTACCTCTATCGTGTTTTTACCTAATAATTCAGCAAGATAGTGATTTACCGTCAGGTAGCGCAGTGTGGTATCGATAAAGCAGAGGCCCGCAGGGGCATTGGAATAGATAGATTCCAGTTCAAATAAGCGTTGACCGGCGTCATAAGGCAAATTGCTCAGACAACGATCAATACCCCGGTAACCTTTGAATTCGCCGTTGTCGTCAAAGAGTGGGATACCACTGGTTTCCACCAGAACTTCGCTGCCATCTGCGCGAATATTGCGGTTCTGTAAACCGGCAAAAGGGATGCGGGCCGCCGCAATTTCAGCAAATATTTTGCCCACCCGACTCGCCTCCTCTTTTGGCATAAAATCGAATGGGGTTTTGCCGATGACTTCATGGGGAAGGCGACCCAGAAGCTCAATAGATTTCGCTGACGAAAACGTATAACGGCCGGCAGCATCAACTTCCCAGATCCAGTCTGAGTTATTTTCGATGATGTCCCGTAAGCTGTTCATTTCGTTTAACAGGCTAATGTCAGCTGAATTTTCCCGATTATCGTAATCAGTCATGATGCCCACTCCTGTTTAATCGCGGCTTTCCTTAGGTAGAGATCTGTCGGCTACTATTTAAGCCCGCAGATTGTATAACAGGGACAGATTTAGTACAGCTCAATCGGAATATTCTTATCTACAAATTATTTTTCCAGTTATCTTCATCAATAAAAATAGGGAAAAATAGTTGAATTCAACGCTAATCTATTGATAAGTATATTGAGTGATCAAATCAATACATGAGTACCAGGCTAACGTCATCTTGATAGTCACCGGGTGTGCGTTGTATTTGATTGGGGTTAATCACGGCACGAAATGGCACTTGCTGCTGAGTGCCGGTGCCGGCTCCCGTCTGCATTGAGCTTGCATTCCACAGGGTGGTGCCAGAAACCCCTTGATATAGCTGATATTGTAAATAATCAGGCGTGCTTGAGGTCGTCACCTGCTTCATTCGTTGCCAGTTATTTTGTGCGGTATTACCGGGAATGACATAGGTATTGAAGGTTGACCCTTTGGTGCAGGTGAGGGTAATTGTTTGGCTGATGGGGTTGAATTGGCCCACTAAGGCGAAGCCGCCGAAATTAACATCATTAGCAATGTTAATGGCGCAATTTTTGCTAACCACCAATGTTACCGTGATTGATGATACATCCGGCCCGGTGCCAGTGCCGGTCCAATAACCACCAATACAAGCCCCTAGCGCCGCGACTTTACAAATATTATAACTCCAGGCCAAATTGATCACATCGGTATAGGTACCGGCACTGATATTAACGTTGATTGCGCCATTGTTTCCGGTACGAATATAGATGGGCAGATTAGCAGTAATTCCTGTCAGGCCAACGACCAGAAGATTTGCGCTGCTATAATCCAATACGCCATTGATACCCAGGGCTGGGTTAAAAGATCCAGTGCGGTAAATAGAGTAGGGGATAAGATCTCCGGCGGCGTTTTTAAGATTCAAATTATTGCTGGTACTGGCTATTTTGGCGGAGAGTGAGTAAGAGGATAATAAGCTGACCCCAAGACCCGCACAGGCCATGGCGGTATTACCCTGAGCATTGACTACTGTGGTATTGGCGGCAACAGAAGAGCTGTCGGGTAAATTAACGGCCCCCGGTGCAAAGGTGCAGGAGTCCGCCCACGCAACAGGGGCGATAAGCGATGTCAGCAGTATCAGCAATGTGATAATGATCGATACTCGGTGGGAGTGGTCAGTTCTGATATTGCTATTGATCATTTTGTCTCCTTGTTTGCGCTTATTTACACGTCACTGTGCCGATATCCTGTATTCCCGTATTGGCTTTCAAGGTGAATTGCACATAGCAATTCGCTCCGTTATCAGCGCGAGTTATTTTCAATCTGTTTTGTGAATTAACCTGCTCGATATAGGTAATTCCCTCCCAGCCGACATAACTGACGGGTTTAACATCCGTGGTATATACCGGGCTGCCTTTCGGTAAATCTGCACCCGATGCATCGGTAATATGCAGTGTCGCGGCAGTGATTTGTTGCATGGGGAAGTCGATTAAATAGCCACTACGTTCGCTAATCGCCAAACGACGTTCAACTTCTGGCATAGAGACGTCTGCGGGTAGGCTCATTGGGTCAATCTGGAATTTGGCCTGATAATAAGAGGTGACATTCGGAATTAATAAGTAGCCTTTGTCATTGGTTATCCCGATGCGCTGGTTTTCATAACTCACCGGAATTTGCCCAAAGCCATGGGTTGATACCAGGGCGAATGCGTCATTAATGGTATTACTGGCATAGATGCCATGGTTCATCATGACCAGCGAACCGCTAACCTCACCCCAGGCTCGATAATCACCTTCACCGCCATACACCCCAATTCGGCTCTCCATCGCGCGAGCTCGCCAGATCAAGTCCGCTTGTTGATAGCTGCTGTTTGCACCCGAACCATTGGCATAGGCCATATTCCAGCCAACCCCGCCGTCTGTGGGGGTAGCACGACTGTAGTTGACCCTTTGGCTCCAGCTGTTATTGGTATCACGGACACTACTGATGCTACCGGCTCCCCACTCACCGAGTGGCAAGCTAAAGACCATCTGTGCATTATAGCCTTGGCTGCCCAGTTCACGGTTTACCGAGAGATAGAAACTGGTATTGCCGAATAGAGTGGTGCTATAGCTCAGGTTAACTAACCGTGTTCGCTCACCTAAGGCGTCACGGACATCAAAATAGCCAGTGCCGATCGAGCCATAGGCCCCCAGTCCTAGGCTGCCGGTGATTTGATCGGTACGACGACTGAGCCGGTATTCACTTTTATAATTTGCCAGGTCACCATAATTGGCGCTGCGTATAATGCGCTGGGCATTCAAACTGAAAGTTGAATTGCTATAGCTGTAGCCGACTGACTGCTGATTACCCTGTCCACCGTAACGGTTTGTCGTGGTGGATGGTGCATTATCAGTATTAAATTCAGTCGGCGCGATACCACTGCCAAACACATCATTACCCGCCTGACTGATGCTGTAGGAGCCGTTGAGCACACCATAATTCCCGACACCTAAGCCGATGCCACCGCCCGCGACATTGAGCTGTTTCGCGATATCTGTTCTGCCCTCCAACGTCATCCAGGTGGTGGCACCATAACGGACTACGGCGCTGGCGACCGGATCAGCATAGTCGTTCGAGCGAATACCGTAATTTTGCCGCAATATGCCACTGGAAATACTGAAATCCCATAAGCCGGGTTTTAATAGCTCGCTGGCGACATAGAATGGAATTGAGGTGCTGACTTGTCGGCCTAAGGCATCGGTGGTGACAATCGTGGCCTGGCCGGCACCATTGATTCTTGGCCCATTATCGATAACAAAAGGGCCGGGGTTAACGGTGGCAGATTGCGTCCTAAAGTTATCTATATAGAGGTCGACGGTGCTGGGAATGGCCGCTTGGCCGGCGAACTGCGGCAGTGGGTAAGTCACCAGATCTGGGCGGATAGCGAAATTGCGCGATAGTTGCAGCCCGCCAATGCGCACAGCACTGCTCCAGGCGAGGGCGCCGGTGATCAAATCTCCGGCGGTGTAGCTGAGCAAATGGCTCTCATCATTAAAGCGCCACTGGGTGTCGTAGCGGACATAGCCTTTATCGACGGTGATGTCATCGGTATCCGTCAAAGTCGAGCGGTAAACCCCGGTATTACTGAGCACGCCAAACTGATTAAATAGGCGTTGCTCCGTCCAGGCCGAGAGAGTGCTGGCTTGACCCTGGCTGCTTCCCTGACTGGCGTAGAGATCGTAGTTAAATAGCAAGCCGAGGCTACTTCTCGCTAAATTATAGTCATCGATGAGTTTAGCCTTTACCTGCTGTTGAGGTAGCCATCCGCTGGGAATATCAATCAGTAGCTGCTGCTTATCACCCTGATATTTGACCTTCACTTTATCCATGCCATCAATAGCCACTTCAGCGGTGTTTGATTCGGCAAGGGGGAAGCCCACGGCTTTCAATTGTTCAGGCGTCAGATAGTAGCGCCCGTCGCGATACACGACAGGCACGGCTTCACCGAAGTTGCGGCCATTCACCACTAGCTCAAGATATAGCGTGGTGTCAGGCATCACTGCGGCAGATGGCGGCGGCGGCAAATCATCCCCCTTACCGTTGGTGGTATTAATGCGGGGAATATCATTGAGCCATACATCAATGTCAAAAATGGCGATAGCCTAAATCTGATAGTCATCCCAAACCCTAAGGTATATACAGTTATTCCTATTTTTCAATGCATTAGTGGTGCATAAAGCAATGGCGGCCCTCTGCTCAGGGCCGCTATTGATGTGGAATAACAATAGGTTTGGTATTGCTATTCACCAATGCGGTTAACTGGCCCGCAGTGGCGGATCCCGGCGCAGGAAAACGCATCTCATTGCCCGGTAGCACATAGCCCATCAACCCATTATTGATGCTCTTATTTTGTATGCTGACTTGAGAAATTCGAGCATGGGTTTGCCCCTGATTGCGAATCGCTAGCCACTGTTCACCTTGCTGTTTGACGAATGCGTGGCTGAGATTGAGCGGGAAAAATGTCACAGGGTTGCTGGCATCTTCAGGTTTCAAGCCGTCGCCATAGATAAATAGTGGGATGGAGTAGCGCATTTGAAATTTCAGCCCCATATTTAGCGACGGGCTGGGGGCGTCCTCATTGGGATCTTTGCGGGGGATCTCATCTACCAGTATGCGGAAGGCTTGCTCTTGACCCGCCGGGACCTGGGTGTTTTTAATCAGGCGAATCAGTTGGCGCTTTCCGGGTAAAATCGTCGCCACCGGTGGGCTGGCGATAATGGCCGATTGGCTGTGGTAATCGTCCTTGCCCGCCTTTTGCTGCCAGCTTAAGACGCGGATCTGTAAATAGACGGGTTGGCTATCTTTGTTCTCCAGCCATAACGCCGTGGCTTTTTCACTGCTGGCGATCACCGGATCAACTGGCCAGATCAGCACTGAAGAGGCGGCATACAGCGGGTTGCTGGCTAAAGCAGTGGCAAGTACGACCATTGATGAGAGCAATGTTAATTGGGTCATGGTGAACTCCTTGTCGGCATCGTGCCAGGAATAAAAAGTTAAGAAATAACAAACTAATAAGTGGCGGTGACTAAAACGGTATCGCTATAGGTTCCCGCCGTTGGCAGTGTGCTGCTGGCAAACAGTTGCGCATATAACATGATTTCGAGTGGTGAGCTGTTGCTGTTCACGGTAACCACTTTTGTCACGCCGCCGTTGCTGCCATTGCCCCAGATGATGCTGTGGGCGCTATCCTGAAATATCTGATAAAAAAGGTATTCGCCGGTGAGGCTATTTAGCAGCCGCCGGCCGGTTGAGATGCTGCCAGTGGTATTGACGCCGCTGTCGAGTGCCAGGGTGATGCTGGGGGTGCCGCTGCACTGAATGATTATCGAACCGGCATTCTGGCTGGAGACCACACTCACCGGGGCGGATAGCGAAGAGATATTGCCAAAGTTTAGGGTGCCAAAACTGCTACTATCGGCATTTCCGCTCCCCAGAATGCAGCCCGGTAGTATCGTGGCTTTTACCGAGAAGTTTTTGCTCAAAACCTCGCCATAACTGCTTGCCATTGATAGGCTGAATAGAGTGAGCGCGAGGAATTTCATCAGAGTAGGGTTGAAGCAGTGGTGTGCCATATCTCTTCCTCCCTACCAATTGACGGTGACTTGGATGGTATCGGTGTAAATGCCGACCGCAGGGGTGCTCTGTATGGGGATCAGCCCATAGACAATGAGGGTGACAGCTTGCCCGGTGGCCACTTGCGAAACCCCCACCGTGTTATTCCAAATCTGGCTATGGGCAGCGTCGGTATACAGGTTGTAATTCACATGCTGGCTGGCAGGCCCTCCGGTCAGATAACGGCTGTTGACGTTGCCGCTTTGTCCGGCACTGAGTAACACGGTGAATTGGGTACTTTTGCTACATTGGATCGAGATGGCACCACTGCCGACCTGCCCAGTCACGGCGATTTGGCTATTCAATATGCTGGCTGAGCCAAAATTCAGCGTCCCCCCCAGATTGGTGGGGTCGCCGGCGACGGTGCCGACAATACAGCTGGGCAGTAGGGTGGCGCTCACCGTGATATTGGCGGTTTTGGCGTAAGCCGGATAAGTTGGCAGTAATGCCAAACAGATAATCAGCCATAACAGTGCGGCTTTATCTTTATTGATCAGCACATTATCCGGCTGGGTGCCCAATGCCATCATCACTACCAAGTGACAGTCACGTTGGCGGTGTCGGTATAGACGCTGACACTGGGGGTCGCTTGAGCAGGGATCTCAGTGTAAATAGTGAGTGGAATGGCGGTACTGATGGAGGTTGCGGTGCCACTCAATGCCGCGCTACCTGAGCTGCCCCATGCGGCGCTGTATGCGTTATCCTTATACAAATTGTAGCTGACAAATTCCGATGTCCCGCCAGCTAAGCGGCGCTGTGTACTCAAGGCGTGTGCGCCATTATCAATCCCGATACTGTAGGCGGTGCCCGCACTGCAATATAAATTCAGTACACCCGAAGTGGTACTGCTATAGGCTCTGGTCAGGCGAGTATTTAGCGTTGGCACAGTGCTGAAGTCTACGATGCCTAAGTTACTCAGCCCTCCACCGCTGGTCCCGTCATTGATATAACAGCCCTGAATGATTTCTAATTTTATACCCAAGGTCCCGGTGACTGTCCCCGCACTGACCACTGACGGAACTGACTGGAATAAGAGCATCACACCTATAATAAGTAAGGGTTTCTTCATTGTTTCTTCCTTAATCATCTAATTTGCAGCCAGATACTCTAGAAGGGCGTTGGGCCAATAACGTGGCGCAACTGATATATGTGCACTAATCATTAAAAATTCTAGACATTTAATTAATAGCAGCAAGATTGGGAAAGTGTCTAAATTTAATCAAAAAATCGCGCATCCATCTTATTTTTATCATTTATTTTGTTCTTGACGGGTAGCGCGCAGTAAATTTATTCACTCCTATATTTAAGCTTAACTGATGTTTTCCTCGTAAATTCTGAATTTGAATCCATTCAGCATTGCAATGGATGTGAAAGTTTCTCTTATGTCACTAATGGTTATTGATTAGATCTGTTTTTTGATTTTTTTGCCGCGACCCATATTCCTGTCGCCCCTAATAGGGCGGCGACGGCGTAAGTGAGTTGCATACCATTGCTGATTGCGGCAGCCGTTGCCCACTGAATATCACGGGATGCGCTGGCAAAGGCGAAAATTGCCCCCATAACTGATGCGCCAGTCATCAAGCCAAGGTTGCGGGCCAGGTTCAACATCCCGGAAATTACGCCCCGCTGATCCGCCCCGACAGTGCTAATCATCACGGTATTATTCGCCGCCTGGAAGATGGCATAGCCCGCGGTCATCAGGCAGACCGGTGCGACATAACCCCACACGCCCGCCGCAGGCGATATTATCGTCAAGGCGATGGCCCCAAGGGTGAGCGCCGATAGCCCGACCATGACCATGGCTTTCGCCCCAAAGTGGTCCACCAGATAACCCGCTGGCACGCCGCACAATGCCGCAACCACTGGGCCGCCGGACATGGCTAACCCGACCCATTCAGCGGGTAGATTTAAGGCTTGTGAAAGATAGAATGGCCCCACCACTAGGGTCGCCATCATGATGGTGGTGACTAACGCGCTGGTGATAAGCCCGCCACGTAGCACGGGATGACGTAACATCGCGATCTGAATTAATGGATAGGCAGCTCTGTTTTCGGCCCAGCCAAAGAGTCCGACACCCACTACCGCCCCCACGAATAGCGCAAAATTGAGAACCGTGAATGTGCCGTGGCCCAGGGTCATGGAGAGGGCGTAGAGCGCTAATGTCAGGCCCAGTAGCAACATGCCGAGGGGATCAAAACCGGATTGGAGTTTTGGGGCTTGCGGTAAAGGGGCCACCGGCAGCGGCAAATAGCGGGATACCAGCAGCCACGCCAATAGCCCAAAAGGGATGGTTATCAGGAACATGGCGGGCCAGCCGAAGCCAGCAATTAACACGCCACCGAGTGATGGCCCAAGAGCTGTCCCGATGGCCGAGAGGGTGCCAAGCATCCCCATGGCGCGCCCGGTTTTCCCCTTACTGATGGTTTCGCCAACCAAGGCCAGGGTGAGTGTCATCATGGCGGCGGCCCCCAATCCCTGCAATACCCGGGCGGCAATTAACAGCGGAATAGTGGGAGCCAGTGCGCAGCCCAGCGAGGCGAGGGTGAATAATCCAATCCCGGCTTTTAGCAGCAGGCGCTTATCGATGATATCGCCCATGCGACCAATGGTGATGGCTGAGGTGGTAATGGCCAGTAAATAGGCCAGCACCACCCATTGCGCTTCTTGAAACGAGGCGTTGAAAGCCCGCGTTAAGGTGGGTAATCCGACATTGGCAATGCTGGTAGCCAATGAGGAGAGCAGCATTGGCAGCGACAGGCTGATGATGACGTTGCGGACTCTTATGTTATCGGCAATAGATATATCAACGCTGTTAGTATCATTTTTCATTTATAAGTTAACCCCTGAAAGAGCAGATCCACAGCCTATGTCATTCCCTAGTGTGGCGGAAGACGCACTGATTGCAGTTTATTGATGCGTCTGACGCCATCTCATTGTGCTAGAGTGAATAGATGAAAAAAACCGATCTGAATTTATTAATCACCCTGAATGTGCTGCTGGCCGAAGGGAGTGTGGTGCGCGCAGCTCAGCGATTAGGGCTGAGTCCTTCGGCGATGAGTAGGGCGCTGGCACGATTGCGCAAGACGATGGGCGATCCCTTGTTGGTCAGGGCCGGACGGGCGTTAGTACCCACCCCCAGAGCGCTCGAACTGCGCGAACAGGTTAACCAATTGGTGCAGGATGCGACCTCGGTGCTACGCCCGGCACAGAGACTGGATCTCACACAGTTGGCGCGCGTTTTTACACTGCGCAGCAGTGATGGGTTTGTTGAAAACTTCGGTGCGGCACTGCTGGCACGGGTACGGCAGGAAGCACCCGGTGTACAGCTGCGTTTTATGCAAAAACTGAATAAAGAGAGCGCACTACTGCGCGATGGCATCGTGGATTTGGAAACGGGGGTGGTGAGCATGGAGGCCAGCCCTGAATTGCGCACACGGGCACTATTTAACGACCGCTTTATTGGGGTGGTGCGGGCCGGGCACGTTTTGAGCGACGGGGCGGTTACCACCGCTCGCTACGTGGCGCAGGGGCATATTATGATCTCACGGCGTCAGGGCCATAAAGGGGCGATTGATAACGCGTTGCAACTGTTGGGGTTTGAAAGAGAGCTGGCGGCCTCGGTTGATGGTATATCCACGGCACTGGCATTGGCGAAAGATTCCGACTTGGTGGCGACGGTTCCCGAACGCCATAGCCTAAATTTACGCCGTGGGATGTTCAGTTTCCCGCTGCCGCTAACCTTACCTAGCATTACGGTATCAATGTTATGGCATCCACGTATGGATGCCGATCCGGCCCATCGCTGGTTACGTCAATGTGTGCAAGAGGTGTGCGGCATTGATTATCAGGGCAGCTCTTGCCAAACCGCCCTGATTGATCCTTAAAAGCGCGGGATTGCGGTGCCCCAGTTGCGCCAATCTTTCGGCTCCGCCGGGTTGAGCAAGAAGTGCTGGTTCACACTGGCTTTCGGTGCCAGCGGGGTGGTCGGTGGGGTGGCGAAAGCAATACCGCCGCGAATAAATTGCTGGAAAGTACCACTTTTCACCACCCCGCCAGTCAGGCCGAATTCAAGGTTGTAACCGGATGCCAGCCAGAAGACACTGTTTTGCCGCACCAACTGCTGGAACTTCTGGCTAATGCGCAGCGAAACTTGCACGCGATCAGACATTGCCCCCAAATTGAAGCCAGTGACGGTGCCCACTTCCAGCCCACGGAATAGCACCGGTGTTCCTACCTGTAGAGAGCCAGCTTCTGCGGTATCGAGAATAATGCTGAGGCCATCAAGGTAACGAGAGTCGGTGATGGTGGCAGTTTGCAGCTCAAAAATCCGTAGCGTATCGCCTTTGCCCGGTTCGACATTAATGTAAGGTTGGAACAGAGTATCGAGATTATTGACCCCGGCGGCAGAGATCTCCGGCGACACAATGGCGAAGCGGCTCCCCCCTCGGGCAAAGTTCTGCACATATTCCGGGTAGAGCACCGCCTTAGCCAGAACCTCATTGCGCTCGGGGATCAGCTTGAGCGATTCAACCTGACCAATATTGATGCCCAGATAGCGGATTGGCATACCCGGCGCCAATTTACTGGCATCAAAAGTGCGCAATGTAATCTGGCTGCCGACCGCCCGTGCGGCGGTTTCGTTGCTATAGAGGGTGCGTTTAGCGCCTTTGTCCAGCGTGACCCCCTCCAGATTATCGAAGCTGATAGCCCCTTTTAACGCGCGGCTGAGAGGTGCCGCCTGCACGGTTAAACCACTGCCGTTCAACTGCACTTTTGCCCCCCCTTCAGCCCAGAAGATACTCTTATCGGTGAGTAGCTTGCGATACTCTGGCTGAATATAAACATCCACCTCGAACTCATTGGTTTTCGGCCTGATAGCGGTAATTTCCCCCACCTGAAATTTGCGATACAGCACCACGGAGCCGGTTTGCACATCTGGCAAGCTGGTGGCGGTTAAGGTTAGCGTGGTGGCGGGGCTATTACCCAAAATACCCTCGCTGGCCTTGGCGACACTGCTATAGAGCGGATACTTATTCAGCGGATCACCTTTACCGCCCGGCAGTATCAAAATACCGCCATCAATCCACTCCTGCGCACTGGCACCTTGGATGTTAATACCATCAATACCGAGCTGCACATTAAGGCGGCTGTTAACCACAAATTTACTGTCTTTATGCACCAGGTCGCGGTATTTCGCTTCAATTGCCGCCGTGAAGTTCACCCCAGTGGCGGATAATTCGCGGGTTATAATTTGACCGATTTTAATGCCATGCAGCGAAATCGGCTGACCGACATCAATGCCATAACTCTGCGGCGCGGTTAATTGCAGCTCCAGCACATTGGGTTGCTGTAATAGGCTTTTGCTGCTGGGCAACACGGTAAAGTGTTTTTGTGGCTCGCCTTCACCGGGGATAAGCTCCAGAGTATTGCCGGTCAACAGCTCACTTAATTTGGTATCACTGAGAGTAATGCGCGGGCTATTCATCTCAATGCGGCTACCCGTGCGCATCAAATCCACCACAGAGGGATCGATGGTCAGCTCACCGGTCACTTTGCTGTCCGGCTGGAGGGTCATTTTGGTCAGCGTGCCCACTTGTAAACCCTGATAAATCAGCGGTGTTCGCCCGGCACTTAAGCTATTGCCGTTGGGCAGATCAAGGGTGATTGCCACGCCGCGTTGGCTATGTGCTAAATCAGGGTAAAGCTGGAACGGTTGATCCGGTTTAGCATGTTGGCTGTTTGGTGGCGAGTCAAAGGCTATGGCGCCATTCACCAGTGCCGCCAGACTCTCCATCTGTACCGATGCACCACTTAGGCTGAAATCACCTTTAAAACCAGAGACATTCCAGAAGCGGGTATCATTTTTGACCAGTTTGGCGAAGCGGCGATCAATCAGCACATCAATAACCACGCCGTTATTATCAGGCGCGATGTTGTAATCGTACACTTTACCCACCGGAATTTTACGGTAGTAGACCAGCGAACCATTATTCAGTGACCCCAAATCAGGGGCATGAAGGTGAATCATTAGCTCGCCAGTATTCAGGCGAAATTTGGGTTGGGTATCCAGTGCGGTAAAGTGGCTCTGCGGTTTACCTTCTCCTGGCATCATGCCGATATAGTTGCCGCCCACCAGGGCATCTAAGCCCGAAACCCCGGCTAAAGAGGCTTTCGGTGTCACCAGCCAGAACTGGGTGCCCTCCCGCAGTGAGTCCTCCATATCGTTTTTGATACTGGCGGTCACTTTAATATTGCGCAGGTCATCATCAAGACTGATGGATTGCACCATCCCAACCTCCACCCCCTGATAGCGAATCGGCGTGCGCCCCGCCACAATCCCGGCGGCAGACTGGAAATCGATGGTGACTTCGGTGCCGCGCTCTTGCCAGTTGTTATAGACCAGCCAACCGGCAATCAGCAGGGCAATAAAAGGTAGCAACCAGAACGGCGAAATCCGGCGCTTATGCTTAATTTGTGCCTCAGTCGGTGTACTCGGCGTTTCCTGTTGCATGTGCATCCCAAATCAATCGGCTATCTAGCCACTCGACAGCAAGAATAGTCAAAATGACCGCAGTCCCAAAATAGAAAGCTGCTGGCCCCATAGTGAAGGAGAGGAGCTGATCACGATTAATCAGCGACATCATTAACGCAATAACAAAGAGATCTAGCATTGACCAGCGGCCAATCCAGGTAATTAGCCGCAGCAAGCGCATACGGGTTTTCAAGCTGTGCTCTGTCTTGAAATGAATGCTTAGCAGCAATGTTATCAGGACAATGACTTTGGTAAAGGGCACCAGCACGCTGGCGATAAACACCACGGCGGCAATGGGCATGTTACCCGATGAGGCCAGAGAAACCACGCCCGAGAAGATAGTATCCTCCATGCGAGTGCCGTTGGCATAAACGATGGATATAGGGAGTAGGTTAGCAGGCAACAGTAATACTATCGAGGCGATGAGCGCCGCCCAGGTTTTTTGGATACTGTGACGGCGGCGGTGGCGCAACGGCGTATGGCAACGCGGGCAGCGCCCACGGGCATCAGGATGACCCGTGTAGTGGCATGACAAGCAGACACGTAGTGTTTCCCGCGGGCCGGGGGGCTGTTGCTGCGGATAAAACCGCTCCCATAACTGCTCCAAATTCAGGTGTACGAGAGTCAGGATCGTCAGTAAGGTCAGGGCCAGATAGGCTATCAGTCCGCCACCGGGCATGATATCAGCGTACTCTTTGACCTTAATGCAGGCCACCACCATGCCAATCAGGTAGATATCCAGCATCACCCACTCTTTTAACCGCTCCAACATCAGCAATATTGGGCGCAGGTTCATGCCAATCCGGCTGCCGATACGCAGATAAAGAATCGACACCGTGAGGGTAATGGGCGCACCGAGAATACAAAAAGCCACCATGCTGGCGGTGATGGGGTGGCCCTGACGGCTCATCTGCCAGATACCCTCCAGCAAGCTGGCGTCAATCCGGGTGCCGAGCAGGCGAATGGTGATCAGGGGTTCGGTGAAGGCAAAAGGCATCAGCAATAGCATAGCGACCGCGATGGCGGTCAGACGGGTCAGTGACCAATCGCGGCCACTGGCAATTTTGGCACTGCAACGTGGGCAATAGGCGGTTTGCCTGCCATTGAGTGGTGGCAAGGTAAACAGAGCATCACACTGACAGCAGCGCTGAGCCCGTGCGGTGGAGAGTGGCCGTTGAATGGCATGTACCTTCATATATAAAACCCTGACACCGACACCGGCTTATAAAGAATAGCGCGGATGTTAGCAGAGCAAGGGGGCAAAACAAGGAGCAAAAAGGGCCAAATCATCAATGTTGATAACTCATTTGCTTTGTTACAGTTGAATAACCTTGTGGCAAAGGGCATTTAATGATTATTTTATATAAGCCAAGCATAATAATTGCCGCTGGCTATTCTTGGGTTTCTAACGGTTATTAAATGAAAAAAGCAGAATTCTACGCGGAATTAAAACGTGACATGAGTTCCCTGATTGCAGGTGAAAACCACTTTATTGCTACCCTGGCTAACGTCAGCGCTTTACTTTATGAGCGCCTGGATGGTTTGAATTGGGCTGGATTTTACTTGATCGATGGCAAACAATTAGTGCTTGGGCCTTTTCAGGGGAAGATCGCCTGTGTGCGTATTCCTGTCGGGAAGGGGGTGTGTGGCACGGCGGTGACAGAAAATCGCGTTCAGCGGGTCGCTGATGTGCATGCATTCCCAGGTCATATTGCTTGTGATGCGGCAAGTAATGCTGAAATTGTGCTGCCAATCACTGTTAAGGGTGAAGTTATCGGCGTTTTAGATATCGACAGCATTGTTTATGATCGCTTTGATGAAGACGACGAATTGGGCTTAACCTCAGTTGTGGCACGGCTTTGCGAGCATCTTGAGCTTTGTGACAGTGCGAAATATGTCACACAGACTGCAAGTTGATACACGTATAACGTGGCAATTGCTGATGGCGTCATTATAATGACGCCTGTTCATGCCTGCGCTGGTTGGCAAACCCGTTGTAATCAGGAAATTTCATGGAAAATCAACCTAAGTTGAACAGTAGTAAAGAAGTCATAGCCTTTTTGGCTGAGCGGTTCCCGCTTTGCTTCACCGCCGAAGGCGAAGCACGTCCACTGAAGATCGGTATTTTTCAAGATCTGGTCGAACGTGTTCAGGGGGAAGAGAATTTAAGCAAAACGCAATTGCGTTCTGCGCTGCGTCTCTACACCTCAAGCTGGCGTTATCTTTATGGGGTCAAAGTCGGTGCTGAACGTGTTGATCTAGACGGCAACCCTTGTGGGGTGCTGGAAGAGCAACATGTCGAACATGCCCGCAAACAGCTGGAAGAGGCGAAAGCCCGTGTTCAGGCACAACGTGCTGAACAACAAGCTAAAAAGCGCGAAGCTGCCATTGCTGCGGGTGAAACCCCAGAGCCACGTCGCCCACGTCCGGCAGGTAAAAAACCTGCGCCGCGTCGTGAAGCGGGTGCTGCTGTGGAGAACCGTAAGCCTCGTCAGTCACCTCGCCCACCACAGGCTCGGCCACCTCGTCCACAGGCCGAGGAGAACCAGCCACGCCCTGTGCCGGTCACAGATATCTCTAAACTGCAAATTGGTCAAGAAATCAAAGTCAGAGCAGGTAAGAGCGCGATGGACGCAACCGTATTAGAAATCGCTAAAGATGGCGTACGGGTGCAGCTATCTTCCGGTCTGGCGATGATTGTGCGCGCAGAACACTTGCAGTTCTGATACGGAGGCCAACCTAGGCATGAACAAATTTGTCAGACTAACAGCAATCGCAGGCTTGTTACTGGCGGGGGCGAGTTACGCAGCCGATACGACCTATCGCATTGACCAACTTCCTCAACTGCGCCAGGAACCAGAGCATGCAACCGTGAGTGAGCGCGTAACATCGCGCTTTACTCGCTCTCACTATCGTCAGTTTGCATTGGACGATCAGTTTTCCGCCAAAATATTTGATCGCTACCTCAACATGCTGGATTACAGCCATAATGTGTTGTTGGCATCAGATGTGGCACAGTTCGCGGATAAAAAACATTCGCTGGACGATGAGTTAAAGTCAGGTCAGTTAGACACGCCTTTTGCGCTATTCAATTTGGCGCAAAAACGCCGCTTTGAGCGCTATCAATATGCATTGTCAGTACTGGATCGGCCCATGGTCTTTACCGGTAATGACACTATCGATATTGATCGCGGCAAAGCACCCTGGCCGACCAGCGAAGCTGAGCTGAATAAGCTCTGGGACGCCAAAGTCAAATATGACCAACTGAATTTGAAGTTAACCGGTAAAACGGATAAAGAGATCAAAGAGACGCTGACGAAGCGCTATCAGGCGGCGATTAAGCGTTTGACGCAAAGTAATAGCGAAGATGTCTTTCAGCTGATTATGAATGCTTTTGCTCGCGAAATTGACCCACACACCAACTATTTGTCACCCCGCAATACCGAACAGTTCAATACCGAAATGAGCTTGTCGCTAGAGGGTATTGGTGCTGTTCTGCAAATGGATGATGATTACACATTAATCAACTCCATGGTTCCGGGTGGCCCTGCGGCGAAAAGCAAAACGATTGCCGTCGGTGATCGGGTGATTGGTGTCGGCCAGGCGGGTAAACCGATGGTGGATGTGATTGGCTGGCGTCTTGATGATGTGGTCGCGCTAATCAAAGGGCCGAAGGGCAGTAAAGTGCGGTTGGAGATTCTACCCGCCGGGAAAGGCACCAAGCCACGCACTGTCACTTTGACCCGTGAACGAATTCGTCTGGAAGACCGTGCGGTGAAAATGTCGGTGAAAACCATCGGCAAAGAGCGCGTCGGTGTCCTGGATATTCCGGGTTTCTATGTTGGCCTGACCGAAGACGTTAAGGTGCAATTGCAGAAACTGGAAAAAGAGAATGTCAGTAGCATTATCATTGACTTACGCAGCAACGGTGGCGGGGCGCTAACTGAAGCTGTGTCACTATCCGGTCTGTTTATTCCCAGTGGCCCGGTGGTTCAGGTGCGGGATAACAACGGCAAAGTGCGCGAAGACAGTGATACTGACGGCGTTGTCTACTATAAAGGCCCGCTGGTGGTGTTGGTTGACCGCTACAGTGCATCGGCTTCCGAGATCTTTGCTGCGGCCATGCAGGATTATGGTCGTGCTTTAATTGTCGGTGAGCCAACCTTCGGTAAAGGTACTGTTCAGCAGTATCGTTCACTGAATCGTATTTACGATCAGATGCTGCGCCCTGAATGGCCGGCATTGGGGTCACTGCAATATACTATCCAGAAGTTCTACCGGGTAGATGGTGGCAGTACTCAACGTAAAGGGGTGACCCCGGATATCGTGATGCCAACAGGGGTTGATCCAGCAGAAACCGGTGAGAGCTTCGAAGATAATGCCCTGCCTTGGGACAGCATCAATGCTGCCAGTTATACCAAGACGGGGGATTTGAAGCCACTGGAGCCTGAATTGTTAAAAAGCCACGTAGCACGTATCGCCGCTGATCCCGAATTCCAGCATATCCAGCAAGATATTGAACGTTATAAAGCATTGAAAGATAAGCGTAATATTGTCTCTCTCAACTACGCTCAGCGTGAAAAAGAGAACCATGATGATGATGCAAGACGCTTAGAGCGCCTCAATGAACGTCTTAAACGTGAAGGTAAAAAGCCACTGAAATCATTGGAGGATTTGCCAAAAGAGTATCAGGAGCCGGACCCTTATCTGGATGAAACTGTTCATATCGCCTTGGATCTTGCCCATAGCGAAAAAGCGCAACCACAGCTTCAGCCTCAACCGGTTGCACCGACTGCGACTGCGGCAAAGTAAGTCTGCATGGTGATAAAGAGTCCGGGTTCTGTTGAGCCCGGATTTTTTTTACTTTTTTTTCATCAATCACCTTATCATTTGTCGAAAAACCAACTGAATATGTAATGAAAACTATCCAATTTTGTAAAGTTATGTTGATTTACTCACTTAGAACTTAACAAGCCTTGAAAATTTATCAGATGCCCATACGATCAGCGTATCTCAGTAGTTATTTAGCTGAGTCATGATTCAGGTTTATGGCAATTTTGACTTAATACCAATGTGACTCAATACAGTGTCGATTCAATACGATGATCGATTCAACATAATAAGGAAATAAATTTTTATGATGCGTATCGCTCTGTTCCTACTCACCAACTTAGCCGTCATGTTGGTGTTCGGGTTGGTGCTAAGCTTGACAGGCATTCAGTCCAGCAGTGTGCAGGGGCTGATGATCATGGCTGGCCTATTTGGTTTCGGCGGCGCATTTGTTTCGTTGCTGATGTCCAAATGGATGGCTTTGCGCTCAGTGGGTGGTGAAGTGATTGAACAGCCACGTAATGAGACGGAACGCTGGTTGCTGGAGACCGTGCGTCGGCAGTCTCAGCAGGTGGGTATTGCCATGCCACAAGTCGCTATTTATCAGGCACCGGATATTAACGCCTTTGCCACCGGCGCACGTCGTGATGCCTCGCTGGTAGCCGTCAGTACCGGGCTGTTGCAGAATATGAGCCGTGATGAGGCTGAAGCGGTTATTGCCCATGAAATTAGTCATGTGGCGAATGGTGATATGGTCACCATGACCTTGATTCAAGGGATTGTGAATACATTCGTGATCTTCATTTCACGTCTGATTGCGCAAGTTGCCGCCGGCTTCTTATCTGGCGATCGTGATAATGAAGGGAGCAGCGCCGGTAACCCGATGGTCTACTTTGCTGTTTCCATGGTGTTGGAGTTGGTGTTTGGTATTCTGGCGAGCATTATCACCATGTGGTTCTCACGTCATCGTGAATTCCACGCGGATGCAGGTTCCGCGAGATTAGTGGGGCGTGAGAAGATGATTGCCGCACTGCAACGGCTGAAAACCAGTTATGAGCCGCAGGAGGCGGGCAACCTGATGGCCTTCTGCATTAACGGGAAGTCCAAAACTTTCAGCGAGCTGTTTATGTCCCATCCGCCGTTGGATAAACGCATTGAGGCGCTGCGCTCTGGCCAGTATCTGAAGTAACCGCCAGCAACTTAGCACTATCATAAAAACCCCGCTTATCAGGCGGGGTTTTTTTATCGTTAATATGAGGTTAACTGCGTATCAGGCTAACTATGTTTCTGATTAACTATGTTTCTGATTAACTACGTTTCCGATTAACTACGTTTCTGACTCACGCGAGACAAGCTGACTATCGCGGCGACAGTGGCAAAGCAGCCCGCCAGAATCAACGAAGCATGAGTGCCATTGGTTGAAAAGAGATTAAACATCAATGCGACCAATGCAGCTCCGGAGGTTTGTCCCAGTAAGCGGGCGGTGCCTAACATGCCACTGGCCCCCCCGCTGCGATTTTGTGGTGCAGCGGAGATAATGGTGTGGTTATTCGGTGACTGGAACAGCCCAAATCCGGCACCGCACAGTACCATGCGCCAAATGATGTCCAGGTCGGTGGGGTTCGCGGGCAGAAGCGCTAGCAGGAATAGCCCGCTGGCGAACACCGCCAAACCAATCCCTCCGAGCAATCCGGCATGATACCGTTCAACCAATCGTCCGGCGATAGGGGCTACCACTACTGTCGCCAGTGGCCAGGGGGTGAGCAGCAAGCCTGTTGCTACCTCATCGCGCCCCAATACGCTTTGCAGGAAGAAGGGCAGTGCCACCATTGCCAACATCTGGGCGGCAAAAGAGCAGATCGAGGTGCCGATCGATAGCGCAAAAATAGGAATCCGCAGCAAATCAACCGGCAACAGAGGGAAGGGTTGATTGAGTTGGCGGCGAACAAAAAAGAAGCCAATAATCAGCAGCGCGACAATTTCAGCGGCAATCACGGTTGGGCTTTGCCCTTGAGCAAAGCCGCTGATAGCAATAATCAGCAAACCAAATGTTAGGGCGTTCATCATAGAACTGGTGAAGTCGAAGCGGTTACCATTGCTCTTGGCGCTATTCGCGGGCAAGTACTTCATCCCCAGCCCCCATGCCAGCACTCCAATCGGGACGTTAATGGCAAACAGCCACTGCCAGGAGGCGACGGCTAAGACAGCGGAGGCGATAGTCGGGCCAGCTGCTGCCGAGACCGCAACAATTACCGAGTTGATACCGATGCCCCGACCCAGCTGTGCGCGGGGATAAATGATGCGGATCAGCGCCGTATTGACACTCATTAATGCGGCGGCGCCGAACCCTTGCAGCACACGGGCAAATGTCAGGGTTAATAGTGAGTCTGACAGCGCGCAAAACAGCGAAGTGACACTGAAGACCAGTAATCCGGCCTGATATACCCGACGATAACCAATGATGTCGCCCAGAGAGGCCATCGACAGTAGTGAAATCGTGATGGCTAACTGGTAAGCATTGACTACCCAGATAGATGTTGCCGGGCTGGCGTTGAGATCTCGGGCGATAGTCGGCAATGCCACGTTAGCGATAGTGCCATCCAGTACCGCGATGGTAATACCCAGGGCGATAACCAGTATTGCGGCATAGCGCTGAGGAGTGGGTAAGCCATCGGCGACAGGTTGGGTCATAGGTATTTATCTATAAAATAGTCATATATGAAGTATTCACATGCTAACGAGTATTGCTGACGAATGCATCTCTGTAAGTGGCGCTAATTGTAAATACCAATGCTATATCTCAGAGAACCTGGCAAATTAACAGCATGATAACACCAGTAATTTGTGGCAATCAGTAAAAACAGAACTGCGATCACGGAAAAATGAAACATCGTTTCTATAATGTGAGATAGTATTAGCCGAACAGGTTAGCCTGCGGGCAAAAATTTTAATTCTCTGACGATTTAAGGACTTTCCGGATGGCCAAAGGTAAACAGATCCCCCTGACATTTGATACTTATCAGGATGCCTCTACCGGTGCACAAGTGACACGTCTAACTCCACCTGATGTCACTTGCCACCGTAACTATTTCTATCAAAAATGTTTCACCCGTGATGGCAGTAAGTTGTTGTTCGGCGGCGCTTTTGATGGTCCGTGGAACTACTACTTGCTGGATCTAAACACGCAGGTGGCAACCCAGCTGACAGAAGGGCGTGGCGACAATACCTTTGGTGGTTTCCTGTCGCCAGAAGATGATGCGCTCTTTTATGTTAAAGAGGGCCGCAACCTGATGCGCGTCTCTCTTGATACACTGGAAGAGAGTGTGGTCTATCAGGTGCCGGAAGAGTGGGTGGGCTACGGCACTTGGGTGGCTAACTCTGATTGCACGAAATTAGTGGGCATTGAAATTAAGCGGGAAGATTGGCAGCCGCTGACCGACTGGAAGAAATTCCACGAATTCTACTTCACTAAACCTTGCTGTCGCTTGATGCGTGTTGATTTACAAACGGGAGAATCCGCAGTGATTCTTCAGGAAAATCAGTGGTTAGGCCACCCAATCTATCGTCCTTACGATGACAACACTGTGGCGTTCTGCCACGAAGGGCCACACGACTTAGTTGACGCCCGCATGTGGCTAATCAATGAAGATGGCAGCAACATGCGGAAAGTGAAAACTCACGCGGAAGGCGAAAGCTGTACTCACGAATTCTGGGTGCCAGATGGTTCCGCTTTGGTGTATGTCTCTTACCTGAAAAGCAGTCCCGACCGCTTTATCTACAGTGCCAACCCTGAGACGCTGGAAAACCGCCAATTGACTAAGATGCCTGCTTGCTCTCATTTGATGAGTAACTATGACGGCTCATTGCTGGTCGGTGATGGCTCTGATGCGCCAGTTGATGTGCAAGATGACAGCGGGTATAAGATTGAAAACGATCCTTTCTTGTATGTTTTCAATCTGAAAAATGGCAGCCAACATCGCGTTGCTCGCCATGACACCTCATGGAAGGTGTTTGAGGGTGATCGCCAGGTCACACATCCACACCCCTCCTTTACCCCTGATGATAAGCAAATTCTGTTTACCTCAGATGTGCACGGTAAACCGGCCTTATATTTAGTCACTTTGCCTGAATCCGTCTGGCAATAGCTGAATTATGCACTAGCCTCTTTCATGGAAAGAGGCTAGTTTGCTGTCTGCATGGCTTTTATCCGATTATTCACATTGGTTTATTGCACAGTCTCGTGACTTCCCTTTATAATAAAACCACTGTTCTATTTTTTTTAAAACATATTGTTTTATGAAACACAGAAAACTGAGTAGGGTAACCAAAAAATGGCTATTGCAGATCTAGATAAACAGCCCGACTCTGTTTCGTCGGTTCTGAAGGTTTTCGGCATCTTACAAGCCTTGGGTGAGGAGCGGGAAATAGGTATTACCGAACTTTCTCAACGTGTAATGATGCCTAAGAGCACGGTTTACCGCTTCCTCCAGACCATGAAGTCCCTGGGGTATGTGGCACAGGAAGGCGAATCAGAGAAGTACTCCCTCACGCTGAAGTTGTTTGAGTTGGGGGCTAAAGCGCTACAAAATGTTGATTTGATTCGTAGTGCTGATATACAAATGCGTGAGTTATCCAATGAAACGCGTGAAACCATTCACTTGGGCGCATTGGATGAAGACAGCATTGTTTATATCCATAAAATTGATTCAATGTACAACCTGCGGATGCACTCCCGCATTGGCCGCCGTAACCCACTGCACAGTACCGCCATTGGTAAAGTGCTGTTGGCGTGGCGTGACCGTAGTGAAGTAGAAGAGATCTTATCTCATATCGAATTTACCCGCAGCACCAAGTATACGCTGGATAGCGCGGCGGCACTGCTGCCGGTGTTAGATCAGGTGCGTGAGCAGGGCTTTGGTGAAGATATCGAAGAGCAAGAAGAGGGTCTGCGTTGTATCGCTGTTCCTGTTTTTGACCGTTTCGGCGTTGTTATTGCGGGGTTAAGTATTTCATACCCAACGTTGCGTTTCTCTGAAGAGAATAAAAGTGAGATCGTTAAATCACTGCATCGTGCCGCACGTAATATTTCAGAACAGATGGGTTATCGCGAATACCCTTTCTGAGTAAATTAATAAGCAGGGTAAATACTGTATAATTATTGGATATTTTTAATCAGCTGTTAATTATAACTATTTATTTCTTGCATAGCGAACGGCTCCTCTGATCAGGAGCCGTTTTTATTGATATCTACCGCAACTGGCGCTTGAGTTGCCAGCTTTTGCTCTAAGTCAGGGAGGGGAATCTGTTCTTGATCAGCGGGTTAGACTCAGCGTGACATCATTGGCTACTGTCACGACAACTTCTTTACGTATATTATTATCGTGATACTAATATTGACATTAGGCCTTTTTTGGGCTTATTCACTATTGTTTAAATATTTTGTTTACTGTTTATTTAATGCTCTTGGGTCACTATGACCATGCTTAATCATATTAGGGAGAGAAATGATGAGGACGCTATTAAGCATAAGAGCAGTAATGAGTGCCGGGTTATTACTGCTGCTGGCGGGGTGTAGTAGCACACAAAGTAATAAGCCGCATAAATTGATTGACCGCGGTGATTATAAAATCGATACCAACCATCCCTCTGTGGCACAAAACGATCGGGTGCGCTTTTTAGTACTTCACTATACCGCCACAGATGATGCAGAGTCATTGAGATTACTGACGCAGGGCAATGTCAGTGCGCACTATTTGGTTAAGACGCACCCTGATACCGTCGAGGGAAAGCCGGTTGTTCTGCAACTGGTTCCAGAGGAACAAAGAGCCTGGCATGCAGGTGTCAGTGATTGGCAAGGGCGCAATAATCTCAATGATAGCTCGATAGGTATCGAAATCGTCAACAAGGGCTTCACTGAGAAGATGTTGGGTCGCACTTGGTATCCATACAATGAATCACAGATTAAATTGATTGAGCGCCTTACCAAAGATATTGTCGAGCGTTATAATATTGATCCAACAGATGTTATCGCCCACAGTGATATTGCGCCTCTAAGAAAGTCTGATCCTGGCCCCCTATTCCCATGGAAAAGGCTGGCAGAACAAGGTATTGGTGCCTGGCCAGATGAGGCAACGGTGACCAAGTATATTGATGGAAGAGATATACACGACACCGCATCTATCGCCACGATTCAGCAAACACTGGCCCGCTATGGCTACAAAATTCCTCAGAGTGGCATATTGGATGATGAAACTCGTCAGGTTATCACCGCATTTCAGATGCATTTCCGCGCGCAGGATTTTAGCGGTATACCGGATGTAGAAACAGAAGCTATTGCTTTGGCACTGGTCGAGAAGTATCGCTCTTAATATCAGCCGGCAAAAAAGCCAGTCACATCATGACTGGCTTTAATTAATTAAGTCGCTTTTATTGATGGGTTAAATCGCCATCATCTTCACTGTTCAAAATGTCTTTATCTGTTTGTTTCATTAATTGGCTGGTAATGGTGCCGGCAGTCATTGAACCACTGACGTTCAAGGCGGTACGGCCCATATCAATTAAGGGTTCGACCGAGATCAGTAAGGCAACCAATGTGACCGGCAAGCCCAATGCAGGCAACACAATCAGTGCGGCGAAGGTTGCGCCACCACCGACACCCGCAACACCGGCAGAGCTGATGGTCACGATCCCGACCAGTGTGGCAATCCATACAGGATCTAACGGATTAATGCCGACGGTGGGGGCAACCATCACGGCCAGCATCGCCGGGTAGAGGCCCGCACAGCCATTTTGACCAATGGTCGCACCAAAAGATGCAGAGAAGCTGGCGATAGACTCAGGGATGCCCAGACGGCGGGTTTGTGCTTCTACATTCAATGGGATACTGGCTGCGCTGGAGCGGCTGGTAAAGGCAAATGTCAGTACCGGCCAGACTTTACGGAAGAATTTCAGCGGATTGATGCCGGTGAAAGAGAGCAGCAGGCCGTGCACCACAAACATAATCGCCAGCCCCAGATAGGAGGCAACAACAAAGCTACCCAGCTTGATAATGTCTTGGATGTTGGAACCCGCCACCACTTTGGTCATTAATGCTAGTACGCCGTAAGGGGTCAGTTTCATGACCAGCCGCACCAGTTTCATCACCCAGGCTTGCAGTGTATCGATAGCCACCATCACGCGTTGGCCTTTCGCCACATCGTCTTTCAGTAGTTGCAGTGATGCAATACCGAGGAAGGTGGCGAAAATAACCACACTGATGATTGAGGTTGGGCTAGCGCCCGTCAAATCAGCAAATGGGTTTTTCGGAATAAAGGAGAGAATTAACTGTGGTACGGTCAAGTCGGTCACTTTAGCCAAATAGTTGCTCTCGATGGCACTCAAACGGGCACTCTCTTGGGTGCCTTGAATTAAGCCATCGGCGGTTAAGCCAAACAGGTTGGTGACGAACACCCCAACGAGCGCTGCAATCAAGGTGGTGAAGAGCAAGGTGCCGATGGTCAGGATACTGATTTTGCCCAGTGACGCGGCATTATGTAGTTTAGCCACCGCACTCAAAATTGAGGCGAATACCAGTGGCATAACTATCATTTGCAGTAATTGTACATAACCATTGCCGACAATATTAAACCAGGTGATGGACTCTTTAAGTACTGGGTTATCTGCGCCATAGATCCATTGTAAGCCCAGGCCAAACAGCACACCCAGTGCTAAACCAACCAAGACTTTCTTGGCCAGACTCCACTGTTTGTGGCGGGTTTGTGCCAATAGTAATAGCAGTGCTACAAATACCAGCACGTTAATCACAAGCGGTAGGTTCATCCCCAAATCTCCAGATTATTATTTTGAATACTGGCGACGTATTCTATTTCTGCTTCTTTATAGAATCGTGCCAGGCACAATCAATTATCAATTGTGCAGTTAGCTGCGTATGGTAGCAGCCCGATAAAGGCTCACTTATATCCAAAAAGAATTTTATATAAGTTTTTACCCTGATTTGTATGCAATATATTCAGATTGATGATTATTCGCACATTAAAGTGTGATCACAATCGAAAATTTTTCAATTGCTCCATATAGGATAGCAGCGGAATAGTGGTGTCAGTTTGCCAATAGACGGAAAAACAAACTAATAGAACACATAATACCCGTTCTAATTGATTACCTTTTTGCGGACGTAATAGCGGAATACAGAATCGCCAACGGCAAGGCCATAGCAGCGGCACGCCAGCGGGGGTGAGCATATCGGCCAGTAGATGGCTGAAATAGCCAATAATCATTGCGTGGAATGCATCCGCAGGAATAATCCAATCGCGTGAAATATCCATTTGGAATAGGGCAATACCGCCGATCACCGCCAGCAGGCTATGGGTAAATCCACGATGACCGAATGCACGGGCAATGGGGGTTGAGATCCACTTTAACCGCTGGCCAAGGATTGACTTGGGGTGGTCAATATCGGGCAGCAGGGAAGTTAGCAGGGCGCCCGGTATAATGTGCCACCAATCGCCATGTGCCAGTTCCGGTGTGAGACCGACTTTTTTGGCAAAAATAGCGCAGGCGACAGAAAAAATAAGGTGTCCTTCCCCTGTCATACTTGAATTCCGAATCTGTAGCTGTTGATTTATCCAGTATATGAGATTTATCTTGGCATGGATAGCCGTGACGCTGTAACTAAATGTCTCATTTTTCTGTTTGAAGAAGGGGAGTTTAGCCTAGGTATTGAGGAGTGGGATATTGGGTGGCTGGCCTGAATAAGGGAATCTAAGTAAAAAAAGGGAAAAGCGACCGGGAGTCACTTTTCCCCAAAGTAATACGGGTATGGGCATAATTAACAAATAATGATGAGGGTACTCATAACGATATAACTATTTACACGATCAATTAGAAGCTGTACTGCACACCGACACGATAGCGAGTTTGGCGCTCATCAGTGGTTTTGCTGCCCGCTACGTTGCCGATAGCAACATATGGCTTCCAGTTTTTATCCCATTTGTAAGCAACTTTCAGATCATGACTCCATTCGTCTTTGTTTTTGTTGGACAGAATTTCGTCTTCAGATTTCTTGTAGTTCAACTCATACTCAGCAGAGTAGTTTTTCAAGAAGTTGTAAGCAAACAGCATAGTGAACTCATGGCCTTTCTCATCAGATTTGGTCTGAGAAGGTTGGTTACGTTTGTAATATGGGCGATAACGCAGTGATGTTGAGAAGTCATCGGTGAAGCCCACTTTACCGCGCAGATAAGGGCGGTAGTTGTTTGAGTCAGATGATGACTCTAATGAGAAACCAGGCTCAAGTGAAAACGTTTTATTGAACGCATAAACATAGCTGGCAACCACTTCGGTGCCGTTACTGACTTGCTCATTGAAAGGTTTATTTGGCGTAGTATCAGAGCTGTGCTGGCCCCATTTCCCTTCCAAAGAGAGACCAAAACCATTGGCAAAACGGTTGGAGAGCAGTAAACGGTCTTTATGATCGGATTTACTGGTGTCTTTCATTTCATGCCGATAGTCAATTGTTGTAGCAACAGAACTAAAACTGATAACAGATGCCACTGCTAGAGTAATTAATTTAAATTTCATTTTTTTATATAATCCCAGGGTTATGGTTATTTAAAACAACAATCATTAACAATTTTATAAAATTCAACACACGACTGGAAAATAATTTCACAATCAAAGAAACGATGTTTCAGTTATTGTGGATACACATTCTATTTATATTTGTAATTAATTGTGTGATCCAGATCTTTGTTGGTGATTAATTTTTTAATCAGATATTAATTTGTGATGGCGATCTAATTGATTGTTATTTTTTATGATGCATAAAACAAAACAACCCCGCCAAATTAATGGCAGGGCTTAATAACAACTTAAGTTAAATAAACTTAATGATTATCTCATGGCGCGTTTTAGAATGCGGTCACCTTGCTTATTAAAGTATTCAGCAGATTCTTCAACTGACTTCTGGCCGTAATCGATATATTGAATTGCGTCACGGAACAGAGAAACGATCTGCGGGTCATCAAAGTATGGTGACGTTTTCATTTCATGTGGCAATTCCAGCGCCATATTTAAGCCAGCAACGGATGGATCTTCATCTTTAATCACACCACTAGCACGCAGTTGAGTCACTGCTGCTGCACTCAGTGGTACACCGCGCTCCAGACCCATAGCATCAATACCCTCTTTGCTGTTCAGCAAGAAGTTAATTAAGATAGCACTCTCTTCTGGGTATTTAGTGGATTTACCAATTGAAAGCATCTGAGCTGGTTTAAAGAACAGACCGGCATCTTTCGCATCTGGCAACATTGGATAAGGGCCAAGTATCAGTTTTGCTGGTTTGGTCAGGTTATCGGAATATTTAGTAATGGTGGAGTTCCACATATAAGTACCACCCCATTCACCATTAATCCATGGCTTCATTTCGTACATATTACTCTTGCCGAATGATGCATAGTATTTAGTGGATGGCATGACATGGCTATCAACCATTTTCTTATACATAGTAAAGAACTCAACCCACTGTTCTGGTGTATAAGCAAATTTCTTATTGGCTTCGTCAATAGTTGGTGTGTTGTATTTTTGTGTCATATAAGAGCGAATTAATGCCAGAGTATCCTGGTGCTCTAATACGATAGGGTAGTATTGCTCACCCAATTTTTCCTGGAATACTTTACCGGCGTTAAGTAATTCATCCCACGTTTTTGGATACTCTAAACCCGATTTAGCCCATGTCGCATCATTGAAATAGAAAATACGCGCAGTAACTGAAATTGGAATACCGTTTAATTTGCCATTAACCGTGGTTTGTTGCAGCTCTTTTGGATCAAACTGAGTCAAATCTAACTGTTTCGATACTTTATTCAAATCAAAGAAGCCAGTGCCGTCTTTGGAGAAGATGGGCAGCCAGTTCCAGTTAGTTTGCATAACATCGGGTTCAGTCCCACCGGCAATTTGGGTGGTCAGACGGGAAAGATGGCCATCCCAACCGGTATATTCAGCTTTAACATTAATATTCGGGTGCTGTTTGTGGAACTCTTCCAGAGCTTTAAGTGTCATTTGATGGCGGCCATTGCCCCCCCACCATGACATACGCAGGTTAACTTCATCCTGTGCAAAAGCCTGATGTGATAATAAAGCCAGAGTGGATGCTATTAGCGTGTGTAGGATCGCTTTTTTCATTGGGTACTGCTCCTGTTAAAGAGAGATATTTTTTTCTGTTTTTGCATCAAAGATATGGCATTTATCCATATCAAACTGGAAGTACACGGTGCGATGCAGGCCATTTTCAATAATTGGCCGTGCTTCATCAGACGGTAGACGACAAGTTAATTCAAAGTCGTCAACCTTGATGTACATAAAGAATTCATGCCCCATGTTCTCCATCCGTACCAATTCACCTTGCGAGTGGTTATTGGCCATCGGTTGTGTTGACATGCGAATAAATTCTGGACGAACACCAAAGAACACTTTTTCACCCGCAAAGGCGGCGACTTTAGCTTGTTGCTTCTCATTAAGTACCAAGGTGTATTGGCCGACAGTCAGACCAATTTGGCCCTCTTTTTCTACCAGGGTGCTCGGTTTGATATTCATTTCCGGCGCGCCGATAAAACCGGCAACAAACATATTGGTTGGGAAGTGGTAGAGATTATCTGGGGTATCAACTTGCATGATATGGCCCAGTTTCATGACACAGATCCGATCGCCCATGGTCATGGCTTCAGTCTGGTCATGGGTCACATAAACGGTGGTTGCTGCTTTCCCGCTTTTTTTCAATTGCTTATGTAAATCTGAGATGCGGATGCGCATGGAAGCACGCAGTTTGGCATCCAGGTTTGATAAGGGTTCATCGAACAAGAACACATCTGGTTTTTTCACAATCGCCCGGCCTACTGCCACACGCTGCGCTTGACCACCAGATAACTGACGTGGCAGGCGATCTAACAAATCTTCCAGTTCCAGAATTTTTGCCGCTTCTGCAACTTGTGTTTCGATTTGATCTTTTGGCAGTTTGCTCAGCTTCAGGCCAAAGGCCAGATTCTCTTTTACCGTCATATGCGGATATAGCGCATAGTTCTGGAACACCATAGCGATACCGCGTGATTTCGGTGCCAGATTATTGACGACCCGATCACCAATGCGCACTTCGCCATCACTGATGGTTTCCAGACCTGCCAACATGCGCAGGGTGGTGGATTTAGCACAGCCTGATGGACCAACAATCACCATAAATTCGCCATCATGGATCTTCAGATCAATGCCATGAACCGCGCGGAAACCGTTGGAGTAAACTTTACCTAATTTATTGAAAATGACTTCAGCCATGATAAATCCTCTATTAACCTTTAATTCCGCTGCTGGTTACGCCTTGCACGAAGTAGCGTTGAGCCAGGAAGAAAACAATGATGGACGGCAGAATGGAGATGCTTGCCATTGCCAGAATTTCGTTCCACGGTGCGCCTTCGGTGACGTCAATTGACATCTTCAAAGCCAGCGCTATCGGGTACTTATCGACGCTGTAGACATAAATCAGTGGGCCGATAAAGTCGTTCATTGACCACATAAACTGGAACAGGGCGACAGAGATAATGGCCGGTTTCAAGATTGGCACCACCACATACCACAGCACCTGTAGGGAGTTACAACCGTCGATTTGCGCGGCTTCTTCCATATCACGCGGCACACCACGCAGGAATTGCACCAACATGAAGACGAAGAACCCTTGAGTGGCGAAGGCCGTCGGTAAATAGAGTGGCAAGTAGCTATTCAACATGCCCATTTCGCGGAACATGATGTATTGCGGAATTAATAACACGGTACTTGGCAGCAACATGGTGGTAATTAATGTTGCGAACCAGAATTTCTTCCATGGGATCTCGAAGCGTGCAAAACCATACGCCACGATAGTGGAGGAGATAATGGTCAAAATGACTTTCGGGATAACAAACTTAAAGGTGTTAAGCATGTAATGACCGAAGTTATATTCAGTACCGGTTTTCCAGCCATTCACGAAACCATCGCGAGTTGGGTGTTCTGGCCATAATCCTAATGTGGTGAAGATCTCATTATTAGGTTTAAATGCCGCAGAGAACATCCACAGCAGTGGATAAAGCATCATCAGTCCGACAATAATCAAAATGATATAGCGGAAAGCGGCACTGACTTTTGCTTTACGTAGCGTACGGTTAATTTCCGCATCAGCAAGTTCCTGCGCCAGAGCTAATTTCTTCTGGTTGGAAGTGTGTTGTACGTCAGTCATTTTTTCCTCCTTTATCGGCGGAGTAGAAGACCCAATATTTAGATGATTTAAATGCAATTGAGGCGAAGAGGGCGACTACCAGGAAGAGTATCCAGGCCAGCGCAGCACCGTATCCCATATCAAAGTATTTAAACGCTGTATCATAGATATAGAGCGAGAATAAATAGGTGTAGTGGGTCGGTCCGCCGTCAGTAATAACGTACGGCGCAGTAAACTCTTGGAATGCCTGCGTGGTTTGCATAATAAAGTTAAAGAAAATAACTGGCGTGATCAGTGGCACAGTCACTTTCATAAACATTTGCCATTTAGAGGCACCATCAATCATGGCGGCTTCATACTGTGATTGCGGCACGTTCTGCAATGCAGCCAGGAAGATAACCATGGCCGAACCGAACTGCCAAACACGCAGTAATGTGACGGATGTCAGCGCCAGCGCTGGTTCTCCCAACCAGTTGATGGCATCAAATCCGAGCACACCGATAAAACTGTTTAACAGGCCATCGATGGCAAAGAGAGCACGCCATAACACGGCAATTGCAACGCTGCTGCCGAGGATAGATGGAATATAGAAAGCAGTACGGAAGAGGCCGATACCACGTAATTTAAAGTTCAGTACAAAAGCGATCCCCAGGGCAAATGCCAGTTTTAAAGGAATAGTCAGAAATACATAAGCGAATGTTACGCCCATGGATTTCCAGAATAAATCATCTTCCAGCAGCATATGACGATAATTCTCGATCCCGTTAAAAACGGGAGGGTTCATTAAGTCATACTCAGTAAAACTGAGAAAGAAAGATGATACAAAGGGGAAAGCCGTAAATATTATCAACCCAAGTATATAAGGTGATAAATAGGCTAACCCCAGCATTCTGTTTTCATTCATAATGCTTACCTATTTTTAATAACATGAAAGATAAATAAAACTACTGATTCAAAAGCGTCGGATAAATAAAGTCGATATCATATAAAGTGCGGCTTTCCCCGTTCACTCGATAATCTCCATGGATGTAACCACCATTGGTAATAAATTGAGGTATCGCTGCCAATTTATTCTGTTTGGCGGCAATTAAGGTCAATATTGCTAATGCAATCGGATTGTCGAGACGGAAATAACGGTGTTGCGCCGATTCAACAAACAGACCACGGTGGTAATGTTGCGTAAATAGGTCGTCCCCCACTTGCCAGGCTAATTCAAATAGTCGAGCACATTGGCAATGTTCCGCCAGTTCAGTTAAGGCCAGCAGCAGATAGGGTGTTGCTTTAGGTTTTTGACCGGCAATTAGTGTCGCCTGGCGTTTTGGCTTATTTAATTCAGCCAACTGCCAGCGGTGCAGTAATACGCCAATCAAATCCAACAGTTCTTCATCTTCACTTAAGCGCCAGGCCCGGACTAGCGGCAGCAGGTAATCAACCTCTAATGGGAAGGGCGAGATGACCGTCCCTTTTGCGCCATAGTAGCCATCACGTTGCAAAACATAGCCGCTCATGTCCTGACCATCGTTCCATAACGGACGCAATGTATTGCTCTCAACGTCATAAGCGAAACGATAGTAATTTTTTAGCCCGTCAATCACCCATTGTAGTACTTCGGTATCCGGTTGTTGGCGCAGAATATCCAGCATCGCCAATGGGTTATCAATCAGCAGTGGGCGCATGTCGCGGAACAGGACATTGGCTTCACGGGCTATCTCACCAAATTCAGGGCCAAACTGGCGCTTGGCACGATCGCCATACCAAGATTGGGTCTGGTTGTCATCGGCCGGCAGTGGGCGGCGCTGCTGTGGTGAGCTGAACTGATAAACCGGCAGACCTGTTTCAGGATGGCGGGCTAAAACATATTGGCGGTATAGGTGTTTGCCCCATGCCGTTGCGGCGATATCACCGGTGTACTCGGCATACTTATAGGCAGCGTAAATCAAATCGGTGCCGGCATTCACAAAGGTCAAGCCCTTGGTCTCTGGTAGGCGCGGCAGCTCCGCAGGGTTAACCACATCGTGACGGGCATGAGTGAATACATGTGGGTCGCGCTGCTTGTCGTAGCTACCATGGCGGCCCAAATCCAGGGTTTGCCAATCTTCCACATGGGCGTGCCAAAAACCCTGCAAGAAATTCAGTGTTTTTTCCCGATCAATAGTGATCAGCAAATTGTAATAGGGTAGATGATGCTTCAGCTCGTGGACTTGCGCTTTCGATTCTGGCCCTTCAGTGTTCAACGAATCCAGATTCAGGAAACGGTGTCCGCCCCAATAAAATAGTCCGCTCTGCTCATGCACGCCGCGCTGCATAAAATAGCTGCTTTGCACCCGGGCTTGCTGATGGTATTGCGGGTCCTGAGTCACCAGACTCAGCGCATCTAATGTCCGTAGCCAGTTTTGCTGACTGGCAAAATTAGATATTGGGGTATTGTGACCATCTGGGAATTCCCATACGACTGGTTGATGAGTCAGCACATCAAAACCATCAGCCATCAGTGGGGTTGGATTTTGATTGCTGTGGCCAACAGATTGGACTAAATCAACATAGCTGCGAATAGCGCTGAGCCAGTTAATCATGGTTGCGTCACTGTTTTTAATGTTGCCGACAAACTCCATCACCTTAACCCCATCATCGAAACGTTAGGACGGAACCGGTTTAAGGTTCCTTATAAATAGAAACATCGTTTCAATCTATTATATTTGTATTTACTGGCGAGTCATTGAGCGAATGACAAAAGTGTGATCGGAGTCGGAACGTTGTTTTGAATTTTTTATTTTTGCACTTTTGATGCGGTTTTTTTGAGAATCTAATTTGTTAACTATTTGATAAATAAGTAATAAAAAAGGCACAACCTAAGTTGTGCCTTTAAACAATTTTGAGTCGAATTCTGGCGAATAACCTAAAGAAATAGAACTTAACTCAAATTGGTCATGATTCTTGGTTTAGCGCGCCAGCCAGCCGCCATCAACAGCGATAGTGTAACCACTGATATAGTCGGATGCTTTGGAGGCCAGGAAGACCACTGGACCTTTCAGATCATCAGGCAAGCCCCAACGACCAGCCGGGATACGGTCAAGGATCTCTTTGCTGCGCTCTTCATCTTTACGCAACTGCTGAGTGTTGTTGGTCGCCATATAGCCAGGCGCTACCGCGTTCACATTGATGCCGTGTTTTGCCCACTCGTTAGCTAACAGACGGGTGACACCCATCACGGCGCTTTTCGATGCGGTGTAAGACGGCACACGGATGCCACCTTGATAAGAGAGCATTGAGGCAACGTTAATGATTTTGCCGCCATGACCCTGTTTGATGAATTGTTTGGCAACCGCCTGAGACATAAAGAACACGGTTTTGATGTTCACATTCATCACATCATCCCAGTCTTTTTCGCTGAAGTTGATCGCATCTTCACGACGGATGATACCGGCGTTATTGACCAGAATATCGATTTGGCCAAATTCAGCGACAGCACGCTCTAACAGGGCTGGAATGCCATCAATTTTGCTCAGATCCGCAGTCAGGCTCAAGAAGCGGCGACCTAATGCAGTCACTTTTTCAATCGTCTCTTTTGGCTCAACAATGTTGATACCCACGATATCGCAACCTGCTTCGGCTAAACCGATCGCCATGCCTTGGCCCAAACCGGTATCACAGCCAGTAACCAGTGCAATTTTACCTTTCAATTCAAAGGAATCTAAAATCATAGCTAACATCTCTCTCAAGGCGGTCAAAGATTGCCGCGATTTCAATATTGGGGAGAAAACCGCCAAAAGGACGGCTTTGGTTGGTAGAGCCTATCTTTCAGAACATCATCTTGAATGGGTATCACCCAAGTCAGATAGCACGGCAAAAGTAGAGAGTGCGCATGATGCCGAAAATGGTGCCTTACAACCTGCGCGGATCTGACTTCTGACCGAGTGTTTCTTTTGATTCGCTGATGATAGTGTTTGCGGGAAGTTAATTCAATAAAAATGAAATGATGTTTTATTATTTTTTGAGGGGCGTCATGATTTTTGGATTAATTATGGTCAAACTATGGAGATTGCCCGTAGAATGAGTCAAAACCAGCGTAAAACAGTGACGACGGTACAGCTAAATCTATTCTGCATAATAATGAGGAGAAACAATGAAGATGTTCTTTATTAATGATGAAACGCCATGGGAAGAGCTAGGCAATGGCATTAAACGCAAAGTCATGACCTGGAGTGATGAGCTGATGATGGTCTGCGTTCACTTTGACAAAGGGGCGATTGGCGTGGCGCACAAACATGATATTCATGACCAAATTGCTTATGTTGCCGCAGGCAGTTTTGAAGTGGAAATTGAGGGGCAGAAGCGCATATTGAAAGCTGGCGATGCGTATCGTGCGGTGAAAAATGAGATGCATGGCGCGGTATCGTTGGAGGATAACAGTATTTTGATCGACACCTTTACCCCTAAGCGGGATGATTTCCTTTAAAATCTATTGGGCGGTTGAGCATCGACTTTAACCGCCCCTTATCACCAGGATTCTACTCCTCTTCAGCGACAAACTCTCCTCAGCTACGAAATATCCTCCTGGCGCAATTGCTCGAGTGATGCCAATTGAATATCCGCCAATGCCCAGCGTGGGTCTGCGCGGTACTCCGGTGATGGGATCACAATAGAGCGCATCCGTGCTGCTTTGGTGGCAATCATACCGTTGACTGAATCTTCTAGCGTGACACATTGTAGCGGGTCAATAGCCAGATCCGCCGCCGCATTCAGATAGACCTCGGGGTGCGGTTTGCTGTAGGGCAGGTACTCTGCGGACACTAAACAGTCAAAATAGTGTTCAACGCCGAGCATGGCGAGCACGCGTTTTTGCATATGTAGCGGTGAGGCGGAGGCCAGGCCAATTTTCAGCCCTTGTTGGCGACAAAGCTCCAGCGCATATTCGACACCGGGTAACACCGGGCGCGTCTCCTCCACCAGGTCTATTGCGCGGGCAATAATACGTTTGCACACCTCCGCCTGACTCGGCCCCTGCCATGGCCGGGTTTGATACCAAAGTTTCACCACCAAATCGATACGCAGACCAAGGGTGTCGGGCAGTGAATCTCGCGAGGAGGTGTCCAGCCCGAGTGAGGTGAAAATATCAAGTTCAGCCTGTAACCATAAAGGTTCTGAGTCAATCAGCAGGCCGTCCATATCAAAGATTGCGGCCTTAATCGGATGAGGGGTCGCCATTAATCATCACTCCTGTTGGTTTTTAGCTATCAGCTGAATACTTTAGCATTAACTTAATCATCTTGCGTCAACGGAACCGACGGTGAATTTGAGTTAACCATGGAGATCACAACAAAAATTTTGCACAAAGAGTGAATGTAGCAGGTAAACTAAATCTACATAAGTTGTGGTATTTACAAGGAGAAGTCATGACCTATCAACAGGCTGGGCGCGTCGCTGTTATCAAACGGATTGCAGGATGGCTCGTTTTTATTCCAGCACTGCTGTCAACGTTGATTTCAATTATCAATTTTGCCTATCAATATAGCCAAAACAGTACCGGGATTAATGCGGTGATGCTGGATTTTATCCATGTCATGACCGATATGATCCGCTTTAATACCACTTTCCTGGATATCTTCTGGTTCAACTCACCCGTGCCCGATTTCGATCAGGGTTTTTCTGCCGCTAACATTATGTTTTTTATCATTTATATGTTGATTTTCGTCGGTCTGTCGTTGCAGGCGTCAGGGGCGCGGATGTCGCGGCAAGTGCGGCATATTCGTGAGGGCATTGAAGATCAGCTGATTTTAGAGCAGGCCAAAGGCAGTGAAGGGCGCAGCCGTGAACAGTTGGAAGAGAGGATAGTCTTACCGCACCACACTATTTTCTTGCAGTTTTTTACCCTCTATATCCTGCCGCTGGTGACTGGTGTGGTGGCCTATTTTGTCATTAAGCTATTGGGATTGATGGCACAGGGATAAGCTGTTATTAGAGAGAAAAGCCGCAATAGTGCTAAACATTCATGATCATTGAGACTGACATCTTATCCAGCGGGATTTGGTCGAACAGGACTTTCATATCCTCGACGGTATCAATTCAAGTGCCGGGCATAAAAAAACACCCTGACTGGTTGAACTGCCAACTTTTGGGGTGCTGTTTTTTTATCTGCTGAGGATTAGAAATGTTCGGGATGCAGCAATTGGTCAACGGCTTTTTGCGCATTAAGCCAGTGTTGGCCACCAAATAAGTTACTGCGATTTAATAAGTAATAGAGCTGATAGATTGGCTGCCGCTCAATAAAATCGCTGGGCAGTGGCCAAACACTCTGATAACCATCGTAAATTTGTGCGGGTAAAGTGGGGTAGAGTGGCAGCATCGAGAGATCACACTCCCGATCACCCCAGTAGCAGGCGGGATCAAAAATCACCGGCCCATTAGCGCTGGCGGCACAGTTAGCGGGCCATAAATCGCCATGTAGCAAAGAGGGTTGCGGCTGGTGGCTCTGTAAGCGGTCGTGAACAAGGTCGGTTATCTGGTCAATATCACCAAACGACATCCCTTTTTCGGCGGCTAATTGTAGTTGCCAACCAATACGCTGCTCAGCAAAAAATTGCGCCCAACGGCGTTGCCAGCTATTGGGTTGCGGGGTTGTGGCCAGGTCATTATCAAAATCTAACCCAAATTGCAGTTGCTCACTCCATTGATGTAAATGCGCCAATTGTTGGCCTAAACAGTAGGCATTGTGGGCATCAAGGGGCTTTAGAGGGATATATTCGAGCAGCAGGAAGCTGTAATCACGATCACTGCCCACACCATAGACTTCCGGCACCTGGACGGTTTTACTGCGGGCTAATAAGGAGAGCTGATCGGCTTCAGCGGTAAATATCGGCAGCATCTCACGGGCATCACATTTTACGAAAACCTCGGCTTCACCATAACTGAGACGCCAGGCTTCGTGGATATCCCCACCCGGTAATTCAGTTCTTTCCCGAATTTCAGCCGGGCCTAGGTATTCACCTAACAGACGATTTACAGCTTGCCACATGATTCACCCCCTATCAGCTTGCCAGTTATATCCTTTGAACTGAGTCGCAGGGCGGTTAGTGACCTTCACTTGCCGCCGACCTGCAACGCTTATGACTTTGGGTAGATATCATTAGGTTAGCTTCTTTGCTGTATAAAAAACAAGCGCTAGCGCACAGGGATACCCACGAGAGATCAAACAAAAGACTGATTCTGCTGCCAAATAGTGACATATTATTTTTCGTACTGATGACCGCCACCATGACGATAAAAACGTCACGGCAGAACCAGACCAGATGCATCGTTAAAAGTCGTGAATAAGCCGTAAAAACTACGGCTTATTTATCACGCGTGCACTGATTATAGCAGATGACTTTTTGGCGTGTTTTTAGCACTGTCGGCGTTGGCCTGTGCGTTTTTGGTCTGCGGTGTTATCTGGCGACCCTGCATGGGTTTCACATGGCTGTAGATGAGGGCGAAGACAAAGAATAGTGCCTGAATGATTACGATGCAGGGGCCGGTAGCACCATCAATATGGAAGCTTATTAGCGTACCTAATACGCAAGCGACGACAGAGACCAGGGTGGCAACTATCAACATCCGATCGAAACTGCGGCAGAGCATAAAGGCGATGATGCCGGGGGCTATCAGCATGGCGATAACCAAAATAACCCCCACCGCCTGCAATGATGCCACAATAGTCAATGCCAGTAGGCAAAGCAGACCATAATGCAAAAGCTTGACCGGCAGCCCAATCACGCGGGCATGGTTAGGATCAAAGCAGTAGAGCATCAAGTCCTTACGTTTGAGCAGCACCACTAGCAGGGTGAAGCCGGCGATCCACAAGGTTTGTTTCAGTTCCGCCAGTGAAATACCCAGCATATTACCGAATAAAATGTGGCTGAGGTGCTGGTCAGTATCTATGCGGGAGAACATCACTAAACCAAACGCAAACATGCCGGAGAACACAATTCCCATCACGGTATCCTCTTTCACTCGGCTATGCTCTTTTAAATAGCCGGTGGCGACAGCACAGAATATCCCTGAGACAAAAGCGCCGATCACCAGGGGAATACCGAGCCAAAAGGCCAGCACTATCCCCGGTAACACGGCATGAGAGATGGCATCCCCCATCAATGACCAGCCTTTTAATACCAGATAGCAAGATAGCACCGCGCATACCACGCCGGTAATGATAGCCGCAACGATTGCCCGCTGCATAAAGGGGTAAGCGAAGGGTTCGCTGATCAGCGTGAATAAGGTATTCATACACTATCCTCCGGCAGCTGCGGCAACGGATGGCGACGCTTTTGGCGCGAACGATAGCGCGTGGCCAACAATCCATGTTTAGGCGCAAAGATAAAGGCCAGCAGGAAGACCACGGTTTGCAAGGTCACAATCACGCCACCCGTTGCACCATCCAGATAGAAGCTGAGATAGGCACCGAAGGCACTGGTAAAAGCACCAATGGCGATGGCGATGATCAGTAGACGGCCAAAACGGTCGGTAAGTAGGTAGGCGGTCGCCCCCGGCGTCACCACCATGGCAATCACTAAAATTGCGCCCACGGTCTGCAAGGCCGCGACGGTGCAGGCACTGAGCAGGGTGAAAAACAGAATTTTCAAGCGCAGTGGTGATAGGCCTATCGACATGGCGTGGCTTTCATCGAAAAACACCGCCAGCAAATCTTTCCAGATCAGACATAAAATCACCAAGGAGACCAAAATAATGATCTCTACCTGCAACACATCTTCATCGGCTATCCCCAAAATATTGCCGAAAATGATCGACTGCACATTGACGGAGGTGGGGTTGAGCGAAACAATTAATAGCCCCACGGCAAAAAAGGTGGAGAAAATAAAACCGATGATGGCATCTTCACGCAGGCGAGTGATATGGCGGACGAGTGTCATGGCCAGGGCTGCCAGCATACCGGTAAAGAATGCGCCCGCAGCATAGGGCAGGCCAAGGGCATAGGCCCCGGCAACACCGGGGACCACGGAGTGCGATAGCGCATCCCCCATCAGCGACCAGCCTTTCAGCATCAGATAGGCCGATAGAAATGCGCAGGCAGCGCCGACAATCGCGCTAACCCAGATAGCCTTCACCATGTAATTGTAGTTAAAGGGTTGCAGCAACAGTTCCAGCATCAGGGATTATCCTCCTTCGACTGGCTCTGCGCCGGCGGGTCATTTTTGGTGTGACCATAGAACACCGCCGGGCGCTCATCATCAGTGATAACGGTGACCGTGCGGGGATCATTATCGTCATGCAGCGCACTACCCGACAGGTTGATATGGCGCAAAACACCGCCAAAGGTCATTTCGAGATTCTTCTGGGTAAAGGTGGATTCGGTGGGGCCGGCGGCCAGTACCGTCTGATTAATTAGAATCACATGGTCACAAAACTCCGGCACGCTGCCGAGGTTATGGGTTGAAACCAGAATCAGGTGGCCCTCATCGCGCAGCGCTCGTAGCAAATCAATAATCGCGTTTTCCGTTTTGACGTCAACACCGGTAAAAGGCTCATCCAGCAGCAATACCGAACCTTGCTGGGCCAGGGCGCGGGCCAAAAAGACCCGTTTTTTCTGCCCACCAGAGAGTTCGCCAATTTGCCGTGACCGCAACTCAGTTAAGCCGACTCGCTCAATGGCCTGATTAACAATGGTTTTATCTGCGCGGCTGGGGATGCGCAGAAAGTTCATCTTCCCGTAACGCCCCATCATTACCACGTCTTCGACTAAGACGGGGAAGTTCCAGTCCACATCTTCAGTTTGTGGTACGTAGGCGATGGTATTTTGCTTCAAGGCGTGGCTGACCGGTTTGTTGCTAAGTTCCACTTTGCCGACACTGGGTTTAACTAGCCCCATGATGCTTTTAAACAGGGTCGATTTACCACTGCCATTGACCCCGACCAGCGCACAGATAGTTCCGCCAGTGAGCGAAAAACTGGCGTCATAAATAGCAGTATGCCCATTGTTATAGGTGACAGTGACATTATCCACCATCAGCTCAGGGCGGACAAAAACCGCATTGCTCATTGGCCAAATCCTTTCGCAATAGTTTGCACGGTGGTGTTAATCAGGTCGATATAGGTCGGGACCGGGCCTTTTTCATTTGATAGAGAGTCAACATATAACACCCCGCCATATTGCGCACCAGTCTCTTTGCTCACTTGTTTCGCTGGTTTGTCGGAAATGGTGCTCTCACTGAATATCACGGGGATTTTATTGGCACGCATAGTGTCAATAACACGACGTACTTGCTGTGGCGTGCCTTGTTCATCGGCATTGATTGGCCATAAATAGACCTCTTTAAAACCATAATCTTTGGCTAAATAGCTAAATGCCCCTTCACTGGTGACCAACCAACGCAGCTCCGCTGGAATGCGCGACAGACGCTCCCGGAGCGGGGCATCCAGAGCGGCGATTTTCTCGGCGTAGGCTTTGGCATTGCGATTATAGGTTTCAGCATGGGCGGGGTCGTGCTCTACCAGCGCCTTGCGGATATTCTCGATATAAATAAGTGCGTTAGATGGCGACATCCAGGCATGTGGATTAGCGATGCCCTCATATGGCCCTTCACGGATAGGTAGGGGGGTGATGCCATTGGTCACCACTGCTGACGGAACATCTTTAATATTTTCGAAAAAACGTTCAAACCAGCGCTCCAGATTCATGCCATTCCAGAGAATCAAGTCCGCAGACTGTGCTTTTACGATATCCCGTGGCGTGGGTTGATAGTCGTGAATTTCTGCGCCAGGTTTGGTTATCGACTCGACCACGGCAGCATCACCGGCGACATTTTGCGCGATATCCTGAATGATTGTGAAGGTCGTCACAACTTTGAATTTTTTTTCCGGGTCATTGGGCTTATTTTCAGCCAACGCCGAGGTGCTAATCAGTGATGAAAATGCAACAAAGGTCAACAAGGTGATAACACGTAAAAAACGCGGTGTAGAGTGGCTAATGGAGGGCAGGTAGGGTATTTTTTGCTTACTAAACATGGCGATGTTCCCTTTTCTCAAATGAAAATGATTATCAATATCATTGGCGACCAAGTCAAGCCTTGCCATACAATAAACTAAAACTTACGGATAGTTACTGAATATAGCCTGATCATTATGTTGATAATGGTCAAACTAGGCCAAAAAATCTATTTGGGTGAGGTGACAACTTGTATATGCTACAAAATGGCTTATCAGCACGGGGAATACTGTGAATCCAAAAGTCGGTTGCCTAATGGCAATTTTATTGCTGGCGGGGTGTGCTAAACAAACTCCGCCACCGCAAGCGAATAACGGTTGGCTGAAGAAAGCGCCACCGGGTGGTTTTCTTAACGCACCGAAAAGCAGCGCAGGTTCAAGTACTGTCGCTTATAGCGATGTTATTAAACAAGCTGCCAGCCATTACGGCGTTGATGAAACTTTGATTAAAGCGATTATCCAAGTGGAGTCTGGTTACAATCCTGAGGTGGTGAGCACCTCAAATGCGGTGGGTTTGATGCAGATTAAAGCTTCTACCGCGGGCCGTGATGCGTACCGGATGAAGGGGCGCAATGGTCAACCAAGTTCAGGTGAGTTAAAAGATCCGGTGAAGAATATTGATATTGGCACCGCTTATATCAATATTTTGCAGAACCAACAGTTAGCGGGGATCAGTGATCCGCAAACCTTGCGTTATGCCACTATCGTCTCTTATGCCAATGGCGCGGGTGCCATGCTGCGGACCTTCTCATCAGATAAGCGCCTGGCAGTGAATAAGATTAATAGTCTTAGCCCGAACGAGTTTTATCAGCATATACAAAAGAAGCATCCGGCCGCGCAAGCACCACGTTATTTGTGGAAAGTGGATACCGCTTACCGGGCGATGACAGAATAATATTAAAACGCTAACCGATGTCGTTTATAGGCGCGGTATTTTATTACCGTAGCAATCTCTTGTCGTAACAACATCTGGCAGTATCAACATCGGCTAGCGTTTCTCTCTTCAATCTTACAATTTGTCTATGCCATCGCTGGCTGGTAGGTAGCGATAATATCCAGCACGCCATTGATAATAAATTGTACCCCCATACACACTAGCAAGAATCCCATCAGGCGCGAAATAGCTTCAATGCCACTTTTGCCGACCCAGCGCATAATGGCACCGGAACTGAGCAGTGAACCCCATAGAATGAGTGAGACAGAAAGAAAAATCAGCACCGGTGCGACAGTGACCACCCATGGACTGAACATAGTGTGCCCTTTCATTGAGGCGGCAGAGCTGATGATCATGGCGATAGTCCCCGGCCCTGCAGTACTCGGCATGGCCAGCGGCACAAAGGCAATATTGATAGATTTCCGTTTCTTCAAATCCTGCGATTTGGCTTCTAATTGTGTATCTTCGGCCGATTGTTGTGGAAAAAGCATACGAAAGCCGATAAATGCCACAATCAATCCACCTGCAATTCGCAGACCGGGAATAGAAATACCAAAGGTATTCATGACGACCTGACCGGCGTAGTAAGCAATGGTCATAATAAAGAAGACATAAATTGATGCCATCTTCGACTGCTGATTACGCTCTTCACTGGTCATATTGCCGGATAAACCGAGCAAGAGAGCCACTGTTGTCAATGGGTTTGCCAATGGCAGCAGCAATACCAGGCCTAAGCCAATGGCCTTAAATAGTTCGAAAATACTCTGCATCACTCTTGCTCCGAAAATAGCATCAAACGCGCCCGATGAAAGTAATGCTTATCAGACAATTATGCGCGCATCAGGTAAATAACCCAGCACAGGGTATTATTACTTATCTAGCCACTCTACGCGATAGGTTGTGTAAAAGGCTATACCGGATTGACGGAGTGCAGATAACGCGGCGGTGGATTCAAGTGAGCAGGGTATTACCCAAAGTCATTGGGCTTCAAGTCAGCAGGGTATTTGTGATACAGATCAAATACCCTGCCGCCAACAGTTGGTTCAATGCCACAGATCTAGAATAATTACCTCAGCATCAATTTTGGCAAGGAGTCGGGTTTTGTGCATTTGTGATATTAGCGTTGAAGATGAATATACTCGCCAGCCCTTATCGGCTTCTGCGGCATGGGTGCTCGATACACAAGCGGCCCGTGCTCGTGGTCGTTTGCGGTTTTTAAAGCCTAAACGTGAGGCGCGCCCGCGTTGGCGTTTAGCTCCGTTGAAAGATACCTACGAAATTCGCTTTTACCCACATCGATTGCCTGAATTATGGTTTTTTAGTGCGGAAAGTGCGGCTAGAAAACGGCTCTAATGGCATTCTGTTGGTCTAATTAGTCGTTTTGTTTGGCGCAACTTATCTTAATCGGAGAGTCGGATGGCATTTACTGCTAATGAACGTGATGCGCTGTTGGCGGTGAAAGGGGTTGGGCCGACGGTGGTGACTCGGCTGGAGCAACTCGGCTTCACCTCGCTGAGCCAGCTCAGCCAGGCCGCTATGAGCGAGATTGTCAGTAGCGCGGCAGCGATGATGGGTTCTACCTGCTGGAAAAATAGCCCCCAAGCGCGTTCAGCTATTCAGGCCGCTATAGATATGGCTAAAACGCACTCATCTTCGTGAATACGTTTTAACCGCTATCGTCGCAGATTTATCTTCCCACGATAGGCGTGTGGCCATCTGCTTGCGCCACTTATCCCTTATCCTGTGGCCTGGTTGGATAAGGTTGCAGCAAGTCATCCAGAATTTTCATCCTTTCATCTACCGAAATATAGAGCCAGCGGGTAAACCAAGGCATTTTTGCCAAGCATTGCTTATCTGTTTGGCGGAAGTAGCGTTCGAGCTCTGACAGATCGCCTGCAATCTTTTGCATCATATTTCTCCCTTTGTTGACTACTGAACAAATCATAGACAATAAAATGCGGAAGAAAAACGGATAAAAAATATTTTATTGTTCAGTATTTATATGGGGCGGTCTGATTTTTTATGTGAAAAGCCGTGGGAAGCGCGGAGAGCGGTGGTTTGACGTAAGTGCCGAGGGGTAACGGCCAAATAAAACGCCCCGATTGCGTGAACAATCGGGGCGGCGTTCCAGTAACCATTGCTACACGGAAACGGAAATTGATTATGAGCACATCCTGTAGAAATAGCAATACACCTAGCGCATCTCAAAAGCAATAGATCATAATGTAAATCATTGTTGATGGTGATAAGCATCTTTACACCGTGATATGGCTGCTGTTGCAGGGGTATCCTGAGGTAAATATTGTCGAATTCTGTGCTTGAGATGATAACGGAACACTGTTTCGTGCTTCACAGATGGCACGGCTTTGGAGTAACATTTCACACTAAAGAGTAAGGATATCGGCTATGGCCCCTCTCTATCTCACGCCTGGAGTCACCCTCAGTCAGCGGTTTGTTTTTAGTTATTATCGAATATTCCTAATTCTAAAACAGACATAATTTTTCAGTAAAACGCGTTTTAGCGGTTAGGAGCAGGGAATGATTGGCCCGTTTATTAACAGCGCAGGTATTATTCTGGGCGGTATTGTCGGTGTATTGCTGGCCCGCCATGTCCCAAAACGGTTGCAAGAGGGCTTACCCTCAACTTTTGCTTTGGCTTCTATCTCCATTGGTATTGTGATGGTGGTGAAAGTCCATTTTATGCCAGCAGTCATTTTGGCATTAATTATCGGGACGGCGGTCGGCGAGTTATTATCTCTGGAGCAGGGCGTAAAGTGGGGCGCTAATAAAACACGTGGCTTGCTGGAGCGGGTTATTCCATCACGCAGTACCTTGCCGCCGCAGGAGTTTGCACAGAGTTTCACGGCAATGATTGTGCTGTTTTGTGCCAGTGGGCTGGGGGTGGTCGGCTCTTTGACCGAAGGGATAACCGGTGATTTTCAGTTGCTATTTGTCAAAGCGCTGATGGATTTTTTCACGGCGTTGATATTCTCTATCTCACTCGGCATTGCACTGGTCGCCATTGCTATTCCGCAATTACTGATTCAAATCGCACTGGTTTTATTAGCAAAACTCATCATGCCATATATGGATGATATCGCTTTCGCTGATTTTTCGGCCTGCGGTGGGATTATTATGATTGCCGTCGGGCTGCGCATCGCGCAAATTAAAATATTCGCGGTGGTCAATCTCTTACCTGCTTTGCTGTTTGTCGTGCCGATATCCTATTTATGGCGCTATTTCATGGCTTAAAAACGTGAAAGGTAGATCGGTAAGTCTCTGAAACGGTAGGCTTCTTTGCCCATATTTATCATCGAAGCGACCGTTTCAGCATAATTTGATTATATTTTTAATTGATTATTTTTTATTTAGCCAATTTTACGGCACAAAAATTTGCCTTTTATCACGCCATCAAAAAAACGACCTTTCGAAACCACAGACATAAAATTCTGATGAACGCGTTCAGGGACCCCTAAATATTGATAAATCCCTTGTTCACGGAACTGTATCTCCAGCATGCGATTTTCAGGATCATAACCAATCGACAAAATTCTGGAAGATGTAACAGGTTGTCGCTGCAATAGTTGACCCTCAGTTGTACGGTGTTGATATACGGTGATCGTAGTGCAGTTTAAGTATGATAACTTTGTCGTCGATCATTATCACTGTTTGACTGGCGTATTAATAGATTATTCGCTAGGTATATTGTCATTGCATTAAGTGATGATAAGATGAATCCCCTTTGTGGCATGATCTACGTCACAAACTAAACTGTTTACACAGTTGCGGACCAATATAACAAACGTGGGTTAAATTGATGCTGCAACTTTTTGAAATCAAACAATAATTACGTCTTGCATGTGATCTGTCGTGAGGGTCACCACTGTAGATAAGGAATTAGAATGCCTGTTATTACCCTTCCTGACGGCAGTCAGCGTCATTACGATCACGCCGTTTCTGCACTTGATGTTGCCTTAGATATCGGCCCCGGCTTGGCGAAAGCCTGTATAGCTGGCCGTGTTAATGGCGAACTAGTCGATGCCAGCGACCTGATCGAATCTGATGCTCAACTGGCCATTATCACCACCAAAGATGCTGAAGGGCTGGAGATTCTCCGCCACTCTTGTGCGCACTTATTAGGGCACGCAATCAAGCAACTTTGGCCAGATACCAAAATGGCAATCGGCCCAGTTATCGACAACGGTTTCTATTACGATGTTGATATTGACCGTACCCTGACGCAGGAAGACCTGGATCTGCTGGAGAAGCGGATGCATGAACTTGCCGATAAAGATTATGACGTCATTAAGAAAAAGGTTAGCTGGCAAGAAGCCCGCGACACTTTTGCTGCTCGTGGTGAAGATTATAAAGTGGCGATTCTCGATGAGAATATCAGCCGCGATGATCGCCCTGGTTTATATCACCATGAAGAGTACGTTGATATGTGCCGTGGTCCGCACGTACCGAATATGCGTTTCTGCCATCACTTTAAATTGCAGAAAACTTCCGGTGCTTACTGGCGTGGTGACAGCAAAAATAAGATGCTGCAACGTATTTACGGCACGGCTTGGGGTGATAAGAAGCAACTGAATGCTTATCTGCAACGTCTGGAGGAGGCGGCCAAACGCGACCATCGTAAGATTGGTAAGCAACTAGACCTCTACCACATGCAGGAAGAAGCACCCGGTATGGTGTTTTGGCATAACGACGGCTGGACTATCTTCCGTGAACTGGAAACTTTTGTGCGTATGAAGCTCAAAGAGTACCAGTATCAGGAAGTGAAAGGGCCGTTTATGATGGACCGCGTACTGTGGGAAAAGACCGGGCATTGGGAGAACTATGCTGAGCATATGTTCACCACATCGTCGGAAAACCGCGAGTACTGCATCAAGCCGATGAACTGCCCAGGACACGTGCAGATCTTCAACCAGGGGTTGAAGTCATACCGTGACCTGCCATTGCGTTTGGCCGAGTTTGGTAGCTGCCACCGTAACGAACCATCAGGTGCACTCCATGGCTTAATGCGCGTCCGTGGCTTTACTCAGGACGATGCACATATTTTCTGTACCGAAGAGCAGGTTCGCGACGAAGTGAACAGCTGCATCAAAATGGTGTACGACATGTACAGCACTTTTGGCTTCGAGAAAATTGTGGTCAAGCTCTCTACTCGCCCTGAAAAACGTATTGGTAGCGATGAGCAGTGGACCCGCGCCGAATCCGATTTAGCGGCTGCGCTGACTGAAAACGGGATTCCGTTTGATTATCAGCCGGGGGAAGGGGCGTTCTACGGTCCAAAAATTGAATTTACCTTGCATGATTGTTTGGATCGTGCGTGGCAGTGTGGTACCGTACAGCTCGATTTCTCATTACCGGGCCGCTTAAGTGCGTCTTACATCGGCGAAAATAACGATCGCCAGGTGCCGGTAATGATTCACCGGGCCATTTTGGGATCAATAGAGCGCTTCATCGGTATTTTAACCGAAGAGTATGCGGGCTTCTTCCCAACCTGGTTAGCTCCGGTACAAGTCGTGGTGATGAATATCACCGATAGCCAGTCTGATTATGTCCAACAAGTGACCAAAAAACTGCAAGATGCAGGAATTAGGGCAAAAGCGGACTTGAGAAATGAGAAGATTGGCTTTAAAATTCGTGAACATACGTTGCGTCGAGTTCCATATATGTTGGTCTGTGGCGATAAAGAGGTCGAATCAGGCAAGATTGCCGTTCGTACCCGCCGCGGTAAAGACTTGGGAAGCTTAGATGTCAACGTGGTCGTAGACCAGCTGCTAGCAGAAATTCGCAGCCGTAGTCTTCATCAACTGGAGGAATAAAGTATTAAAGGCGGAAAACGAGTTCAACCGGCGCGTCCTAATCGCATCAACAAAGAGATTCGCGCCACAGAAGTTCGCTTAACAGGCGTCGATGGTGAGCAGATTGGCATTGTCAGTCTGAATGAAGCTCTTGAAAAAGCTGAGGAAGCTGGTGTTGATTTAGTAGAAATCAGTCCGAATGCCGAGCCGCCGGTTTGCCGTATCATGGATTACGGCAAATTCCTCTATGAGAAGAGCAAGTCGACAAAAGAACAGAAGAAGAAGCAAAAAGTCATTCAGGTTAAGGAGATCAAATTCCGGCCTGGTACCGATGATGGCGACTATCAGGTCAAACTACGCAACCTGATTCGCTTTCTGGAAGATGGCGATAAAGCCAAAATCACCCTGCGGTTCCGTGGGCGTGAAATGGCGCACCAGCAGATCGGCATGGAAGTTCTTAACCGTGTCAAAAAAGATCTGACTGAGGATTCTGATTTGGCCGTTGTGGAGTCTTTCCCGACTCGTATCGAAGGCCGTCAGATGATCATGGTGCTCGCACCTAAGAAGAGACAGTAAGGCATTCAAGTAACAGATCTCCCTGCGCTTGCGCAGCAAGAGATCTGTTCGCCTAGCTAGCTCGTTGTAATTAACAATGCGAAGTGGATATATTCAATGCCAAAGATTAAGACAGTACGCGGCGCCGCTAAGCGCTTCAAAAAAACCGGTGCCGGTGGTTTTAAGCGTAAGCATGCCAACCTGCGTCATATTTTGACCAAAAAAGCTACTAAGCGTAAACGTCATTTACGTCCAAAAGGCATGGTATCTAAGAACGATCTAGGTTTGGTCGTAGCATGTCTGCCATACGCATAAGTAATTTTGGTTTGAATTAAGACGATAGGAGAAGTACATGGCTCGCGTAAAACGTGGTGTGGTAGCTCGTGCACGTCACAAAAAGATTTTAAAGCAGGCGAAAGGTTACTACGGTGCCCGTTCGCGCGTTTATCGTGTTGCATTCCAGGCAGTAATCAAGGCAGGCCAATACGCCTACCGTGACCGCCGTCAACGGAAGCGTCAATTTCGCCAACTGTGGATTGCACGTATTAACGCAGCTGCTCGTCAGAATGGCTTGTCTTACAGCCGTTTCATCAATGGTCTGAAAAAGGCTTCTGTTGAAATCGACCGTAAGATCTTGGCTGACATCGCAGTATTCGATAAAGTGGCATTCTCTGCACTGGTCGAAAAAGCGAAAGTAGCTCTGGCGTAAGTCAGAATTGAAGAGGGAGCTTGTCTCCCTCTTTTAATCTTTAGCTTTTTAAGCAATAAGGTCATCGTTATGATGTATACCGTTACTTTTCGCTTCTCTTTTTACTTTAGCGCCTGATTTCAGGAGGCTGGTGCGTAAGAATTGAAACGAAAAATAACGCCAAAGCCTCCCATCGTGGAGGCTTTTTTGTTTGTGCTTCAAGGTATTACCCTGACCTGGGAGCCAGTATTACTCTCTATGAACATGAATTTCTACGACACTAATTTATATAACTTAAATTTAGATCACTATAAGCGGGCCATACCGGCCAGAGGAAGAGGAAACAATGCCACATCTCGCAGAGCTGGTTGCCAAAGCCAAAGCAGCCATAGAAGATGCCCAAGATGTTGCCGCGTTGGATTTGGTACGCGTCGAATATCTAGGCAAGAAAGGCCATTTAACCCTTCAGATGACATCGTTGCGCGAACTGCCAGCGGAAGAGCGCCCAGCAGCAGGCGCTGTGATTAATCAGGCCAAACAGGAAGTACAAGAAGCTCTGAATGTCCGCAAAGAGACACTGGAGTCAGCGGTTATGAATGCCCGATTGGCAGCCGAAACCATTGATGTCTCGTTACCGGGGCGTCGTATGGAAAATGGTGGCTTGCATCCGGTTACCCGAACAATCGATCGTATCGAAACTTTTTTTGGTGAGCTGGGCTTTTCTGTTGAGTCTGGTCCAGAAATTGAAGATGACTATCATAATTTCGATGCATTAAATATTCCCGCGCATCACCCAGCTCGTGCTGATCATGATACTTTCTGGTTTGACGCTACCCGCCTGCTGCGCACGCAGACCTCAGGTGTGCAGATCCGTACCATGCAAGGCCAGCAACCACCGATTCGGATTATCGTGCCAGGCCGTGTTTATCGTAATGATTATGATCAAACACACACACCGATGTTCCATCAGATGGAGGGGTTGATTGTTGACCGCGATATCAGCTTCACCAATTTAAAAGGCACCCTGCACGATTTCTTGCGTAATTTCTTCGAAGAAGACCTGCAAATTCGCTTCCGTCCCTCTTATTTCCCGTTTACCGAACCCTCGGCTGAAGTGGATGTGATGGGCAAGAATGGCAAGTGGCTTGAAGTGTTGGGTTGCGGCATGGTGCACCCAAATGTATTAAGAAACGTTGGTATTGATCCTGAGATCTATTCAGGCTTCGCATTTGGTATGGGGATGGAGCGTTTAACCATGCTGCGTTACGGTGTCACCGATCTGCGTGCCTTCTTCGAAAATGATCTGCGTTTCCTCAAACAGTTTAAGTAAGGCGGGAATATCTCATGAAATTCAGTGAACTTTGGTTGCGCGAATGGGTAAACCCAGCCATTAGCAGTGATGCATTAGCCCATCAAATTACGATGGCTGGCTTAGAGGTTGATGGTGTCGAATCCGTTGCCGGCGAATTTAATGGTGTCGTGGTTGGCCACGTGGTGGAGTGTGGTCAGCATCCCAACGCTGATAAGTTGCGAGTGACCAAAATTGATGTGGGCGGCGATCGCTTGCTGGACATCGTTTGTGGCGCCGCGAATTGCCGGCAGGGCCTGAAAGTGGCGGTTGCGACTGTGGGTGCCGTGCTGCCGGGTGATTTCAAAATTAAAGCCGCCAAACTGCGTGGCGAGCCATCAGAAGGGATGCTGTGCTCTTTCTCTGAGTTGGCAATTTCAGAAGATCACGATGGTATTATCGAACTACCTGCGGATGCGCCAATTGGTGTCGATGTGCGGGAATACCTGAAGCTGGATGATAAAACCATTGAAATCAGTGTCACACCAAACCGTGCCGACTGCTTGGGTATTATCGGTGTTGCACGCGATGTGGCGGTGGTTAACCAACTGCCATTAACTGAACCGGATATGAGTCCGGTTGTAGCTTCTATCAATGACAGCTTCCCGATCCGCGTAGATGCACCGCAAGCTTGCCCGCGCTATTTGGGCCGTGTGGTGAAGGGCATCAATGTCAAAGCCGCGACACCTTTGTGGATGTGTGAGAAGTTGCGTCGTTGCGGTATTCGTTCAATTGACCCGGTGGTTGACGTCACTAACTTCGTTTTGCTGGAGTTAGGTCAGCCCATGCATGCGTTTGATCTGGATCGCATCGATGGCGGGATTGTTGTTCGTCTGGCGGCCGAAGGTGAAGAGCTGACTCTTTTGGACGGCACAAAAGCCAAACTGAATGCTGACACTTTGGTGATTGCCGACCAGCAGAAACCGCTAGCGATGGCGGGCATCTTTGGTGGTGAGCACTCAGGTGTTAATGAAGAGACCCGCAACGTGCTGCTGGAGTCTGCATTCTTCAATCCACTGTCAATTACTGGCCGTGCGCGTCGCCATGGCTTGCATACCGATGCTTCTCATCGTTATGAGCGCGGTGTTGATCCTGCGTTGCAGCACAAAGCGATTGAGCGCGCAACTCGTCTATTGATTGATATCTGTGGCGGTGAAGCTGGCCCCGTTATTGATGTGACGGCAACTGAAGCGTTGCCAAAACGCGCGACTATCACGCTGCGTCGCGAGAAGCTAGACCGCTTAATCGGCCATCAGGTGCCTTCTGCACAGGTGAGTGACATTCTGCGTCGCCTTGGTTGTCAGGTGACTGAGCTTGGCACTGACTGGCTGGCAGTGGCACCAAGCTGGCGTTTCGATATGGAGATCGAAGAGGATTTGGTGGAAGAGGTTGCCCGTATTTACGGCTACAACAATATTCCTGATGTGCCAGTTAAAGCTGATCTGGTGATGACCAAACACCGCGAAGCTGACTTACCGCTGAAGCGGGTAAAAACAGCATTAGTGGATCGCGGTTATCAAGAAGCAATTACTTACAGTTTTGTTGACCCCAAAGTGCAGGCGCTACTGCATCCACAGCAAGAGGCGCTAATCTTACCAAGCCCGATCTCTGTAGATATGTCTGCAATGCGCTTGTCATTGTTGACCGGTCTACTGTCAGCGGTGGTTTATAACCAAAACCGTCAACAATCGCGCCTACGTTTATTTGAAAGCGGTTTACGCTTTGTACCTGATACTAAAGCAGATCTTGGTGTTAGACAGGATGTAATGCTGGCGGGTGTCATTGCAGGGCACCGTTACGAAGAACATTGGGATCTGGTGCGTCAGCCGATCGACTTCTATGATTTGAAGGGCGATCTGGAGGCAATTCTGGAGCTTACCGGCAAATTATCCGATGTTCAGTTCCGTGCTGAATCACATCCTGCACTGCATCCTGGGCAGAGCGCAGCAATTTATTTATCAGGGGAACACATTGGTTTCATTGGTGTAGTTCATCCTGAACTGGAACGTAAGCTGGATCTGAATGGTCGAACTGTGGTGTTCGAAGTGCAGTGGAACAAGCTCGCAGACCGCGCTGTGCCTCAGGCCAGCGAGATTTCTCGCTTCCCGGCAAACCGTCGCGATATCGCTGTTGTGGTGGCTGAAAACGTTCCCGCAGAAGATATTTTGGCAGAGTGTAAGAAAGTTGGCGCAAATCAGGTAGTTGGCGTAAACTTGTTTGATGTGTACCGTGGCAAGGGCGTAGCAGAAGGTTATAAGAGTCTGGCTATTAGTCTGGTGTTGCAGGATACCGCCCGTACACTGGAAGAAGAGGAGATCGCCGCTACCGTTGCAAGATGTGTAGAGGCGTTAAAACAGCGATTCCAAGCATCCTTGAGGGATTGAACCTATGGCGCTTACTAAAGCTGAAATGTCAGAACATCTATTTGAAAAGCTAGGGCTTAGCAAACGAGATGCCAAAGATCTGGTCGAGTTATTCTTTGAGGAAGTACGTCGTGCCCTCGAGAATGGCGAACAGGTCAAACTGTCTGGCTTTGGCAATTTTGATCTGCGAGACAAGAACCAACGTCCGGGCCGTAATCCGAAGACGGGTGAGGACATTCCTATTACGGCGCGCCGTGTGGTGACTTTCCGTCCAGGGCAAAAGCTAAAAAGCCGAGTAGAGGGTGCCACTCCAAAAGAGTGAGTATTTCTCGAAACAAAAGGCCGCGCAAGCGGCCTTTTTCTTGCCCGTAACTTGTTGAAATACATTTATTTTATTTTAATGGTGTCCACATGCTGACTGCAGCTTAAGCTCTTGTTGCTCTTTTGCTATGTTCTAATAGTGAGTGTGTATTGAGCCAGACAAGAAAAAACCCCGCATTGCGGGGTTCTATATACGTGGCTAGATTTCATCACCCAATTTTTGTTAACCGTATTTTCGGGCAAACTCTTCATCTGAATTGCAAAGATAAATAATGAATTCAATGAAAGCGATAATCGCGGGAATGAATGTCCAGCAAAAAATGAGATATAAGAACCCTTGTCCAATCTTACCTAGATAAAATTTGTGCGCGCCAAATCCGCCAAGAAAAAATGCCAGAAGAGCCGCAACCATACGATTTCTCTCGCCCGTAACTTTTTGAGTTGCACCACAACTTGGGCAAGCTCTTGCTGATTCATGTATTTCTTTACCGCACCCACGGCAAAAAACCATGTTTGACATAATGTGTAATCCTTCTAAATTTCAAAGACAATCATAATCAGCGCACTGAATTTGCTGAGAGGTTTCAGCAAGGCACCTCATTGTGTGGACTCACAAGTCGTACTGATTTCATTTTGTTTTTAATATGCTAACTTCAGCTCAGTGGTTTTAACACTTAACTGATTGTAATGATTAATAGGTTAGCAATCCATTAGAAGAGATCCTGAGTCAAACAAAAAAGCCCGCACGCGGCAGGCTGATTGAAAACTGTTGAGTATCAAAAACCTAAATCAAACTGATCATCACCCAGATGCCCCGGCAGAAACAGATCGCGGGGTAGGGTGGCGGTGTTATTACGGCTGGGGTGGGACAGGATTTTATCGACTGATTGCAGCGTGGTGAATGTACAGCTGCAAAGCAGGTTTTGGCACTGGTGGTAATTCTCTTTGGTATTGACGGTTATCATTCTGCTGGTACGGGTGCGGGTGACGGCACCACATTGTGGGCATGACATCATGATAATAACTCCAACCTTCTCTTGCTTGGCTAAAGTATAACCTATTCATTCTCCGAATTCTTTTACTCTGTTTCTTCTCTGGCAGGCACCATTATGAAAGTGGTGGCGGCGCTGTCAATTGCCACTATTACGCTGGGCGGATTGGCGCTGGCGGCGGCGGCATTATTGGGGCCGATGCTGGCCCTGTGGTTGGGGTTCTCGCTACTGGCCGGTAATGGGGGACTGGGTGCATTACTGCCGAAATTCAGCGGGTTATCGGGTGGCATCAGTCGGTTAGTGCCTAACCTGCTGCGTGTCTCTCCGGCGTTGTTGTCGTGGCGTACCAGTGCCAGCGTAGCCGGTTCTGCGCTGGGTGGCTTGCAGTCGAAAATGGCACTACTGGGTTCCAATGCACAGATGGCACTGTCGGCGGCGCAGCCCGGCCTGTTGGCCAGCATGCAACAAAGCGCCAGCGATATGCTGGCCCGCACGCGGGAGATGATCGCGCCGAATGATTTTGACTCGTTATCACTGGCCGGTGATATTCCACAGCTGGCGAGAAAGCCGCTCAATGCGCAGCGCAATAGTGGCCCGATAACCCATGAGGGCGACCGCTACGACATCACCATCAACCTGCAAGGTCAGCAGGCGGCCAACATAGATGAGAATAAGCTGGTCAATATGCTGTATGACAAAATCGCCACTCTACAGCGCCAGAAAGAGTCCCGCCGCCGTTCTACGTTCACAGACAGGGAGCAATAATTATGATGATGGTTTTCGGGTTGTTTGTGTTTGAACTGCGCACCGCACCTTATCAGAATCTGGGGCAGGAGAGCACCTTCCGGCACGTCAATAACAGTCGGGTCGGCAAGTCGCCACGCTATCAATATATTGGCCGCGGTGAAGATAAAATTACCCTCGGCGGGACATTGTACCCGGAAGTGACCGGCGGCGATGTGTCGCTGGCCGCACTGCGCACCATGGCCTACACTGGCAAAGCCTACCCGCTGATAGAAGGCACTGGCGGGATCTACGGCATGTTTGTGATCACCGGCATCAGTGAAACCCGCACCGAGTTTTTTAAGGATGGCAAGGCGAGAAAAATTGAGTTCTCGCTCAGTCTGGAAAAGGTCAGCGAGGATTTGCGCGAAATGCTGGCTGATGTGGATCTGGGGTTTGAGGGCCAATGGAACGGTTTTGTACGCTAAGAGGAAATAGCCTTAAATATCATGAGTTTTAATGCGGTCAAAAAAACGGCAGTTTACACCTGAGCACAATGCCGTATTATCGGATGAGTAACTAAATACAGGGAGATAAAGAAATGGATGCGACGTTACTTTCAAGGATGCGGTCAGGTGGCAGGATTACAAGTTGGTCAGAAACGATGGTGAACCTGGAGGCCCGTAAGCTGATTAATATCGCGAACACGCTGTCCGCTTCCCACCTTAGTGATAGTCTGACCCGGATGAATTTTGTTCAGGAAATAAAGGAAGTTGTTGAGCAACAGTTCGCTGCCGCGCGACGTGCTACATCGGACGAAGAGTGTATGGTCTGCATACAAAGTCTGAGAGCGGAGACGGAAAACCTTCAGGCGCAGGACCGGATGTTGCGGCTGAAAACCGCGAAACTTTACGCCAAAGTGGAGTTCGTCCGGGAAAATAATAAAATTGTCGGGTATGTTATTTCAGCTGTACATATTGTTGTTTCCGGTGCTGCTATTGTCGGCGGCGCTTTAATGATTTCAACAATGACGCCTCTTGGTATGCTGACTGGAGCAATACTTGTAATGGACGGCGTTAATGGTTTATCAAAAGAAATCATCCCTCGCCTGTATGGCGAACAATACCAAACCGAGGGTTTTTTTGCTGATGGAGTCGTGGAGGCTGCTCAATTTATGGGGTTTAAACCAGAATCCGGTCTGGCTTTTTATAACGCAGTTACATTAAGTGCAGGTGTTTACAGCATCTTCGGGCTGGCAAGAAAACCAGAAGCCTGGCGATTATTCAAATGGTTGCCACGGGATTACTACCGAAAGGTAGATACTATGAGTCGGCCAAAACTAACAATGAAAATAGTGGGCTACGGTATTAAAGCAAAAGTAGTTTTCGACTTACTGGCTACAGACAATAATGGCAGTTAATTTATATTTCCTCTCCAATACCGCCATGACTTATAAGAAAGGACTGGCGGTTGGATGAAAGTGACGATCACTACCGCGATCAGAAGAGATAATCCCCCACCTACCACGGTTTGTTTCGATGAAAATAACACGAGGAAGATAAAAACCATCAGACAAGCTGATGTAATCCAAAGAACAACCCTAAATTTATTTGCCAAATCTTGAATGGCTTCCCCAAGGGTTCCACCATAGCTTTCCACGTTATTCTTAATCTTTTGTAGTTCAGCATTTGTAAATCCTGATTTTAAAAGCTTTTCTTCGTTAACGTTCATAATTTTTTAATCTCTTAAAGACATGTAATGATCTGTATAGGGTATACCAAAAAACCAGTCACTAATCGACCATTATCACAGCTTCCTTTCCTTTGTGAGTAATATTTTAATTATAAATAACAGATAGTTATGTCGTTATTGTGGCTTTTACACCATTAACCCTCAATCCCTATTAGTGCAATGAGGTGGCGCACGATATTAAGCCCACTGACTTATCTGGCTAGCGGCCATGTGGGAACGATATAACCTTGATTCACCGCTTCAATCAAAAGCCACTGCGGCAGCTCCGGCAACTCAATCAATGGCCAGTTTTCTACTGTCGGCCATGCGCGATAGGTGGCGCGGGTGGCGGTTAACTCGTCGCGCTGCTGCGTCGTCAGCGGCTTATCATCAATGGAATAATCACTCACCATCATGGGATCAGTATCCACAATAAAATCATCACGGTACTGTCGGGCCTTTGCTGCCAGCTCGTCAGCCGTCAGGGGTGGCGGCGGTGATAGTGGCGGGATATCGACCTACACCGGACGATTATCAGCCACCCCCAGCATTTGGCCGAAGGGTGCAGGTTGTTTCCAATAAAGCGCCTGTTCTTCATCACTCACCACGATAAGACTTTTCGTAATATCATCATGAAAACTACCATCTTGTGCCATATTTTCAGGAATAAATGCCACTAATGTCGGGCTAAATAATGCTTTCATTTTAATATCCTATCGCTATATAAAAAACACTCACGGACTGATCTGTTCGAAGATTTTGCACAAAACCCGTCAAATGAGTCACTGGCCCGACATTGGCGGGGTTAAGAGCTAGATTTGCAAACGATGAGTTTGGTGTGGCCGTCGATGCGGTTGTTAAACTCGCATTAAGTAATTTATTTGGGAAAGGTATTGGTAACGCCCATGTAAACGCCTGTGCTCCAATCACGTAAGGAAGTAAGCTCGGTATTAGCCCAATCTGGATAATCAGCCCACCGGGAACATCCGGAATACGAATATAATCATTTGTGGTAAATACTCTTTTGCTAAAGAGACTCATTAGTGCAGAGGGGGTAATTAAGCTATTTATCGTGATACCTGTGGCAACTTCCGTATTTGTCGCGACCCCTTTTTTAGCCGCATCACCCAACCTGCATCAGTGGCTTATAGGTTTCGGCACAGTTGGCAATGGCAACCAAATCACCGTCTTTATCCAGCAAGCCAATTTCACGTATCCACCACCCGCCATCCGTTTCGGGGATCACCTGTTCGGCGATAATCTGGCTACTGTTGGCCGCATCGACACTTAATGAGTTCAGTGCGGCGCGGCGTTTCTCGCCAATCAGTTGCGTTTGTGCGGCGTTCGGCAGCGGTAATACGCCACCACCGTCGCCCACGGCCATCTGAGTGATCTGTAGTTGGGTGCCGAGGGCCGTGGCGTTCGCCAGTTTGGCCGCCCCCAGATGGGTCAGTATGGCAAAGAATTTTGCGGTCATGGGTTCACGCTCACGCTGTCAATAAGATGAAGTGTGCCGCCGGTGTAGTGCTGGCCGCTCACAGTAATAGTTTCAGGTAAATAGGGGTAAACGGTCAGCTCGTCGCCGTCGTAACTGGCGACACTGACAGGGATCGCACCGGAGACATCCAGATTGATAGACAGGCCCACCAGATGGCGGCTGCACGGTTTGGCCCCATCAATCAGCCGCTCCAGTTCAAAATACATTTCGTCAGTAATGCCGGTTTCCAGTACGCCGACATCCAACCGAAAAGTGCCGGGCGCTTCATTGGTTTTCCACCACTCAATCACCCGAATAAGGTAGCCGAGCGGCTCCACCACGCGCCGCAGTGCGCCAATAGTGCCCTTGCGTTTGTGTAGGTAAGCCGAAGATTTCACTACCGCGCGTTTGGTGGCTTCCGGCCAGCTCTCATCCCAGCGATCAACCGACCACGCCCACGCCAGATAGGGCAGTAACGGTAGCGGGCACAGGTCGGCACTCCATAACTGGCGCAACGGCACCGGCACCTCACCTAATCTGGCCTGCGCGGCAGCACATACCGGTTCAGCTTCCGGCCCCGGATAGATATAGAGCACCGCGTCAATCTGGTATTCGACAATGGCGGCGGATTGCACGGTGACACGGTCAGCCACCGGCCGCACGTCCTCATCATTCAGGGCGGTGCGGATAATCTCCAGCAGCTACGGCGAGGCTTCGCCGTTTCCGGCCCGCGCCAGCACGGTGACAGTGACACAGGCCGGTGACGGACTCAGCGCCGAGGCATCAGCTACCCGCCCATCACCGCCGCGACGGGCGGAATGGCATCCGGATCGGCGGGCGTGATAATCAGGCGTTGAACGTTATTGTTCGCCCCCAACTGGTCTAAGTCGCTGCCGTTGGCATAGGCCACCATCACCGCCTGCGCCGCCTCGTTAACCCGCTGGCGTAATACCAGTTCACGGTAGGCGTTTTCCTGCAATAACTTGACCAGTGGCTCGGACTCTAACGATAAGGTGCGGGTGATGGCCGCCTGCTCGTCAGCGGGATAGAGGGCGATCAGCTCCGCCTTGCGTTCAGCGAGCAGGGTTTCATAATCCAGTGCTTCCACCGCCAGTGGGGCGGGTAGCTGTGACAGGTCGATAGTGCTCATGAACCGCCTCCAACGGGGATCGCCAGATTAAAGCTGTCAGCCAGATCGGTGCGCTGGCCCTGAAGCTCCAGCGTCATTTTGCCCGCCTGCGGCTGTGCCAATAACACGCGGGTCAGTACCACACGCGGCTCCCAGCGCATGATGGCGCTGTAGGCCGCCGACATAGCTTTTAGCCGTAACAGCGGGTTCTGCGGGTCGTCAATCAGGTCAGACAGCAGCGAGCCATAGCCCCGGCGCATACAGCGCGTGGTGATCGGGGTGGTGACGATATCGGTGATCGACTGGGTGATGTGATCCATGTCGGTAATGCGTCGCCCGGTCTGGGCATTCATGCCTAAGTAGATCATGTGTTTGGCCCGTCCGAGTGACTCCCACCGCGCTGCACGCCGCCGTGGGTGTGGCTATCAACCACTACGCCATTGGATGAGAAGCTGCCGCCGGAGTGCTGAATATTTCCGGTCATTTTGCCGCCTTCCTTTACTTCTAAGGTGGCGGTGGTCAGATGTTGGGTGCACTTTTCTGATATAGAGAGGCAATGATCACCCCAGCAGATAACTCGCCGCCAGCGGCCAGAATAATCACCTGCTCCCCTGCGGTCGGCGGCCACCATGTTTTAGCGGTTCCGGCGCGGCGCACCGACCACGGCAACCAGTCAGTGAGTAATTCACCGCAGCGTACGCGGGCTTTGGGCGGATCAAGGGTTAAATCCACCTGTTCCACGATACCGAAACGGATCAGATTCATTATCAGGCGATAGATTTCGGCGTTGGTCATGGCGGTCAATACTCGTTATTCAGCGTAACGGTATTGTTTACGCGCGCGGGCAGGGGCGCAACGCGCGGCAGTTGTAGGGGGGCTGTGACAACGTTTAGCGAGAAATTTCGGTGTGGTTTAGCTAATACAGCGGGCGAATAACGCAGTCATGCGTTGATAGCGGCAATGGTAGCCATCAATATTGGCCTGAATCCATTCATCGGGGTTGATGCCAGCGAAGGAGATTTGAAAGCCACAATTGATAATAATGTGTTCGAACAGCAGCCGCTGCGCCCGGCCATTACCTTCACGGAAAGGGTGGATAACATTAAGATCAGAGTAGTACTCAGCCAGTTTTACAATCAGCGAGTCATAGGGCAGGCCAACCAGATAGTTTTCTCGTGCCAGTTGGTTAAACAGCCGGTTAGCTTCAGGGGCAATACGATTGATATTGCAAAATCGGCTGGTGCCTTTGGAGATATCAATGGTACGCAGCTCTCCGGCCCAATGATAAATATCGCCAAACAAGGCTTGATGCAGTGAGCGCCAGTAAAGTAAGTCATAGGGCGGTGGGCTAAATTCGATCTCCATAATCGCCAACTCGGAAAAATCTTTTTCCATCTCAATAAACTGGTCATCATCAGTAATACCGAATTTATTGATTAACACCTGACTGTTCGGATAGGTATAAGGATCTGGGCCGTCACCGTATTTATCGCTGTTCACCGCGAACTCGGCTGGTTTTTGGTGGCGTATTTATTCATCAGGCTTTGCTTCAGTTTAGCCCTTTCGTTCTTTGAGGTTGGCAACGTTTGATTAGTGCTGTTTAAGCCTTCCAAACGCATACTTTGACGATAATTTTCTAACTTCACACGGTCGAAGTACTGTTTTTTCTCAGCCAGACTCGTCATTACATTAGCCATTACGATCCCCAGTAAAACATATAGACATGCAGATAAAACAAATATACGCGATCCAGCGGAGTTTTTCATCCCAGCGTAATGTTAGCCACGGGCGATAAAATCAAATACCTGATTGATTACGCAAGTAGCGAAACGGACGCAGACGCACTATCCCAAGCTAGGTGAAATCATCCCAGTATTAACACAACGGTTAACTGATGAGGCCAAACGATTGCTGCCGGGCAATCCAGCGGCTTAGCCACTGCTGCCCGTCCTAAATAGTGATTATGCGGCAAAATCTAGAGCTTATTCGCTCTGGGCGGTACGCTGTCCAGTTGCTCGATACTGCCATCGTCATTCAGTTGCTCCATATGAATATCAAATCCCCATAAACGATGAATATGTTTCATCACTTGTTGGCGGCTTTTATCCAGTGGTGCGCGGTCATGGGGAATGTAGCGCAGGGTTAAGGAGCGGTCACCGCGCAGATCTACGTTCCAGACCTGAATGTTTGGCTCATGATTGCTCAGATTGTATTGAGCTGATAATTCATTACGGATGGCACGATAGCCCTCTTCATTGTGAATAGCGGAAATCTCCAGATAATTATGTTTATCATCATCCAGCACAGTGAAGAGACGGAAGTCACGCATCACTTTTGGTGATAAGAACTGGCTGATAAAGCTCTCATCTTTAAAGTCGCGCATTGCAAAATGCAGGGTATCTAACCAATCTTTGCCCGCGATATCCGGGAACCAGTAGTAGTCCTCCTCGGTCGGCGATTGGCAGATGCGCTTAATATCCTGAAACATCGCAAAACCCAGGGCGTAGGGGTTAATGCCGTTGTAATAAGGGCTGTTATAGGGCGGTTGGTAGACAACATTGGTGTGGCTGTGCAAAAACTCCATCATAAATCGATCAGTGACCTGACCTTCATCATACAGATGGTTAAGAATGGTGTAGTGCCAGAATGTCGCCCAGCCTTCGTTCATCACCTGAGTCTGTTTTTGCGGGTAAAAATATTGGCTGACTTTACGCACTATGCGCAGCACTTCCCGCTGCCATGACTCCAGCAGTGGGGCATTTTTCTCCATAAAATAGAGCAAATTTTCCTGCGGTTCACTGGGGTAGCGCTGAGCCTGCGCCTGAACTTCGCCTCGATCCTTGCGTGGCAATGTTTTCCACAGTGAGTTGACCTGACTTTGCAGATACTCTTCGCGACTTTTCTGGCGGGCGGTCTCTTCAACCAGCGAGATTTTTTGTGGGCGCTTATAGCGATCTACCCCGTAATTCATCAGCGCATGGCAAGAGTCCAGTAGCCGCTCAACCTCCTCCACACCGTAGCGCTCCTCGCATTCACTGATGTAATGGCGTGCAAACAGCAGATAATCCACAATCGAGCTGGCATCTGTCCAGGCACGGAACAGATAGTTATTTTTGAAGAAAGAGTTATGCCCATAGCAGGCGTGAGCCATCACCAGCGCCTGCATGGTAATGGTGTTCTCCTCCATCAAATAAGCGATACAAGGATTGGAGTTAATCACAATTTCGTAGGCCAGACCTTGCTGACCATGCTTATATTTTTGCTCGGTTTCGATAAATTTCTTACCGAAAGACCAGTGGGTATAGTTAATGGGCATGCCAATACTTGAATAGGCATCCATCATCTGTTCTGAGGTGATAACCTCGATTTGATGGGGGTAAGTCTCAAGCCGGTAATGTTTTGCTACCCGGTCTATCTGGTCCAGATAGACCTGCAACAATTCAAATGTCCAGTCCGGGCCGTCAGTCAGGCGCTTATCTTGCGCGGTCTGTTTCGGTGTTGAAGTTGTCATTAGCGCATCCTCACGGTTTTATAACCCTGCAAAATACCGGTCACTTCAATAATCCTAGCTTAATATGAACAAATTGAGGCATGGCAAGACCTTATGTCAACCTAGATTATTATTAGCCCTAAGAATGTACAAACTTAAACAGACTATCATTAGACTATTATTCTGCTTATAAGCTGAATTTACAGAATATAAAACCAATAAACATGACATATACAACATGCTAATTATTCATGCTGTTAATAGGGATAAATAAGCTATTTTTTAGCCTTTTTGGCGTATTGCTACATAAAAATAGAATCTTATCGCTATTTCGCACCAGCTATTGAACTCAAAAGTGATTACGGCGTAAATTAATTGTGAATTAAGTCACAGTCTATAATTAATATGTTGGCTAGTTTTTTCTGCTAGGTTAATTTTCTGTCAACGGAATATTGTGCTTTTGGTGTGGTTTGGGAGAGGAATATGCGCATTGTCATTTTAGGAAGTGGCGTTGTGGGTGTAACCAGTGCCTGGTATCTCGCGAAAGAGGGTCATGACGTCACTGTCATTGATCGTCAGGAGGGGCCAGCGCAGGAGACCAGTGCCGGCAATGCGGGGCAGATATCACCGGGATATGCCGCCCCTTGGGCCGCGCCAGGGGTGCCGCTTAAGGCGATAAAATGGATGTTCCAACGCCATGCACCGCTGGCGATTCACCTTGATGGCAGTAGTTTCCAGCTGCGCTGGATGTGGCAAATGCTGAGAAACTGCGACACCTCCCACTACATGATCAATAAAAGCCGCATGGTGCGGCTGGCAGAATATAGCCGTGATTGCTTAAAAGATCTGCGGGAAGCGACCGGCATTCAGTATGAGGGGCGGCAGGGGGGAACCTTGCAACTGTTCCGAACCGAGCAGCAGTTTGATAACGCCGCCAAGGATATTGCGGTGTTGGATGATGCCGGCGTGCCATATTCGTTGTTAACCGCCGAGCAACTGGCCACAGTAGAACCCGCATTGGCGAAAGTGGCGCATAAACTCAGCGGCGGGCTACGTTTGCCAAATGATGAAACTGGCGACTGTAAACTGTTTACCGAGCGTTTAGCTAAGATGGCTGAGCAGGCGGGGGTCAAATTCCGCTTTAATTGCCCGGTAGATAAACTGCTGGTGGAGGGTGATCAAATTGCTGGCGTGTTGTGCGGCGACGATATTATAAAGGCCGATGCCTATGTGGTGGCGTTTGGTGCCTACTCAACGGCGCTACTGGCGGGGCTGGTCTCCATTCCGGTCTATCCGCTAAAAGGCTACTCACTGACTATTCCCATTACCGATCCCGCCTCGGCCCCGGTTTCTACCGTGTTGGATGAGAGCTACAAAATTGCGATTACCCGCTTTGATGATCGCATTCGGGTGGGGGGGATGGCGGAAATTGTTGGCTTTAATACTCAACTGGCACCAGCGCGGCGTGAAACCCTGGAGATGGTGGTCAGGGATCTCTATCCCGATGGCGGCAATATCAGTCAGGCCAGCTTCTGGACCGGTTTGCGCCCGATGACGCCCGATGGCACGCCGATTATTGGTCGTACTTCGCTGAAGAATCTCTATCTGAACACCGGCCATGGCACCTTGGGCTGGACCATGGCGTGCGGCTCGGGCCAACTATTGGCTGATATTATCGATGGCCGCCGTCCCGCTATATTGGCTGATGATTTGGCGGTCGCGCGTTATAGTGCGGGCTTTCGGCCGCTAAATTTCACGCCGTTGCATGATGTGCATCCGGTTCGTTAGTCAATTTTTATCTATTAATCATCACCGCCATGCAGAGAGATGCTGCTGAGCGGTGAGTCATTGAATACTGTTCTGGAAGGAATAAGCATGCCTCGCCCGATAGCCGCTACGCTTCATCTGTCCGCTTTGCACCACAATTTGAGTCTTATTCGCCGCCATGTAGGCAGTGCGAAGATCTGGTCGGTGGTGAAAGCCAATGCCTATGGCCATGGTTTGGCGCGCATCTGGCAGGGGCTGGCTGCCACCGATGGTTTTGCGCTACTGGACTTGAATGAAGCGATCTTATTGCGCGAACAGGGCTGGCAAGGGCCAATTTTGCTGCTTGAGGGCTTCTTTCAGCCGCAAGATCTGGCGCTGTTGGATCACTATCGACTGACCACCATAGTGCACAGTGACTGGCAGCTTGAGGCCATCAACGCCGCGCGTTTATCCGCACCGCTGAATATCTATTTGAAACTCAATAGCGGCATGAATCGTTTAGGTTTCCCGGTTGGGCAGGCAGATGCAGTTTGGCAATGGGCAAACAGTCTGAGCAATGTTGCTGAGGTGACGCTAATGAGTCACTTCGCCAATGCAGATAATCATATCGGCACCCATGAGCAATTTTCGCGCATCCAACAGGCTAGCGGGCATATTTCGGCGACCCGCTGCTTTGCCAACTCGGCGGCTATTCTACATGCCCCCGAGACGCACTACGATTGGGTGCGCCCTGGCATTATTCTCTACGGCGCCTCTCCCAGTGGGAATATTGCCGATATTGCGGAGATTGGCTTGCGCCCGGTGATGCATTTGCACAGTGAGATTATCGCGGTTCAGGCGCTATCCGCTGGCCATCAGGTGGGTTATGGCAGCCGCTACCGGGCAACTGGCGCGCAGCGGATTGGCGTGGTGGCCTGTGGCTATGCCGATGGCTATCCGCGCTTAGCCCCCAGTGGCACACCAATCAGGGTGGATGGGATTTTAACCCAGACGGTGGGGGCGATTTCGATGGATATGCTCACGGTAGATTTAACCCCATGCCCACAGGCGCAGGTGGGCAGTCAAGTTGAGATTTGGGGTGCAAACCTGCCGATCGATAATGTGGCCGCAGCGGCAGGCACGGTAGGCTATGAGTTGATGTGTGCACTGGCGGCCAGAGTGCCGGTGAGTGTTCGGCCCTGAGCGGCTGAACGCGCACAGTAGCGGGTATTCAACAGGGGGGCCTCGTCATCCTCAGGATATTGAGGATGACGACCATCACCTTAGGGCGGCGGCTAGTTTATTTTTTGCAAGGTGCCGCGAACATGTTTACTGGCGCGGCGCGCCTGCCATGCCAGTAAGCAGCCCGCCAGCATCACAATGGCGAGTGACAACTTAGGCTCAATCGGCAGGGCCATTGCCAACAGGCCCAGCCCGGCACCACCGGCCATCTGAACAAAGCCCACCAATGCGGAGGCGACACCCGCTTCATTGGCGTAAGGTTCCAGTGCATAGCTGGTGGCCGGCCCCATCATAAAGGCTAAACCGGCACAGGCGCTGGCGACAGGTAACATATAGACCAGCCAGTGGTTTTGTGTTTCCGCCGCTAGCTGTGTTAGGCCAAATAGTAGCCCCAGAGAGCCTAATGCCATTAGCCAGCTACCGACCATTAAGCAGGTCGGGCGGCCCACTTTTTGGATAATCCGATTGGCAAAAAAGCTGACAGCCATGATCCAAAAACCATTGGCGCCGAAAACCAACGAGAATTGCAGCGGGCTAAGCCCCGCGCCCACCATCAATACATTGGGGGCCAGCGAGACATAGGTTAACGCCATGCCCATCGCCCCTGCATTCACCAGTGAGAATTTCAGAAAACGCTCATCGCGCAAAATGCGCAGATAGTTTTTGATTGGCAAGCCGTTTGCGGGCTGGGTATCCACCGGGCGAGTTTCTGGCAAAAAACAGATGATGAGGATTAAGACCAGTAAGCCGTACAGCGCCAGGAACCAGAAGGGGGCGCGCCAGCCAAAAGCTTCCGCCAGTAATCCCCCCAGTAGTGGTGCCAACGCAGGGACGATATTTAATGTCCCATTAAGGAAACCATAAGCGCGGGCGGCTTCATTGCCGTTGAGGCGGTCACGCACGCCACTGAATGCCACCACCGCCGTACAGCAAACCGCCACACCTTGTAACAGACGGGAGCTGACGAACATCAGCGGGCTGACCGCCAGCGCGGCCATAGCCGCACCCAGCATGTAGAGGATGATGCCGATAATGGCGATCGGTTTGCGGCCATATTTATCAACCAATGGCCCGGCGATAAGCTGACCGATACCCAGCACCAATATGAACAGGGCAATGGTGGATTGGATCAGTGACTCGCTACTCTGCAACCCCTTGGCAATCGCCGGGATGGTCGGTAAGTAGAGGTCGATGCCCAAGGGGCCAAGTAAAATCAGGCTTAACAGCAGGAAAAGAAATTTTTGCATAACAACAGAACAACATCCAGAGAACAAAGGCCGCAAGGATAAATAACTTGCTGGCAAATGAAAAGGTTGGGATACCCCAGTTATATCAGTGACAATGTCACTTATTGGGGCGTTTAGTGCCGCGAATAGAGTACTACAACTAATAGTTTATCTCTTATTATTCATCAGCTAAATGACGCTGTGATTAAATGATGCAGTGATTAAATGATGCAGTGATTAAATGATAGTGCGGTGCTCTAACCAGTGTTCCAACTTGATGGCGGGCAGCGCCTCAGAGAAGAGGAAGCCCTGACCAATCTGATAACCTTGCCGGCTCAATAAGGTGCGCTGGGCCTCATTCTCCACCCCTTCGACAATCACTGACAGCTGTAGGCTCTCGCCAATACGTATCACCGCCTCACTGAGGGTGCGGCTGGTCTCGTCATATTCAAGATCATGGACAAAACTCTTATCCAGCTTTATTTCATCCAGATCCAAACGGCGCAGGTAACTTAGGCTGGAGTAGCCGGTGCCGAAATCATCCATTGATAGCCGCACGCCCAGGCGATGAATTTTCTCTATGGTGGCGAAAATGGCCGGATTATTCTCGATCAAGATATCTTCGGTGATCTCTAGGGTCAGATCCTGTGGCGGCAAGTGATAATGCTGCAAGATGTGGAGGATCATCTCCGGTAGGCCCGGATTATGGAAGTTGGTGGGGGATAAATTCACCGAAACTGAGGGGATATCAATCCCTCGCAAGCGCCAGTCGGCTAACTGCTGGCAGGCGGTCTCAATCGCCCATAGGGCCAGTTCGTTAATCAGACCACTCTCTTCGGCGATAGGAATAAAGCGCTGCGGGGGGATACTGCCCAGTATCGGGTGGTTCCAGCGGCTAAGGGCCTCCACCCCATACAGATGCCCATCTTTCAACATCACTTGTGGCTGATAAAATAGCTCAAGGGAGCCGATATGAAAGGCATGGCGCAGGGCATCTTCCATATCTTGCCGTTGCTGATTGAGATCATTCATCTCGGCGCTAAAGAAATTAAAATACCCGCGCCCCATATTTTTGGCTTTATGCATGGCGATGTTGGCATGGTTCATCAGCGTATCCATATCCAGACCATTTTCGGGATATAGGCTGATCCCGATACTGGCGGAGGGAATAATATTGACGCTGGCTATTTGGCAAGGTTGAGACAGCTGGCTGAGAATTTTCTCAACTTTTAGGGTGGCTTGCTGCATGGTGCAGGGGGCCAAAATAATAATATATTCATCACCGGACAGGCGGCCAATAATGTCACTTTTGGTCAGGTCGTTGCGCAGCCGCTGGGCGATTAAGGCGAGCAGTTCATCGCCAGCCCCTTGACCGAGTGAGTCATTCACTTGTTTGAAACGATCCAGATTGATCACTAATACCGCCAGTGTGTGACCTATTTCAGTGGCCATGGCGATGGCTTGTTTAGCATACACCTGAAACTGGCTGCGATTTGGCAACCCGGTCAGTGAGTCATAAAAGGCTAAATGCTGAATTTGCTTGCGTGATTGCTCGCGCTCCATGGCCAGAGAGCACAAGTTGGCAATCAGCTTCACCAACTGACAGTGGAACTCACTGGGGCCGCGTACCTCTTTGTAGTAAAAAGCAAAGGTGCCCAGAATCTCGCCCTGACTGGATAGGATCGGGGTTGACCAACAGGCCCGCAACCCATGGGGCAGGATGAGATGGCGATAGTTCTCCCATAGCGGATCAGTTGCAATATCTTGTACTTCCACCGCCTGCTTACGAAATGCCGCCGTCCCGCATGAACCCGCTATCGGGCCAATGGGCACGCAGGCGAGCGCGGCGGTGTAAATCAGGGGCAGGCTAGGGGCGGCGAGGTGGCTAAGGTAATTTTGTCCGCTAGCTTGTAAAATGCTGACGGTCACTTCGGGGGCAATGCGCTCAACTTCATGGCACAGTAAGGACATCACCTCTTCGAGGGGGCGCTCCCGGACCAGGGCTTCCAGCACCCGATATTGCAGCACTTCATACATTTTGGTCAGGGTGATATCAGTGAGTACACCGATGCTAAAGCTCGGTTTCCCCTGTTCATCCACCAGTGAGTTGATGACGGCGGAACACCAGTGGGGTTGACGATCTTTGCCATAGAAAAGCTCTTGCGGCAGCAGTTGTTGGCGGGCATTGGCTGAGGTGGCATCCATCAGTGCCAGCTGCACATGATGTTCGCTCTGCAGCAAATCAACCATATTTTGCCCCATCGCCTGCTCTGGCGTGTAACCAAAAAGCTTGGTAAACCCTTGATTAATATAGATGGCCTCTTGCCCATGATCACTATTTGCCGTGATAAACATGGCGCTGTCACTGCGATCCGTTAACTGGGTTAACAGTTGCACCCACTCCTGTGTGGCCTCTTGCTGCTCAATTAAAAAAGTGATGTCTTTGGCGATTTTCACCATGTGAGTCACCGGGCCGTCAGGGCCAGGGACCGGCTGATAAATAGCCGCTAACCAGATAGTTGAACCATCTTTGTGCAAGCGCTTAAAGCTGCCTTCCAGTGATTCCCCCGCCAGTAAGCACTTTTTAATCTTCTGATACTCTTCGCTGGTGGCGTAGTCTGAGTGGCAAAACATCAAATGATGTTGACCAATGACCTCCTCACGTTGATAGCCAAAATAATCAAGATAGTTTTGATTGACCGCGATAATACGGTCGGAAAGGTCAAATTCAATAATGGCTAATGAGCTATCCAGTGCGGTTAATAACGCACTATTTTCATTGTATTCAGACTGCGTGGCCTCTTGCAATGCTGCTTTTTTCTTAGCCATCATGGGGAATTCCTATGCAAAATAAGCGCTTGGCAGTCTATTACTTCAATAAAATCACCTTGGTAGTCATGGAATACCACTATTCTTTAATAAAGAACATAGGATAAATGACAAATTTTCAGCGAAAAATAGTGATGAAAATATTAAAGATACAGCACTCTTATTTATTCGCTCCCGCACGCAAAGAACAGATGGTGGGCAAGATTAGTTATTAAGTTTAGTCGACAATTGGAGCGGTGAATGGAGTATTTACAACTGGCAGCTGACAGCAAGTGAGTTATTTATTACTAAGCCAATGGATGGAGTAAGTTCTATTTTAACTGGCAGGGAGGTGCCATTACCCGACAAAATGGTTATCAGGTAATGGCAATAAAGGCCGAGATTATGACGGGCTATCCATCGAACCGAAGCGACCACTGTTAAAGTCAGCAATGGCTTGGTTTATCTGTTGCTGGGTATTCATCACAAATGGCCCGTAACCGACAATAGGCTCATCAATAGGTTCGCCACTGAGTAACAGGAGTAGGGCGTCATTATTGGCCTCAATTGTCACGGCGCTGCCCGCCGCGTCCAGCAGCACCATTTCGGCATCACGGCCAATGGCATCACCATTAACCAGCACACTGCCCCGTAGCACGATCAAGGCGCTGTTCCAGCCTACAGGCAGGGAGAACTCAGCACTTTTCCCCTGATTTAGCCGGATATCCCAAACATTCAGTGGTGAGAAGATGTGTGCAGGGCCATGTTCACCGGCGTAATTACCGGCGATAACGCGCAGACTACCGGCATCATCAGGTAACGCGACCTGAGGAATGCTCTCACTGCGAATAGCCTGATAGCCCGGCGCGGCCATTTTGTCTTTGGCTGGCAAGTTGACCCACAGTTGCACCATTTCGAAAGCCCCGCCACGTTGAGCGAAAGTGTTGGCATGAAACTCTTCATGCAGAATTCCGCTACCCGCCGTCATCCATTGCACATCACCGGGGCCAATAACGCCGCCTTTACCGGTTGAATCACGATGTTCAACTTCCCCGTGATAGACAATAGTGACGGTTTCAAAACCGCGATGCGGATGTTGACCAACACCCCGGCGATGGGTGGTCGGCGTGAAATCCGCCGGCCCGGCGTAGTCTAGCAGCAGGAAAGGGCTGAGCTGTTTGCCATGGCTCTGATAGGAAAACAGTGAGCGCACCGGGAAACCATCACCCACCCAATGTTGGCGTGGAGCACGATATATGCCTTGGACTTTTTTCATCTTAATCTCCTTACAACAGCATGAATAGGGTATAGCAGCCTTGCGGTACAACGCACCAGCTGCAAGTTGGAGAAAGTATATATTTGGGATAATCTATGCACTAGCTAGCAAAATTAGTCATCACTGTTCTATTATTGGAACAATAATAGTGACGACAGCAAGATAACCACGAGGCAGGCATGCAAGATCTCAATGATCTCTACTATTACGCCGAGGTCGTCGAGCACGGTGGTTTCAGTGCCGCAGCGCGGGTGCTGGGCTTACCAAAATCAAAGCTCAGTCGGCGATTAGCCCTGCTGGAGGATAGATTGGGGGTGCGGCTCATCCAGCGCTCAACGCGGCGCTTTGCCGTGACAGAGGTCGGGCGCACCTATTACGAACACTGCAAGGCGATGTTGGAAGAGGCGCGGGCGGCTCAGGAGTCAATTGATTTAACCCGTGCCGAGCCGCGAGGGGTGGTGCGCATCACCTGCCCTGTGGCGCTGTTGCAGACCACGGTCAGTAGCATGTTGGCGGATTTTATGGCCAGTTGCCCCTTGGTGACTCTCCATCTTGAAGCGACTAACCGACAGGTGGATCTGGTGGCGGAAGCTATCGATATTGCTATTCGTGTGCGGCCACCGCCGTTGCAAAATAGTGACCTGGTACTGAAGGTGTTGGGCAATCGCTGTCAGTGCCTGGTGGCCAGCCCTGAATTGATCACCCGACAGGGCGCCGTCACGGCTCCTGCGGATCTGAGTGGCTGGCCGAGTCTTGGATTAGGGCAACCCCAGCAGGAGTTTATCTGGCGCTTAGATGGGCCAGAGGGGGCACATGCTGCTATTTATCACCAACCACGGCTGGTCACTGCTGATATGACCACTCTGCGCAGTGCGGCACAACGTGGTGTTGGGGTGGTACAACTGCCGGTGATGATGGTGGCCGAGCAACTGGCCGCGGGGTCGCTAGTTCGGCTATTACCGGACTGGTCGCTACGCCATGAGATTATTCATGCGGTATTTCCATCACGGCGCGGGCTGCTGCCCTCGGTGCGCAGTGTGCTGGACTATCTGGCGCTACGTTTTAGCCAACTGGATGATCTATAAAGGTGTGCCGCCGGCCGCCACATGCTGCTGATAACGGCTCCATTTTTAGGGCCGATCAATGTTTATGGCGGTGGTGTGCATCGGGAAAATGGGGATGGCTGTGGGTGATTGGGCGGTGTTGATGGCGGTGTTTATGGGGCACGCCAGTGACAATGGGGAAATCATGTGAGTGGTGATGATGCTCGTCATGGATATGCACGTGATCGTGTTCCAACTCATCATGAATATGTTGATGCTCATGCTGTTCTGTCAGATGCAGCCAAATACCTATCGCCATCAGTAGACCCGCGAGGATCAATGGTAGCGTGACAGTGTCACCCATGATGATGGCTAATACTGCGCCTAAAAAGGGGGCAATAGAAAAATAGGCACCCGTGCGTGCGGTGCCGAGATGGCGCAAGCCAATCACAAACAGCGCCAGACTCACCCCATAGGCGAAGAACCCGACCAACAGGGCAGCCGCCAGATTTGCCAGTGGTGGTAAAGTTGCGCCGAGCGCAAAAGCTAAGCTGAGATTCACCGCACCAGCCACCAGACCTTTGATGGCGGCAATCCAGGTGGCATCCGTCAGTGAAACTTTGCGGGTCAGATTATTATCGATGCCCCAGGCAAAGCAGGCGCCCAGAATCGCCAGCGTGGGCCACAGGCCGGTAAAACGCGCCTCGCCCGGCCAGCTTAAAATGGCCGCGCCAGCCACAATCACCATCATGCCCAGCGCAATACGGCGGTCAAAATTCTCTTTGAAGGCGAACCAGGCTAGCAGGGCGGTGAACACTCCTTCGGCATTGAGCAGCAAGGATGCGCCCGACGCTGGCATGGCGGTGAGGCCAATCATCAGTAGCACCGGCGCCACAATACCCCCCGCCGTAATCGCGCCGATAAACCACAGCAATTCGTTACGCGGCAGGTTGACGGCAGCTGCGCGCGTGAGCAGCCGATAGAGCGCTAAACCTGCTCCCGAGCCAAGATAGAGTAAGCCCGCCAGCAGCCACGGGCTGACGGTATTGAGCAGTTGTTTTGCCAGTGGGGTGCCGGCACCAAATAGCACCGCAGCGGTTAATGCTGCCAGAACACCCGGCTGCCGTACTCCATCATGCCATTTCATGGGGTTAACTCTAAGAATCACGAGGAGTGATAATTTTAGCGCAACAAAAAGCCGGAAAACCATTTCTGCATCAGAAATTCTGAATCAGAAAAGAGTCTCCGGCCATGTTAGCTTAGTTATCAACTGTCTGTTTATGGAACAACTCACGGAATACCGGGTAGATATCTTCAGGCTCCCGGATATGCTGCATGGCGAAATTCTCAAAATTTGCCTGTAAATCTTCATATTCACGCCACAGGGTTTGGTGAGCGCGGCGGGTTATCTCAATGTAGCTGTAGTAACGCACCATCGGCAGCAGCTGTTTTGCCAGCAATTGATGACACAGCGGTGAGTCATCAGCCCAGTTATCGCCATCAGAGGCTTGGGCGGCATAGATATTCCACTGTGCGGGATCGTAACGCTCCTGAACCACCTCATCCATCAGCTTCAGTGCGCTGGAGACGATAGTCCCACCGGTCTCTTGCGAATAGAAAAACTCCTGCTCATCCACCTCTTTGGCTTGCGTATGGTGGCGGATATAGACCACATCGACGTTTTTATAGGTTCGGCTCAGGAACAGATAAAGCAGGATGTAAAACCGCTTTGCCATATCCTTGGTCGCCTGATCCATCGAACCGGAGACATCCATCAGGCAGAACATCACCGCCTGACTGGACGGCTCAGGCCGTTTTTCATAGTTTTTATAGCGTAAATCGAAAGTATCAATAAAAGGCACACGAGCGATCTTCTGCTTTAACTCAGCAATGGCTTTACGTACGCGCTCCTCTTCCAGCAATTGCGCCGGTTCAGAGTTCTCCAACAGATGGAGTGTCTCTTCCAACTCCCGTAGCTCGCGGCGCTTACTGGCCGTCATAGCGGTGCGCCGGGCCAGTGAGTTTTGCAGTGAGCGAACCACACTGATATTGGCCGGTACACCATTAGAGGTGTAGCCAGCGCGATGGGTTTTAAATTCTGTCAGCTGCTTATACTGATTTTTCTTCAGGTTAGGCAGGGCGAGATCTTCAAACAGCAAGTCAAGGTACTCATCTTTGGAGATCTGAAAGACAAATTCATCCTCGCCTTCACCGTCCTGACCCGCACTCCCTTGACCACTTCCGCTGCCACCGCCGCCACCTTGCGGGCGCTCAATACGATCATTAGTGACAAAATGGTCATTGCCGGGATGTACCCGGTGGCGCAACCCGCCACGCCCCTGATGGAACATTGGCTCATTGATATCATCAATAGGTATCGAGACTGACTCGCCACTATCAATATCAGTAACCGACCTTTTGTTGATGGCATCGGAAATCGACTGTTTAATTTGCGACTTATAGCGGCGCAAAAAGCGCTGGCGATTAACCATGCTTTTGTTTTTGCCGTTAAGTCGTCTGTCAATAAAGTAGCCCATATACCCCCCAAACGACTCCGCCTGCATTTTCCACACTGTTGCTGTGTTGGCTGCCTGCACTCACCCCAGTCACTTAGTTGGCTAAGCTCCTGGGGCCTCATTCAGTTGCCGCCTTGCTACCGGGTTATGACGATTTTCTAACCCGCAGATACCATTCACACAGCAAGCGAACCTGCTTGCGGGTATAACCTTTCTCCATCATCCGATCGACAAAGTCATCATGTTTTTTCTGTTCATCCGTTGAAGTTTTGGCATTAAACGAGATAACCGGCAATAACTCTTCAGTGTTAGAGAACATCTTCTTCTCAATCACCGTGCGCAGCTTCTCGTAACTGGTCCAGTTTGGATTGCGACCACTGTTATTGGCTCTGGCGCGCAGCACAAAGTTGACGATTTCATTGCGGAAATCTTTCGGGTTGCTGATACCCGCAGGTTTTTCAATCTTCTCCAGTTCAGCATTCAGCGCCTCACGGTCAAACAGTTGCCCGGTGTCTGGATCTCGATACTCCTGATCCTGAATCCAGAAGTCGGCATAGATAACATAGCGGTCAAAAATGTTCTGACCATACTCAGAGTAGGACTCCAGATAAGCAGTCTGGATCTCTTTGCCGATAAATTCGGCGTATTTCGGGATCAAATAGCCTTTCAGGTGCTCAAGGTATTTCTCCGCCACATCCTGCTGGAACTGCTCACGCTCGATCTGTTGCTCCAGTACATAGAAGAGGTGTACCGGGTTGGCTGCGACTTCAGCATGATCAAAGTTAAACACTCGGGAGAGGATTTTAAAGGCGAAGCGGGTAGAGAGACCGTTCATCCCTTCGTCCACCCCGGCGTAGTCCCGATACTCCTGATAAGACTTGGCTTTCGGGTCGGTATCTTTCAGACTCTCACCGTCATACACCCGCATCTTGGAGTAAATGCTGGAGTTTTCCGGCTCCTTCATTCTGGAGAGAATCGAGAAACGTGCTAGTGTTTCCAGGGTGCCAGGGGCGCAAGGTGCATGGGTTAACTCACTGTGATTCAACAGTTTGTCGTAGATCTTGATCTCTTCTGATACCCGCAGGCAATAAGGAACCTTGACGATATAGACACGGTCAAGGAATGCCTCATTATTTTTGTTATTGCGGAAGGTGACCCACTCTGACTCATTCGAGTGGGCAAGAATAATGCCGCTGAATGGCAGGGCGGATATGCCCTCTGTACCGTTATAGTTCCCTTCCTGAGTGGCTGTCAGCAGGGGATGCAGCACCTTAATTGGCGCTTTGAACATCTCGACGAACTCCATAATCCCTTGGTTAGCCCGGCATAAAGCACCGGAATAACCATAAGCATCGGGGTCGTTTTGCGCATGGTTTTCCAACTTACGGATATCAACTTTACCCACCAGCGCAGAGATATCCTGGTTGTTTTCATCGCCAGGTTCAGTCTTCGCTATCGCAATCTGTTCAAGAATCGAAGGCCAGACTTTGATCACTTTAAATTTAGTGATGTCCCCGCCAAAATCGTGCAGGCGTTTGGCTGCCCACGGCGACATAATCGTACCGAGATAACGGGTCGGGATGCTGTACTCTTTGGCCAGAATCGCGGCATCTTCTTGCGGGTTGAACAAACACAAAGGGTGGTCATTGACCGGGCTGCGCTCGCCATTGGCACTTAAAATATAGATAGGCACCCGCTGCATCAGTGCTTTTAGGCGTTCAGCCAGTGATGACTTACCCCCACCCACAGGGCCGAGTAAATAGAGGATCTGTTTCTTCTCTTCCAGCCCTTGAGCGGCGTGTTTGAGATAGGAGACTATCTGTTCTATGGCCTCTTCCATGCCATAAAACTCTTCAAAAGCAGGGTAACGGGCAATAACCCGGTTAGAAAATAGCCGAGACATGCGGGACTCTAGTGCGGTATCGACCATGACTGGCTCACCAATAGCCATCAGCAGCCGCTCAGCCGCATTGGCATAAGCACTGCGATCTTGCTGGCAGATGGTGAGGAACTCCTGCAGTGTGAACTCTTCGTCCTTGGCCGCCTCATAGCGTTGGCGATAGTGATCAAATATGTTCATAGCGATGCCCGTCCTGTTTGAATGGTTGGGAACATAAAATAGTAGTAGTGCTTTATTGGGTTAAAATTTTGAAACTACTACCTTATTGTTATGGTCGCGTCTTCACTAAAGGTCAAGTTAGCCTTAACCGACGATTTGCCACCCATAGAACAATAAATAACCATTATTCGGTAATTAAAGCTATTTTTTATTTCATTGTCAGTGTTTTATATATGATTAATTGAACTTATCTATTTGAATATCTCGTTATTTTATTGTGATTAAGGCGACGTAAATTTTTGGTTATCACCCGTCCAATAATTGATGATAACTTATACAGATAAGATGAGTGTCTAAGTCAGATGTGTAAAGATTTCGCCACTGGCAACCAATTGATTTACACTAAGTTAACTAATTATTTTTTACCAAAGGGATTTAATCTGTGAAACAGAGTTATCTAAAAGCGAAGCAAATAAAAACATTGGCTGTATTGGCAGCGGCTACGGCTGTTTGTATGCCGACGGCAATGGCGGGAACCTGGTCTCTGGGGGCTTCTGCCTTAGTGAGTCCAGACCCTTATCGTGGTAAGAATGACCGCGTCTATCCGGTCCCGATCATCTCTTATGAGAGTGATAACTTTTACTTCCGCACCTTGGCTGCCGGCTATTACCTGTGGAATGATAATAGTAACCGCCTGTCAATCGATGCTTATTTCCTGCCGCTGCACTTTAAACCGGGTGACAGTGATGATTACCAGATGCAGCAGTTGGACAGACGTCGCAGCACCATGATGGCCGGTATGTCATATTCCCATATTGAGGATTGGGGTACTTTGCGTGCCGCCTTCTCGGGTGATGTACTGGATAACAGTGGTGGCTTTATCGGTGATTTGGCCTATCTTTACCGTTATAGCGTCGATAGCTGGACACTGACGCCAGGCGTGGGTGTGAGCTGGAGCAGTGGCGATCAAAATAGCTACTATTACGGTGTCAGCAGCAGGGAGTCTGCCCGCAGTGGTTTAGCGCAATACAACCCAAGCGACAGCTGGGCACCGTATCTGGAGCTATCAGCTAACTACAATATCAATCCAAATTGGAATGCTTTCTTTACTGGCCGTTATATGCGTTTAGCTAATGAAGTGAAAAATAGCCCAATGGTTGATGCTTCATACAGCGGCGTGTTGTGGACGGGTGTGACCTACAGCTTCCGCTAATTTAGCGTAGATGATATTTGAGTCATAAAAAATCAGACTGCTGACAAACCCGATGGTGCGATCAGGAACGGAGAGGACAGGTAGAAGAGTAAAGCGTCCGCGCCAGGGATGGCGCGGCTCGAGCCTCCAGGGAGGGATTTACGGCGTCTTTACGATCTAGCTGTTCTCTCCGCAATCGGTACTTTGTCAATAACCTCAAATGGGGCCAGCATAGCGCCCCATTTCTGTTTCTAATAGCGGATAGTGCTATCAGCCATTTTTACGGCTGCGAATGGTCATGGCGAGACGTGCGGGGGCATCAGTAGTCGCGACCAAAGGCTGATTCACGCGCGCTGTTTCCACACAAACCATTGTTTTATAGCCATCATTTGGCATATCCACCATGCTGCTAGACAACTCAGCCCCTGGATTCCAGGCAACCACATCACTTTGGTGATGATGGTGTACTTCAATGGTGCGTTTCAACGCGGCATCTTTGATCAGGCTGTAGGCCTCTGGCTGGGTGTAGATACGGTCAGTTTGACCATCAAACACTAAGTCGCCTTGCTGTTTCGCATCGGCAATTTTCAGCACTTTATCGAGATAGCTATCACCCAAGCCACTGATCTTAATCTGGCTTATATCGCCAATCTGGAAGTAAGTATGTAACGCCGCAACCGCCTGGTAATCGCCGTGTGATTCCAACTCCATTTCGCACTCTTCACCCAGCTTAAAGCGGGCAATCAAAGTGAATGGATGGGGCCAGAATTGACGTGAAGCATCACTGTCTTCCAGGGTGAAGGTCAAAATTACCCCATTCTCATTTTCATCATGGGCACTGAGGGTCCATGGCAGAAGACGTGCAAAGCCGTGTGACGGTTGTGCTGATGGGCCAAACCAAGGCCAGCATATCGGCACACCACCGCGAATAGCGATACCATCCTTAAATGGTGTGTTATTACTCAACCAAATAACAGGTTGTTCACCACTAGGTTGATAGGCCAATAAGTGCGCGCCCTGCAAGCTCACTGCCGCACGCACCTTCGGGTGGGAAACAACCACGATTGGCAATTCATCCAACTGGCGTTGGCTGATGTAAGGTGAAATTTGTTCAACAACAGGTAGGGTGAATACTTTCTCGTTCATTCGTTTGGCCTTATGGGAAAGGGAGCTTGAGATCCATTGAACTTCAGTCTCTCGATAATATCACAGGCTTTAAATCTTGCAGCAAATGCAGGGCGTCGTTGTGGTAAATTATTGATATTGCGCAACTAAAATAAAAAAGCCACCCGAAGGTGGCTTTTGGCAGAGCTCGACATCAATCCAATTATTTGGAGATGTGAGAGATCAGATCCAGAACTTTGTTTGAGTAGCCAGTTTCGTTATCGTACCAAGAAACCAGTTTCACAAAGTTGTCATTCAGCGCGATACCTGCTTTAGCATCGAATACTGAAGTCAGTTTTTCGCCGTTGAAATCGGTAGAAACAACGTCGTCTTCGGTGTAGCCCAGAACGCCTTTCAGCTCGCCTTCTGAAGCTGCTTTGATTGCAGCACAGATCTCTTTGTAAGAAGCTGGTTTTTCCAGACGTGCAGTCAGGTCAACAACAGAAACGTTAGGAGTAGGAACGCGGAACGCCATACCAGTCAGTTTGCCGTTCAGTTCTGGGATAACTTTACCCACAGCTTTAGCAGCACCGGTAGATGAAGGGATGATGTTCTGGGATGCGCCGCGGCCGCCGCGCCAGTCTTTGTGAGACGGGCCATCAACAGTTTTCTGAGTTGCGGTAGTTGCATGAACCGTGGTCATCAGCGCTTCAACGATACCGAACTTGTCGTTGATAACTTTAGCCAGTGGAGCCAGGCAGTTTGTGGTGCAAGATGCGTTAGAAACGATCTCTTGGCCAGCGTATGCCTTGTGGTTAACGCCCATAACAAACATAGGGGTGTCATCTTTAGAAGGACCGGTCAGAACAACTTTCTTCGCGCCAGCAGCGATGTGCTTACGTGCAGTTTCGTCGGTCAGGAACAGGCCAGTTGCTTCAGCAACAACGTCAACCTTAACTTCGTTCCACTTCAGGTTAGCCGGATCTCTCTCTGCGGTAACACGGATGGTTTTACCGTTAACAACCAGATGGCCGTCTTTTACTTCTACAGTACCGTCGAAACGACCGTGGGTAGAGTCGTATTTCAGCATGTACGCCATGTAGTCAGCGTCCAACAGATCGTTGATTGCAACGATTTCGATGTCAGAACGTTCTTGAGCAGCACGGAAAACAATGCGACCGATACGGCCAAAACCGTTGATACCTACTTTGATAGTCATATATTCCACCAGCTATTTGTTAGTGAATAAAAGGTTGGTTGTAAAATTACAAAAACCTTACCGAGCGTCAAGCGGAATCGTGTCAATTATTGCTACAAATCAAACCAAGGTAGGTAGATTGAACATTAATCGCGCGTTTCCAGATACGATTAGCCTCATTTTTATATTGGGGCGAATTATTCAGTTTAAAGTGAGAATCCATAATATTTGAGATTTTTATCACATTTACACCGTTAACACCTCGATGGCATACAGTTTAGGACAATTTTAAATGCTTTGTTGTTAATTTTTTGTTATTATTAGACGTTGTTTTCGTTGACTTTATTCCCTGCCAGAGAATCGCACAAATGGCTAAAGAACTGAACCCCACAGAAAATATTGAGAAACTCTCCGATATTCAGCGGCATGTCACCCAGCAACGGGGGACGGAAGCGCCTTTTAGCGGCAAATTGCTGCATAACAAACGCGATGGCGTCTACCAGTGTCTCTGTTGTCACCAGCCACTTTTTATCTCAGAATCAAAGTTCGATTCTGGTTGCGGCTGGCCGAGTTTCTATCAGCCGCTTGATGCAGACTCTATCCGCTATGTTGATGATTATTCACATAATATGCATCGTGTGGAGATTCGTTGTGGCAATTGTGACGCGCATTTAGGGCATGTTTTCCCTGATGGGCCACAGCCTACCGGTGAGCGCTATTGCGTGAATTCGGCGTCACTTAATTTTGTTGACGATCAAAATGGCGAGCAAATCGCGGGCTAAATAGCCGCTAATGCCGCATTTTGGTGTATGAAAAATCGATTCAGCTTATTATTCATTTAGCTAAGGATGCTCTGATGGAGCTTGAAGACCTGATTTCAGTGATGACACCGGAAATTTACCAGCGTTTAGCCCAGGCCGTTGAGCTGGGTAAATGGCCGGATGGTGTGGCGCTGACACCGAAGCAGAAAGAGAACAGCCTGCAAATGGTCATGTTATGGCAAGCACGTCATAACGAGGATGCGCAGCATATGAGTATTGGCACTGATGGCCAGATAGTGATGAAAACTAAGCAAGAGCTGAAGCAGCAATTTAGCCAGCCGACATTGGTTAAACTGAAACCAGAGTAGGGCACTGCCTGAAGCTGATTGGCAAATGTAATATCTGTGCGAATCAATGGAGCCTATCTGGCTCCGTTGATGTTTATACCGCCAAGCGGTTATCCACGAGTGGGATTAATTTCAGCCACAAATTGTGCCAGCGTTTGTAAGTCAGCCCCCGCCTTGCTCATCACATCAAACGCTTGCTGGCTATCCTGCGGTTGTAAATTTACGCCGCGGCAACCGTCACTGATGACTGTGGTTTGATAACCTAAAGATAATGCATCTAGCACGCTGTATTTTACGCAGTAATCTGTTGCTAGCCCCATAATATACAAGCGATCTATACCTTGCTGCTGCAACCAATCATCCAGCGCTGTTTTACTCCGCCGACCATTGTCAAAGAAAGCGCTATAGCTATCGACGTCAGGATCTTGCCCCTTGCGGAAGGTGGCGGTGATGGCCTCTTGTTGCAATTGCGGATGCCAATCAGCTCCCGGCGTATGCTGCACACAATGTACTGGCCACCAGACTTGTGGCAGCCCATTCAGATCCCCGATAGTACCCGGCACCGCATTCGAATTGATGGCAAAGCTACGGTGGTCCGCAGGGTGCCAATCCTGGCTGGCGATGACGGCTATCTGTTGTTGCAGGCAAGCATTAATGGCCTGATTTGCAACGGCAATCACGCGATCGCCCTCGGTCACCGCCAGTGCCCCGCCGGGGCAGAAGTCATTTTGCAGATCAATTAAGAGTAAGGCTGTGTTCATTGGTGCTCCGCAGGATCACTGAGTGTCGGTTAATTCCCCACGCAGGTTTTGTTGCATTAACCGGCGAATGTCTTCAGGGGATAGAGATTGGCTCAACAAATAGTGCAGCTTGGTCAGTGCCGCTTCAACCGTCATGTCAAAGCCACTGATCACTCCGGCATGAGCCAACGCATTGCCGGTGGCATAACCTTCCATATTGACGCTACCAGAGATGCATTGCGTCAAATTGATCACCACAATGCCGCGCTCGCTGGCATTTTTTAACTCATCCAGTAACTCCGCTTTTTGCGGTGCATTTCCCACGCCATAGGATCGCAAAATCAGTGCTTTTACTGGCTGCAACAGGAAGTTACGCACCACAGCCCCAGAGATACCGGGGTAGATAGTGACCACGCCAATGGGTTGCGGTGTAATGTTATGGACGATTAATGGGCCGGTATTGAGTGGTGATTCAACTGATGCGATTCGCCGAATGTGGATACCTGCCTCGAGCAGAACGGAGAGATTCGGCGAGGCGAAAGCATCAAAGCCATCAGCATGGGCTTTCGTGGTGCGATTGCCGCGAAACAGTTTGTTATTAAAGAATAAACTGACCTCATTCACCGGGTGGTTGGCCGCCAGATAGAGGGCATTGAGCAAGTTGGTTTGCCCATCAGAGCGCAGCTCCGCCAGGGGGATCTGGGAGCCGGTGACAATCACCGGCTTGGACAAATTTTCTAGCATGAAGGAGAGCGCCGAGGCGGTAAAAGCCATGGTATCGGTGCCATGCAAAATAACAAAACCATCATATAAGTCGTAGTTCTGTTGAATATCATTGGCGATGTGCTGCCAGTCCTCAGGGGTCATATCTGAGGAGTCAATCAATGGCGCATATTCATGGATAGTAAAATCGGGCATTTCAGGCCGATGGAACTCAGGCATCAGGGCGAGTTGGCGTTGCAGATGACCCGACACCGGAATGTATCCGTTTTCCGAGCGTTGCATACCAATAGTACCGCCCGTATAGGCAACATAAATAGATTTCTTCTGCATGAGCAATGGGACCTGAAAAGAGACTAAATGAGATGGAGGGATTATAGGGAGACTGGCGAGGAAAAAAAGCCCGACGGATGCCGGGCTAAGTTATTTTATGCTTTTACTAGCGAACATCACCGCAACTGAGACATAACGCATAGCGGCTCTGTGGGTCATTTAGCGTATTAAGCAAGCTCGGCTGCTCTTTCACCGCTTGTGCCAGGGTAGATAGCGGCGCGGGTAACCATGCCTGAATAGCGGTAGGCAGCATCGCCTGAACTGACGCACTCATTTGGCCGAAAATTAAGTCACTTAGGCTAGGTTCATCAATAAACCAATTCAACTGCCACGTTTTCAGTTTCGCCAGTTCGGCCACTTTCTTCACGGCATCATCAAAGTCACCTAACTGATCCACCAGGCCATTACTTTTAGCATCAAAGCCAATCCACACATGGCCTTGGGCGATTTGATCCACTTGCTCGACTGTTTTGTGACGAGAGGTGGCGACCAGATCAATAAAGGTTTTATAGCCATTTTCGATATTGATTTGCATCATCTGCGAGAACTCAGGCGGCAAGTTTTTGGTAATGGAGATATCAGCCAGTGGTGAAGTCGCCACACCGTCGGTATGGACACCAATACTTTCGAGTGAATTCTGGAAGGTATTAATCACCCCGAAAATACCAATCGAACCCGTGAGGGTGCTTGGGCTGGCGACGATATAGTTAGCTGGGGTTGAGATCCAGTAGCCACCGGAAGCGGCCATGCCACCCATTGACACCACCAATGGCTTATTAGCCGCACGTAAGGCTGATAACTCAGAGCGAATCAGCTCAGAGGCGCTTACGCTGCCTCCAGGGCTGTTGACACGCAAGATAACGGCTTTGATTTTCGGATCAAGACGCGCCTGACGAATTTGTGCCGCCAATGCATCGCCACCGACATTTCCTGGCGTCTGTGGGCCATCCATGATGGCACCGTTAGCAAAGATAACGGCTATCTGCTCGCCTTGCTGTGGGGCCGGTGCCGGTTGATAGTCATAAATACTGATGTAATTGAAGTCGTTGCTTTTTTTATCCCAACCGAAGGTTTTGATTAGCTCACTTTCTACCTCGGGTCGTGAAGCCAATTGATCAACCAGTTTGTTGTCCAGTGCATACTTAGCGGCTGAACCACCAGCAGCTTGTAATCCACTGATAACAGCCGCAGCACCGGGGAAGAGCTGCTCAGCGGTTAATTGCCGATTCGCAGCAACGGCGGTGAGATAATTTTGCCATAATCCACCAATCCAGCGGCTGTCCGCTTCACGGGCTGCCGGTGACATATCATCGCGAATCATCGGCTCAACCGCAGATTTAAAGGTACCCACCCGGAAGATATTAGTGGTGACTTTGAGTTTTTCTAGCAACGATTTGTAGTAGAGATTATTGCTGGCAAAACCATGCAGGTCGACGGCACCTTGTGGCGACAGGTAGATTTTATTGGCGAAGCTGGCTAAATAGTATTGGTTCTGATTATAGCTGTCGCCAATTGCGTAAATAGGTTTGCCACTGTCACGGAATTCTCGCAGCGCTTTACCGATATATTGCAACGAGGGCTGATCAGCGCCAGTAAAGTCGCTCAGTGATAGCACTATGCCATTAATATTATTGTCGGTTTTGGCGAGACGAATGGTTTCTACCACATCAAACAGCGAGTTTTCTTGTAATCGATTACTGGATGCCCCTAATAACTCGCGGCCCCACTGGCGCAACTTATTATTCACCGCCGGCTGATCAACCACCACGCCACTTAAATTAACGAGTAATGCACCTTTTACCGGCTCTACCGGCTTAGTTTGGAACTGTAGGTAAACACCGACACCGATTAAAATTAACAGTATAAGAAAAAGATTAAGAATAAATTCTCTGACAAAATTCAATAGGCGCCAGGTCCACTTGAAAAAGCCAGAAAAAATTCGCCACAAAGTGTGCATGTTATCTCCAACAAAACGGTGCAAGTACGGCTATCCTAATGACCTGACGTACAAAAGTCAGCTTTAAATCGCAGAGAAACCTAGCCTATAGGTCAACACTGGTAACAAAACGACAACTTATGCTACCGTGCTGAAAATGAAAATCGTTATCAGGAGAAAATGATGGATGCGTTGGAACTCTTACTTAACCGCCGCTCGGCGTCTCGCTTAACCACCCCGGCCCCAGCAGGAGAGGCATTGGACCATATTATCCATGCGGCTATGCGTGCGCCGGATCACGGAACATTACAACCGTGGCGCTTTGTGTTAATCGAAAATGACGGTTTGGAACGTTTTAGCCAATTGTTACAAAAAGCCGTTGAACACGATGGTGGTGATGAGGCGGTATTGGCAAAGGCGAAGCAGGCACCTTTCCGCGCACCTTTAATTATCACGGTGATTGCTCATGTAACTGAAAACCCGAAAGTGCCCAACTGGGAGCAGGTGGTTTCTGCCGGTTGTGCGGTACAAGCTATGCAGATGGCGGCTTTAGCGCAAGGCTACAATGGCATTTGGCGTACCGGCTCCTGGACCCACCATCCGGTCGTGCGTCAGGGTTTTGCCTGCCGTGAACAAGATGAAATTGTTGGTTTCCTCTATCTCGGTACACCACTATTAAAATCTGCGATGAAAGTGACACCACCTGATTACAGCACTTTTGTTCGCCATTTCTGATTGTTATACGTTTTTCTCCAGTTATCTTTTGCAGCTTGTGGTTTTTATCGACGACAAGCTGCGTTTTCGCCTGCTTTGTGACCAACCTATCTGCCCAACAGCGGCTCTCTACTTACCAAGCCACGCCATAGGCGCTACCATAGGCACCCTGGATAGTTGCCCCATATGAAGTATTCCGGACTAAATAGTTTACTAATTGATTAAACTGCTTATTACTGACCACCAGACGGGAGAGTGTTATGACATCGCCAGCGATACGTCTTACTCAATACAGCCACGGAGCGGGTTGCGGTTGCAAAATTTCGCCCAAAGTGTTGGATAAAATTTTGCATTCTGATCAACAGAAATTTCTCGATCCCCGTCTGCTGGTGGGAAATGAAACACGTGACGATGCAGCGGTTTATGATATTGGCAGTGGCGTGGGTATTATCAGCACTACCGATTTTTTTATGCCGATCGTTGACGATCCCTTTGATTTTGGCCGAATAGCCGCCACCAATGCCATCAGTGATATCTATGCGATGGGCGGCAAACCTATTATGGCCATTGCGATTCTAGGCTGGCCGATTGATAAATTAGCCCCAGAAGTTGCACAACAGGTGATCGAAGGTGGGCGTTCTGTTTGTCAGCAGGCGGGCATTTCCCTGGCCGGTGGCCACTCCATTGATGCACCTGAGCCAATTTTCGGTTTAGCGGTCACCGGTATTGTCAGCACTGAACAGGTGAAGAAAAACAGTGCCGCCAGGGCGGGTTGTAAGCTATTTCTGACCAAACCGTTAGGTATCGGCATTCTGACCACGGCAGAAAAGAGAAGTCAATTGCGGCCAGAACATCAGGGGCTGGCAACTGCAACCATGTGTCAGTTGAATAAATCTGGCGCTGATTTCGCCCATATTCCCGGGGTGACGGCAATGACAGATGTGACAGGTTTCGGTCTGCTGGGGCATTTGAGTGAGATTTGTCAAGGTTCCGGGGTTCAGGCCACGCTACATTTCTCCGCCATTCCACGTCTACCTGCCGTGGAAGAGTATATTGCCGAGGGGTGTGTGCCGGGGGGGACAGAACGTAACTTCGACAGCTATGGTCATCTGATTGGCAAAATGTCTGATTTACAGAAAAAATTATTATGCGATCCGCAAACCTCTGGCGGCTTGCTGTTAGCGGTGTTGCCTGAAGCTGAAGCCGAGGTACAGGCCATTGCCGCCCAACATGGTTTGATACTCAGCCCTATTGGCGAGTTAAGCGCGCTGGATGGTAGCCGGGCACTGATTGAGATTACACCGTGACCTTCTCTTTAACATATTTACGCGGTGAATGATGCGACTTTTTATTGCCGAAAAACCGAGCCTGGCGCGGGCGATTGCCGATATCTTGCCAAAGCCGCATCGTCGGGGTGATGGATTCATTGCCTGTGGTAATGATCAAATGGTGACCTGGTGTGTGGGTCACTTGCTGGAACAGGCCCAACCGGATGCTTACGATAGCCGCTATGCCCGTTGGTCACTGGCTGATTTACCGATCATTCCTGAAAAATGGCGACTACAGCCACGGCCGTCAGTCAGTAAACAGTTGAATGTTATCAAAGAGCTATTGCGGCAGGCTGATGAGGTCGTGCACGCGGGTGACCCTGATCGCGAAGGGCAGCTTTTAGTTGATGAAGTCCTCGATTACCTCGATTTGGTTGCCGAGAAGCGGCAAAATGTGCGCCGTTGCCTGATTAACGATTTAAACCCGCAGGCGGTTGAACGTGCGGTGGAGCGCCTACGTTATAACCGGGAATTTATTCCGCTGTGTGTCTCCGCCCTGGCACGGGCTAGAGCTGACTGGCTCTACGGCATCAATATGACTCGAGCTTATACTATTCTTGGGCGCAATGCGGGTTATGACGGTGTTTTGTCCGTCGGCCGCGTGCAAACACCGGTATTGGGGCTGGTGGTGCGTCGTGATGAAGAGATTGAAGATTTCATCCCCAAAGACTTTTTTGAGGTCAAAGCCCATATCGTCACCCCTGCTGATGAGCGCTTTATTGCACAGTGGCAGCCGAGTGACTCCTGCGAATCCTATCAGGATGATGAGGGGCGGTTGTTACATCGCCCACTGGCAGAGCACGTTGTGAATCGCATCACCGGCCAGCCCGCATTGGTCACCTCCTATAATGATAAACGGGAATCAGAAACCGCCCCGTTGCCATTTTCACTCTCGACCTTGCAGATTGAAGCCGCCAAGCGCTTTGGCTTGAGCGCGCAACAAGTGCTGGATATTTGTCAGCGACTGTATGAAACGCACAAATTGATTACGTATCCCCGCTCAGATTGCCGATACCTACCTGAGGAGCATTTCGCTGGGCGTCATTCGGTGCTTAATGCCATTAGCATTCATCAGGCAGATCTATTGCCGTTGGAGGTGATGGAGAGTGACCGTCGTAATCGTTGCTGGGATGATAAAAAAGTTGATGCGCACCACGCCATTATCCCGACTGCGCGGGCGAGTAAAGTGAACCTGACCAGCGACGAGGGCAGAGTCTATCGACTGGTGGCACAACAATATCTGATGCAGTTCTGCCCTGATGCACAGTTTAGAAAGTGTGTCATTGAGCTGGATATTGCCGGTGGGAAATTTGTCGCTAAAGCCCGTTTTTTGGCCGAGGCTGGCTGGCGTACTCTGCTCGGCAGTAAAGAGCGTGATGAGGAAAACGAAGGCGCACCGTTACCTGTAGTGGCGAAAGGCGCAGAATTACTGTGTGAGCGTGGTGAAGTTGTTGAGCGGCAAACCCAGCCACCGCGGCCATTTACCGATGCTAGCTTACTCTCTGCCATGACGGGTATCGCCCGTTTTGTGCAGGATAAAGAGCTGAAAAAAGTGCTACGGGCAACTGACGGTTTGGGGACGGAGGCGACACGCGCCGGGATTATTGAGCTACTTTTCAAACGGACTTTTTTGTTTAAGAAAGGCCGCTATATCCATGCCAGCCCAGCGGGAAGGGCGCTGATCCACGCACTGCCGGATATTGCCGCGCGTCCAGATATGACGGCGCATTGGGAATCAACGTTGACACAAATTAGTGAAAAAAACTGCCGTTATCAGGATTTTATGCAACCACTGGTGGCGACATTGCAAGATTTAATCAGTCAGGCAAAACAGAATCAAAGTCGATCATCTCAGGTGTTCCGTGGGTTGCCAGCCGCACCCGCTGGTGCGATAAAAAAACGTAAGAAAACATCGACCAAGGCCAAGGAGAATAAGTCATGAGAACATGGGTAGTGCTGGGTTGTATTGGTTTTGCCTCGCTGATCTCCAGTGTGGCAATGGCTAATCGAAACAATGTTGATGTTGTTGTTCCATTACCACCGGAGGTTTGGAATAACTCATCAAATCGCAATACAAACAATAATCCTTGCACCCGCTGCTGTGTTTACCAAAACCAAAATTATTCAGAAGGTGCGGTATTGCGCATCGAAGGTGAGGTTTTGCAATGTGTACGTGACGCCAGTGTGGTTGGCACCAATCCACTGATATGGAAAAGATTAACCCGATAATAGGGTTAACCGAGTAGTTATTTAGCGTTTTTGAGCAATAAAAGCGTCTAATAACGGAATATCAGCGGGTGCCAGAGGATAGTGATAAGCCTGTTGCGGCAACAGCCAAACAAGGGCTGAATGGCAATGCAGTATGGGTTCACCACTGAAGTTTTCAATATGCCAGGCGTGTAAGCGGATAATATTTTTACCTGAATCCCACTGATTGGTGGCGATATATCTTGTCACTGTCGCCGCAATATTTAACTCTTCGGCAAGCTCTCGTATTAAAGCCTGAGGCTGGTTTTCACCAGCCTCAACTTTTCCACCGGGAAACTCCCATAAGCCCGCTTGATCACTGGATGAGTTTCGCTGAGCTAGCAAAACTTTACCATTGCGTTCAATAATTGCGGCGACGACATCGATCATTTTTATTTACCCACATTCGTAGCACTCAGGGATAAACAAATAACCCTGTCATTAAGCGAACCACAATATTAGAGTGCAAATTCAGACCAGACAGGGGCGTGATCTGATGGCTTCTCCATTCCACGGATCTCGTAATCAATTCCTGTGGCGATACAGCGGGCAGCTAATGGATGACTTGCCAGTAACAGATCAATACGCAGACCTCTATTTTCATCAAAGCCCCGCGAGCGGTAATCAAACCACGAAAACTGATCATTACATTCTGGGTTAGCGGCACGGAATGTATCAACCAACCCCCAATTTTGTAACTGCGCCAACCACGCACGCTCTTCCGGCAGGAATGAACATTTACCGGTACGTAGCCAGCGCTTACGATTCTCTTCACCAATACCAATATCCAGATCCGTCGGGCTAATATTGATATCACCCATAATCAGCAGCTGAGAGTCGGCTGAATGCTGTTGTTCCAGATATTGCTGTAAATCCGCGTAGAAACGCTCTTTTGCTGGAAACTTTATTGGATGATCGCGACTTTCCCCTTGAGGGAAATAACCATTAATGACGGTTAAAGGGCCTTGTGGTGTAGCAATGTCAGCCATAATAATACGGCGCTGAGCATCTTCTTCATCTGTAGGGAAGCCACGACGCACAGCCAAGGGTTTTTCCTTGGTTAATAGTGCGACACCATAATGACCTTTTTGCCCATGATAAAAAACGTGATAACCGTGCTGGCTGACATCTTCAAGAGGAAACATATCATCGTGAACTTTTGTTTCCTGCAGGCCGATAACATCCGGCTGATGCTGCTCAATTATTGCGGCGAGTTGATGTGGTCTAGCACGTAGCCCATTGATGTTAAAAGAGACAAACTTCATGGTCAGCACCGTTGATTTGCTAAGAAATGGCCTCGAATATTAGCAGATACAGGATAAAAATGTAATCCATGAATAGAGAATAGAAGAAAGTGGATAATGTTATATTGTCATTTTTAGATATGGAAACACTATTACGAAATCCAAGTTTTAAAAAATAGGTTGAAACCATCAGCTAATTTATGGGGTGGCTATTGTTTGGTGATTTAAAACTAAACTGTTGTTCTATTTTCTCCTACTTTCGAATAATCACGTCATATCAAAAAACATTCAACACTGAGTGAGTTATTATAAATATTGTTCCTAGTAAATAACTCATGCAACTTGTTTATTGATTTATTTATCATGAGAGTATCGACTTATAGATTAAATGTATTCTCTTGGCGGAGGTAGTCAAAAACTAATTAATTTGGTTGGTTACCCTCGCAACTGATATTTGACGTTGTCAATAAGGATTAAGCAGTTCCTATGATTTTTTTATTATCCAGTGTATGGGCGTTAATTGATTTTGTAACGTGAGGAATAAAAGATAGTTATTAGAAATCATGGATCTACGATGTCTCGTCTGTTAGAACTATTGGTAATGTCAAGGTGTTAATGCGCCAGGATATCCTTAGTGGTAATGATTAAAGGTGACTTAAAGTTATTGGTTCCTATGCTATGATGATTTATATGTCAATTATTTAAAATATAATTCATATTCTTAAGTTATCAAATTCTTAATAATATCTACAGATAATAGCAAGCATCAAAATATGCCTGCTGCTTTTTATGTAAATTTTGACTCAAAGGATTAGTAAATTATGTTTCTATCTAGAAAGCTAGAGGCCTTTATGGCAGTAGTTGAAAATGGCTCACTAAGTAAGGCTGCTAGGGTGATGAACAGAACGACACCGCCGGTGGCCAAATCAATAAAGGATTTTGAATATATAATAGGGAAAAAATTATTTAAACGAGAAAAATTTGGTATGAGTCTAACTAGAGATGGTGAGGTTTTATATAACGATCTAAAAGATTTGTATCAGCAAGAAAAAGAGATTACTAAAAAGCACCTGACCGGACATGTCTCCAATGTCATCAATATTTACTACGACTGGGGTAAAAATGAGAGTCTAACAAAGTTATGCAAAGTAGCTGAAAAAAATAACATTCAAGCCAATGTAATTAAATTCTATTATGAAAATATTGATGATATTGGAGATTATGATGGAAACTCACTTATCCTGTCATCAGAAATCATTCCTAGCGATAAATTTATGCTGCTAAATGAAGTACCAAATAGTGGTTTTGGTATTTATGGCCGCAAAGATGTCATTAATGAAAGCCAGGATGTTTTAAGTGTCCTTCATCATAATATTTGGTTATGTAACCCAGTATTATACAGAAGCAATTTCGTCAAAAACCTTGAGGAAAGTGTTAAAAAACAACATGGTAAGGTGGGTGTTAGGCAAGTGGATAATTTGCTCTGCTGCCTGAACTTTATCTATTCAGGTAAGTATATATGCATTACAGATTCAGTTATGGATGACTTTGATGGCAACTCGAAACTGGATTTTATAAGTTTATCGAGTTTTAATCATGAGAGTAAATTATATTTCTATAAGTCACGCTCACATTCAAGTGTATTAAATAGACTAATAGATTACATCCATACCCTAGTCTAGATATGTCTTTTCATAATAGTTATCTCGTTGTCTGCGGCACAACCTTTTTAAAGGTTCTTATCTTTCCTGGCAGTACACTTTTTTACTTGATTGCCTGTCTGAAAACTAAGGATTTATATGAGAAATAGTGGTGGGCGCTGTATAGCTGCGCTCGGCGCGAACCTTGTCGAAGGTTCTTACCTTCCCTGATGGGTGCTATTTTTGATCTGTTTTTTTGCTGGAGGTCAGAGATATCAGGAGAGATGGTGGTGGGGGAAGGATTACTCGTCACTTCGTTCCTCGCCCTTCGGGCCAACGCGATGCGTTGTTGTCTCGCTGCGCTCGGCGCTAACCTTGTCGAAGGTTCTTACCTTACCCGATGGGTGCTATTTTTGATCTGTTTTTTTGCTGGAGGTCAGGGATATCTGGAGAGATGGTGGTGGGGGAAGGATTACTCGTCACTTCGTTCCTCGCCCTTCGGGCCAACGCGATGCGTTGTTGTCTCGCTGCGCTCGGCGCTAACCTTGTCGAAGGTTCTTACCTTCCCCGATGGGTGCTATTTTTTGATCTGTTTTTTTGCTGGAGGTCAGGGATATCTGGAGAGATGGTGGTGGGGGAAGGATTCGAACCTTCGAAGTCGATGACGGCAGATTTACAGTCTGCTCCCTTTGGCCGCTCGGGAACCCCACCACTGATTTCGTGGTTATATAGCTAAGATACTTGGCCGTGATTGAATCTATTACTTACGCATTAATCGAAAAATAATGGTGGTGGGGGAAGGATTATTCGTCACTTCGTTCCTCACCTGTTAGGTCGCCGCTTTGCGTCGTTGTCTCACTGCGTTCGGCGCGAACCTTGTCGAAGGTTCTTACCTTCCCCTTAATGTACAGTGTGATTTCAGTTTCTAAATCATCTGAATACTTAAGGTCAAAATGGTGGTGGGGGAAGGATTCGAACCTTCGAAGTCGATGACGGCAGATTTACAGTCTGCTCCCTTTGGCCGCTCGGGAACCCCACCACTGGCCTAACAACTTAACAAAGCTCTCTTGGTAAGCGGGGCGCATCATATCAAATGAAGCGCCCCTGTAAAGACTTGAAATGAAAAAAATAATTTGTTCGATGCTTTTTTGTCCTCGCCGATGATTATATGGGCAAAAAAGATCGATTTCTTGCGTGCTTACAGAATAACGGTGCGGTTACCGTAAACAAAAACACGTTGTGCTAGAACACGATATAGGGCGCGGCTAAGAACATTCTTTTCAACATCGCGCCCAGCACGCATCATATCTTCAGCGGTATATGAGTGGTCAACATGAATGACATCCTGCATGATGATTGGGCCTTCATCCAAGCTATCGTTGACATAGTGGGCAGTAGCACCAATGATTTTCACACCGCGCTCATATGCTTGATGGTATGGGCGAGCGCCGATAAATGCGGGCAAGAATGAGTGGTGAATATTAATAATCTGGTAAGGGAAGCGTTGAACAAAGGCAGGCGTCAGAACACGCATATATTTAGCTAAGACAACATAGTCTGGTTGGTACTGCTCAATTTGCTCAATTAAGCGTTGATCATGTTGATCTCGAGTCAAACCTTCATGGCTTATCAGATGGAAAGGAATATCAAAGCGTTCTACCAGAACCTGTAGTGCATCATGGTTGCCGATCACCGCCGCAATTTCGACATCCAGACCACCATAGGTGCTCTTCATTAATAAGTCGCCGAGGCAATGTGCCTCTTTGGTTACCATAATAACAATCCGACGTCGCCCGGCGGCGTGCAATTCACGGTTAGTGCCTTCAGGTAAGGCATCGTCCAAATCTGCCAGCAGAGTGGTATCGTTAAAAATACCCTCTAGCTCTGTACGCATGAAGAAACGCCCCGTCAAATGATCAACGAATTCGTTATTCTGTACAATATTCAACTGATGTTTATAACAAATATTGGTGATTTTTGCGATTAAGCCTTTGGCGTCAGGGCAAATTGTGCGTAACACTTTCTTCTGTACATTCTGGTGTGGCATAAGGTGGTAAATCCTGTCTTAGCAATACTTGATGTGATGTAAGTTTAGTTTTTGATGTTGCGAAGCTTATAAGCAATATTATTGTGAAAGTCCGCAGCACTTCTTATATTTTTTCCCTGAACCGCAAGGGCATTGATCATTTCTACCCACGGAAGGTCGTACTCCGTCGATATAGTACCAGTGTTCTTTTATTCGAAGGAAGCGAGAACGTTCATGCATCGCGCTTACCTGTACCCTATTTTCATCAGTAAAATGGGCAATAAACTCGACAAAAGCTTCATCATCATGGCTACCCGCCATTTCGGCGATGACGGTTAACCCGCACCATGAAGTTTGGGTAAAGCTTTGAATTATCCCCGCCCGCCAATCCTGTGCGCCGCAATCTGGATGCCAGGTTTTAATCAGGTAATCCACATCCTTTTTGACATAGGCACTATAACGGGAGCGCATCAATATTGCAGGCTTAGCCACAATCTGAGTACCCAAGATATAAGGTTCACAGCATTTTTGATATTCAATGGTACTACCGCACGGACACTGTTCTGACAAAATTTCTCCGAAACAATTCATCATGCCACGATATCTGCTGAACATCAGTCAGCGACAGATAGGGGGTGGCAAAAGCTGAGTAGATATCAGCTCATCTTACCTAATCACGAGTTGAGGTTCAAAGTTGATCATTTAGTGGGGGTGTTTGGTGAGATGAAGTTTTGTGATTCAAGTCACAAAAATAGTTGACCGGCGTTTCATTATGGCGTAACTTAATAACTGTGATGTATATCACATAAAAATAATGATATTTACAGGAGCAACCCATGAAATTGATCAATAAAGTTATCGCAATGTTTGAAAAAATGAGTGTTTCATTTGGTACTATCAACGGATAATAGTTTTATTAATATTCTGTAACGCGTTCTAATGTCCTGGGTGGTTCGATATAGCGTTAAAGAGGCTATAGTCATCAAGGACTAACAGTGAAATTCGATAAATATGAGACTCTCTATTTATCGAATTTCATATTATTACAGCTACGCATAGCTTTTTATTGAGATTAATCTCAGGCATCTATCCTGAATTGTCGCCATTATAATTGCTATTCTGTATCGCTAATTAGCACAATCATGCCCCCCACAAAATCAGTTAATCTTGACTGAATAGTCGTTCATAATCCTATCAGCTAGTGACTCACCGCCAAAAACTTCACCATAATAAGCAACTGTTTTATCAGACGCATACTCTCAATCGGTTCAGTATGATTACTGTCAGCTGGGTAGAGTGCCTTTTGGTACGCATCTAATTGAGAAATGAGTGCAATAAGCTCAGGATTAAACAGATCGGTTTGGCATATTTCAACATTCACCGTATATCCTTCGCTCTTTACGCTATATTTTAGTCATGAAATGTAAACTATTTGTAGCAATTTACCAGAACGATAAATATTCACTATAGTTTTTTAAGTCAGGCTATCACTCAGATTGAGGAATATACGTTTTCCTTCTGAGTGACAGGTAAACTGTTGCCCACTAATTTAAGAGCTAAGTGATTGTGTCGGTGATATCCCCTTTACCTGGTTTGTTCAGATGATGAATACAGTGCCAAACCGATTAAATGGACGAAATAAAATGAGAGAAATCAAGGTTGGACTGGCACTGGGAGCTGGCGCTGCAAAAGGGTGGGCACATATTGGTGTTATAAACGTGCTGAAAGAGATGGGCGTAAAAGTTGATGTTGTCGCGGGTTGTTCGGTTGGCTCGCTGGTTGGCGCAGCTTATGCCAGCGATCACTTGAATGAGATGGAGCGCTGGGTTCGTTCATTTAACTACTGGGATGTGATCCGCTTAATGGATTTGTCCTGGCGCCGTGGCGGATTGTTGCGCGGAGAGCGGGTTTTTAACGCGGTAAATAGCATAATAGAAGTGCAGGAGATAGCCGAGTGTCAGTTGCCTTTTGGTTCGGTGGTCACCAATTTAACCACAGGCCGCGAATTATGGTTTACAGAAGGGGATATTAAGCAGGCTATCAGGGCGTCATGCAGTATGCCTGGGTTATTTTCCCCTGTTTGGTTCGATGGTTATTGGTTGGTCGATGGTGCTGTCGTTAATCCTGTTCCTGTTTCCCTGGCCAGAGCAATGGGGGCTGATGTCGTTATTGCCGTTGATTTGCAACATGATGCACATCTTGTTCAGCAAGATCTGTTCTCTTCGCAAACCTCCCTTGAAAACAGACCGTCTGATATGTCTGAAAATTGGCATCGACGCCTGAAGGCACGAATAGCCAATATTTCACTCAGTGTGACTAATAGAGTTCCCAGCGCCCTGGAAATAATGTCTACATCAATACAGGTACTGGAGAATAGGTTGAAGCGTAATCGCATGGCAGGCGATCCTCCTGATGTGTTGATCCAGCCTTATTGCCCACAGATATCTATGCTGGATTTCCATCGTGCAGATGAAGCTATTACTGCTGGCAAACTGGCCACTGAGAAGAGATTTGAGCAACTGCGTCATTTAATTAGGTAGCAACGAAACGGCAAACTAGCGTCAGTAAAGTCTGGTAGCGCATGACAGTTTCTGACAAGCACAATCAATCATTTTGAGCCACTATTACGTATAAGGTTAGCAAGAGAAGCAGTGCATGGAAAAACCACTAGTAGGTAAAAATATTTTAGTTGTCGAGGATGAAACAGTCTTTCGTACTGTCATCGCAGAATTCCTTAGCTCACTTGGCGCTGTGGTTCATCAGGCGGCAAACGGACTGGAGGCGTTAGAACAGCTTAAAATCGAGTCTCCAGACTTGATACTTTGTGATCTCGCTATGCCCCAAATGGGGGGGATTGAGTTTGTTGAACGCTTACTCATTCAAGGGGTTAAAATCCCGGTTCTCGTTATATCAGCTACCGATAAAATGACGGATATCGCAAAAGTCTTACGCCTCGGGGTAAAAGACGTCTTATTGAAGCCGATAGTTGATCTGAATCGCTTGCGTGAGGTGGTGTTAGCCTGTCTTTATCCTGCGCTATTTACCTCACATGCCATTGAAGAGACAGAACTTATTCAAGACTGGGAAGCACTACGCAAAAATCCTCATGATGCTGCTCAGTTATTAAAACAATTACAACCACCAGCACAGCAGACTATTGCGCATTGTCGAATAAATTATCGGCAATTAACCATGGTTGAACAACCGGGACTTGTACTTGATATCGCCGCATTATCAGATAAAGATTTGGCTTTTTATTGTCTGGATGTTACCCGTGCGGGAGATAACGGTGTTTTAGCGGCACTACTACTGCGCGTACTATTTAACGGGATCTTACAAGAGCATTTGGCACATCAACAACAGCGTTTGCCGCAAATGTCATCTCTACTCAAACAGGTTAATCAACTATTAAGGCGTACCCATCTGGATGGGCAATTTCCCTTGCTCGTTGGCTATTATCATGTGGAGTATCAGAATTTAATTTTGGTCTCGGCGGGTTTACATGCCAATGTTAGCGCAGGGAAAAACCAGGTTCAACTCAGTAATGGGGTGCCATTAGGTACGTTAAAAACGGCTCACTTAAATCAAATTAGTCAGCGTTGTGACGCGTGGCAATGTCAAGTTTGGGGCGGCGGGAGTCGTTTAAGGTTGATGCTTTCAGCCGATGAGTAATTCATCTCTTGTATAAGTAGCACAATAATTAGTTCATATAATTAATGTATCCCTCTCTTTTATTTACCTCATTTTCCCAGCGAATATAAATGGTTCTATAACGGACTTTTGAAATAGGCCTAATTTGTATCAATCAATGAGTATGTGCGAGATGCGCGAAATATCGATTGATATACTTTTCTCCTTACTTATGTCTGAGAATTTTTAATCAGATTTTATTATTCGCTGCAATAAGGTCGTGCCGCCTCAGGCTAACTTAAGGTTAGTTCCTGATAATGGTTGGCTGTAGGTTCCTTATTTTGTTGAAACTGAAGGATTGAACGAATGAAAGTAACGGTTTTTGGTATTGGCTATGTAGGACTCGTCCAGGCCGCAGTACTTGCTGAAGTTGGCCATGATGTTCTCTGCATCGATGTCGATGCAAAAAAGGTTGCTGACCTACAAAAAGGCCGTATCTCTATTTTTGAACCCGGTCTGGCACCTTTGGTAAAAGAAAATTATGAGGAGGGCAGACTTCGATTCTCAACAGATGCAGAAGCCGGTGTTGCACATAGCTGTATTCAATTTATTGCCGTGGGTACTCCCCCTGATGAGGATGGGGCCGCTGACCTTAAATATGTACTGGAAGTTGCTAGCACCATTGCTAAATATATGGATAGCCCTAAAGTCATCATTGATAAATCTACAGTCCCTGTGGGTACTGCGGATAAGGTGCAACAAAGGATAAAAGCTGTTCTACAGCAGCGGGGCCTGGAAATAGCCTTCAATGTGGTTTCAAACCCTGAGTTTTTAAAAGAAGGGGCTGCTGTTGCAGACTGCAAACGACCTGAGCGTATCGTTATTGGTATTGATACGAATGATAATGGTGTGATTGATTTAATTAGCGAGTTATACGAGCCATTCAACCGCAATCATGACCGATTGCTAATTATGGATGTGCGCAGCGCGGAACTGACCAAATATGCAGCAAATGGTATGCTGGCAACAAAAATCAGTTTTATGAATGAGATCGCTAATATAGCGGAGCGAGTTGGTGCTGATGTCGAAAAAGTACGGCAAGGTATTGGGTCTGATTCACGCATTGGCTACCATTTCATTTATTCGGGTTGTGGCTATGGTGGTTCCTGCTTCCCAAAAGATATCCAGGCATTAATTCGGACAGCAGAAAGTTGCGATTATCAGCCCCAGTTATTGCGGGCTGTGGAGCAAATCAATAACGAACAAAAGTATAAACTGACAGATTTTATTCAGCATCATTTTGATTCACAACTTGCCGGTAAAACCTTTGCTCTTTGGGGATTGGCATTCAAACCCAATACAGATGATATGCGTGAGGCTCCAAGTCGGGTTTTAATGGAGGCACTATGGCAGGCCGGGGCGATTATTCAAGCTTATGACCCAGAAGCAATGGATGAAGCTCAGCGCATTTATGGTGCAAGAGATGACCTAAAATTAATGGGTACAAAAGAGTCGGCACTACAGGGAGCTGATGCTTTGATTATTTGCACGGAGTGGCAGAATTTTAGAGCGCCTGATTTTGACGTGGTCAAGTCTCGATTAAAACAACCAGTTATTTTCGATGGGCGTAATTTGTACGATCCAGATCGCTTAAATAGCCGAGGGTTTACTTATTATGGCATCGGTCGTGGTTTGTCGATTAATCGCGTGAAATAAGCGTAAAAAATGATTATGTGTTGGGTACAAAATCAAATGTGTTTCCTTTTTGTACTCAACCCTCATCCGGGTGAACTCAGTTCGCAGTTTGAGTTAAATACTCTTCCATATTGTAAAATTATGAAAAGGCTCAGTTACTCTAGCTATATGAATTATTGCGATGCAATAAATTAACAGAGTATTCTTATGGTGTTACAAACAGAGTGATAACAGAAGGTTATTTATCGAAGTGGATATGTTTAGCTCAACTGTGACTTGCCGGTTGTACGTTAATTCATCGAAACTGCGGTAGGGGCTTCAACTATGATTGGTGAGACACTTGAGACGGATAAAAAAATACCCCCCGTATTATAGGAGGGTATTTTTATCGCAATAGTAAATTAACGAATACTATTACAGCAGGAAATCATCCAATGATTTGCCTTCTTCTTCAATGGCTTTCTTAATCACTGCTGGAGTACGGCCTTGGCCTGTCCAGGTTTTCGTTTCGCCATTTTCGTCTACATACTTATATTTAGCTGGGCGTGCAGCACGCTTTGCTTTAGTAGTAGCTTTAGTTGCACTCATAGTTTGCAGCAGTTCATTTGGGTCAATACCGTCAGCAATAAGCATTTCACGGTATTGGCTCAATTTACGTTCGCGTTCTTCAATTTCAGCTTGTACTTGAGAATCTTCTTCGCGGCGTTCGTTAACGACCACTTCAAGTTTCTCCAGCATTTCTTCTAAAGTTTCAAGAGTGCATTCGCGTGCTTGTGCACGTAGAGTACGGATGTTGTTAAGAATCTTTAACGCTTCGCTCATTGTCCTGGTCTCAAATTATAATTGGTGGGGGGGCGTCTGGATAATAATAGAGTGCTATTTTAATTTCTGCAATAGCCAATTTGATTAGCATCCTCGAATTTACGTATTTTATTAGCGAAAAGTTGCTGCTTGCTACTAATAAGCGATGGAGTCTTGTTATTCGCCGTGTTTTTTTAACGTAAAAGTTCATTTTGCTCGCTAATGACCCTACACGAGAACATGATTTTCTCACTAAGTTATAAGTTTGCTTTATATCAATAAAGCAAAAATAGCCTTCTATCCATGTTGGTATGCACAATAACGGAGCACACAGAGAATCAGGATATTGATATAGGCGCTACGAAAGATTCAGTAAGGAAAAAAAGGGTGCCGTCTTGGATTTGTCAGATTCTGAGAATATTTGTTATCGCTATTTTACGAATTAATCATGACAGCACATTACTTGTATCATTAATGAACCAATCGTGCGGAGTGGATATCCAACCTGGCGGCTTTTCTCTCTCTAATCTGGTTAATGTTCAAACAGTATGTTCTCGCTGTATCAATATTGTGAAGTTGGTCATGTAATGTACCTAATAATAGCGAGAAGTTTCAAATGAAGGTGCTATCAATTTCATTAATCCAATCATTACTTAATAGAGAAAACAGTAATATAGAGCGATGGTCTGCGCCACGTAAAGAGTGAATTTATGATAGACTATCTGTACGCCGTCACTATGACTATTTATTATACTACTGGAGTTACGGGCCCATGGCTCAACTTTATTTCTATTACTCTGCGATGAATGCAGGGAAATCCACCGCGCTGTTGCAGTCTTCTTATAACTACCAAGAGCGGGGTATGCGTACCTTAGTGTTTACGGCGGAGATAGATAGCCGCTTTGGTGTTGGGACCGTCAGTTCTCGTATTGGTCTATCTTCGCAGGCTCTGCTCTATAATAACGACACATCGCTATTATCCATTATCACTACAGCGCATCAGGAAAATTCGGTTCACTGCATTTTACTGGATGAGTGCCAATTTTTGACTAAAGAGCAAGTTCAAGAGTTGTGTCAGGTGGTAGATGAATTGCATATCCCTGTTCTCTGTTACGGCTTGCGCACCGATTTTCTCGGCGAGCTATTTCCCGGTAGCAAATATTTGTTGTCGTGGGCTGACAAATTAGTTGAGTTAAAAACGATTTGTCACTGTGGCCGCAAAGCAAACATGGTATTGCGCCTGGATGAGCAGGGAAGAGCGGTACATGATGGCGAACAGGTTGTTATTGGCGGCAATGAGAGCTATGTCTCGGTCTGCCGACGTCACTATAAAGAAGCGATTAAAGCTGCTTGCCTTTAACATTATCCTTAAGCGCTAATTATGCGCTAAAGGGTGTCTCACGGGATTTTTGTTGTATGTCGTGGGGTAACTTGCCTTCTAATGCGTTCATGCCACACCGCCCAATACAGCGCTGTTAAATACGTTGTGTTGGGTTAAAAGCATCGGCTTTACACCCTATCCTTAGTTAGAACATTTACAGTGATGTTTATCTCTCTATTTTACCCAATGTTGCCATCCTGATATTGCAACCTAGAGGTACGCCAATTATTGGGTCACGTCAGTTCTTCTTGAGCACCCTCTATTGGCGAATGTGGGTAACATTGTCATGCCTAATGGGCGTGGGGCTAGAGAGTGTAGCGGGATTTATTATTCATTTATGGCTGAGACTAAAGGGGAGGGGCAAGTCGCCGTGGTGGCCCATTGGGGATAGAGAATAGGGCGAAGTGTGATGATAAAAAGAAACCCCCAATAGACGATTGCTAGTGGGGGTTATTTCTTTAGTGATTGACCCCATCCGAAAATGGGGTTTGCACATTAAGAGTATTACTTCTTAGCTTTTTTCTCTGCTTTAGGTGCTGGAGCTGCTGCAACAGCAACCTCTTCACCATCAAGCTCTTCGCTAAATTCGCGACCGTAGTAAGTATCCATCAGAATCTGTTTCAGCTCAGAGATCAGTGGGTAACGTGGGTTAGCACCGGTACACTGGTCATCAAATGCATCTTCAGACAGTTTGTCTACTTTCGCTAAGAAATCAGCCTCTTGGACACCAGCTTCACGGATTGAAGCAGGGATACCTAAATCAGCTTTGATCTCATCTAACCAGGCCAGCAGTTTATGAATTTTCTGTGCAGTACGGTCGCCCGGTGCACTCAGACCCAGATGATCTGCAATTTCAGCATAGCGACGACGCGCTTGTGGGCGGTCATACTGGCTGAAAGCAGTCTGCTTAGTTGGGTTGTCATTCGCGTTGTAGCGGATAACGTTAGAGATCAACATGGCGTTTGCCAAACCGTGTGGGATGTGGAACTCAGAACCCAGTTTATGGGCCATTGAGTGGCAGACACCCAAGAAGGCGTTGGCAAAAGCGATACCGGCAATGGTCGCGGCGTTGTGAACACGTTCACGAGCAACCGGATTTTTTGCCCCTTCATGGTAGCTGGCTGGCAGGAACTCTTTCAGCAGTTTCAGCGCTTGCAGGGCCTGACCGTCAGAATATTCGTTAGCCAATACAGAGACATAAGCTTCCAGCGCATGGGTAACAGCATCCAGACCACCGAAGGCACACAGAGACTTAGGCATATTCATAACCAGGTTGGCATCAACGATTGCCATATCTGGAGTCAATGCATAGTCAGCCAATGGATATTTCTGGCCAGTTGCATCGTCGGTAACTACCGCAAATGGTGTCACTTCTGAACCGGTACCTGATGTGGTTGTGACCGCGATCATTTTCGCTTTCACGCCCATTTTCGGGAACTTGTAAATACGTTTACGGATGTCCATAAAGCGTAATGCCAGCTCTTCGAAGTGGGTTTCAGGGTGTTCGTACATCACCCACATGATTTTTGCGGCATCCATCGGTGAACCACCACCCAGCGCGATAATCACGTCTGGTTTGAAGGAGTTCATCTGCTCTGCACCTTTACGCACGATACTCAGGGTAGGGTCCGCTTCCACTTCGAAGAAGACTTCAGTTTCGATTCCGTGAGATTTCAGTACGCTGGTGATTTGATCGGCGTAACCGTTGTTGAACAGGTAGCGGTCAGTCACGATGAAGGCACGTTTTGCACCGTCAGTTGCCACTTCTTCCAACGCGATAGGCAGGGAGCCACGGCGGAAGTAAATAGATTTCGGGAGTTTATGCCACAACATGTTTTCTGCTCGCTTAGCCACAGTTTTCTTGTTGATCAAGTGTTTCGGACCGACGTTTTCAGAGATGGAGTTACCACCCCAAGAACCGCAACCCAGCGTCAGTGATGGCGCTACTTTGAAGTTATACAGGTCACCGATACCACCATGTGAGGCAGGGGTGTTGATCAGAATTCGGGCGGTCTTCATTTTATCGCCAAAATACTTAACGCGTGCAGGCTGGTTATCCTGGTCGGTGTACAGGCATGATGTATGGCCGATACCGCCCATTTCCACCAGTTTTTCTGCTTTTTCAACAGCGTCTTCGAAGCTCTTCGCACGATACATTGCCAAAGTAGGCGACAGTTTTTCGTGAGCGAATGGCTCTGATTCATCAACAACTTTAACTTCACCGATAAGAATTTTGGTGTTGCTTGGCACTTTAATGCCAGCCATTTCAGCAATTTTAGTCGCTGGCTGACCAACGATGGCTGCGTTCAGGCCGCCATTTTTCAGGATGATATCCTGAACCGCTTTCAGCTCTTTACCTTGTAACAGGTAGCCGCCGTGGGAGGCGAAACGTTCGCGAACCGCGTCATAAACTGAATCAACAACAATGATCGACTGTTCTGACGCACAAATCACACCGTTATCAAAGGTTTTAGACATCAGAATTGATGCAACAACACGTTTGATATCAGCTGTTTCGTCAACAACAACCGGGGTGTTACCGGCACCTACACCGATAGCTGGCTTACCAGAGCTGTAAGCGGCTTTAACCATGCCTGGGCCACCGGTTGCCAGAATCAAGTTAATGTCTGGGTGGTGCATCAGTTGGTTAGATAGCTCAACCGTCGGCGCATCAATCCAACCAATAATATCTGCTGGCGCACCTGCGGCGATTGCGGCTTGAAGCACGATATCTGCGGCTTTATTGGTTGCGTCTTTAGCACGTGGATGTGGAGAGAACACGATACCGTTACGAGTCTTCAGGCTAATCAATGCTTTGAAGATGGCGGTAGAGGTTGGGTTAGTCGTTGGTACGATACCGCAGATTAAGCCGATTGGCTCAGCGATAGTGATAGTACCAAAGGTTTTATCTTCTTCCAGAATGCCACAGGTCTTTTCATCTTTGTAGGCATTGTAAATGTATTCAGAAGCAAAGTGGTTTTTGATCACTTTATCTTCCACAATACCCATACCTGACTCTTCTACCGCCAGTTTGGCTAAGGGAATACGGGCATCTGCTGCAGCCAGGGCTGCGGCGCGGAAGATTTTATCAACCTGCTCTTGAGTGAAGTTGGCATACTCGCGCTGGGCTTTCTTGACGCGTGCTACTAGCTCGTTAAGTTCAGCGACATTCGTTACAGCCATAATGCTCTCCTGATAATGTTAAACTCTTTTAGTAAATGAGCTGTTGAAGCAACTAGTATAGACAGGCTCTAGCATGCTGTATGAACAAATAGAGATAGTTTTTATACCCTACTTTCTCATTCTTACCGCTAATTTACTGAAAGAGCTTTTTCTTCACTAGGAATAAAGCTAGGGATAAAATGCTACTTTCAACCTTTTACCCTATTTCTTAGTGATGTTCTTCTCTACCACTGACCAGAGCTTAACTATTCTTAGGTATGTTTTTCGTGATTTAAATCACAAAATCGTCAAGCTGACACCATTCAGCTATTATTTGTTGAGAGTAATTATCACTTGTGCTTATAAATTGACACTTAATGACGTTAAAACATCACTAACACTACAGAAAATTAACAATAATCATCATTTTAAATAGCGGGAACTCTTCATATATAAATGCTGGTTTATTCCATGGATTCCTGTGGCTAATTCTATTACATTAGCGCGGATATCTGCTGTGGTGTTGTCCTAAGGGTTATTTCTAGTGGAAAGAACTACGATCAAGTCGTGGAGTTATGCCGGCTGGCGTCTGTAAATGGTGATATTTTTTACGTTGCAAATTTTCTATCCTTAAGCCGTAAGCGGTGTTGTCTTGGGGCATTAGTTATAATGACCTGTAATCTGTGATGTATTTATCAGCAATTTCGCGGAGTGATGTGTGAGTCAATCACTGTTGGACCTTTCAGGTTACATCAAGTTTTTTGTTGGCTTATTTGCCCTGGTTAACCCGGTAGGTATTTTGCCGGTATTTATCAGTATGACCAGTTATCAGGCGGCTGCCGGGCGGGATAAAACCAACCTGACCGCTAACCTTTCGGTCGCCATTATCTTGTGGATCTCCCTGTTTTTGGGTGATGCCATCCTGAAGATATTTGGTATTTCTATTGACTCATTCCGTATTGCCGGTGGCATTCTGGTTGTCAGCATTGCGATGTCGATGATCAGCGGCAAACTCGGTGAGGATAAGCAGAACAAGCAGGAAAAAACAGAGACGGCGGTTCGCGAAAGTATTGGTGTCGTGCCACTGGCATTGCCATTGATGGCCGGGCCGGGGGCGATCAGCTCAACGATTGTCTGGAGTTCTCGCTACCACAGTTGGCAGAACTTACTGGGATTAACCGTTGCTGTTGCTCTATTTGCGTTTTGTTGCTGGCTCTTATTCCGTGCCGCACCACTATTGGTGCGATTGTTAGGGCAGACCGGCATCAACGTTATAACCCGTATTATGGGGTTACTGCTGATGGCATTAGGTATCGAATTTATTGTCACCGGAATCAAGGCGCTTTTCCCCGGGCTACTTTAATTCTCCATCGCTATTCATCCCATCCCAATTTCTGATAGTCGAGAGGCCACCTGGTTATATTACCGGTGGTCTTTTGTTGTTATGTCATCATGATATTCAAATGGTTAAGCATTATTTTGGTGCAAATAGTGTATGAAGCTTACTCTATTGCACCCTAATGTTGCAGTAATAGCTGTTCTGCATAAATAATTTAGCTTAAGACCTATTTATTCATCTTTAATCAATGCCAAACCATCCTGCCGATTAAAATTACCACGCTATTTGTTGTTAAAATGCTCACATCATTCTGTAGGGCTTGTGCTGAATTTAGCTAGATGTTATTAGTGATTACACCCTCATGAGTAGGGGTTTATTCTGGCTACAGTGAAAATGTTAACTTTATGTGTCTTTGGCCAGATTTATGACTTCTTTTTCGCCATAAAGCTAAAGTGGAAATCAATTAAAGTTAATAAAAACAGTGCATTGGTGTTTTATAAGCATACAAATACAGATAGCTACTATCGTTAGTCATTCAGTAGAAAAGAGAATTGCTTAACATTTCTGTAAAAATTATTGGCGTCAGATTTCGGCATCTGTTAGTTTTCGGTCAACTCACTGATGAGACATTTCTTATTTTTTCAACGAAACTGAACCGTAATTTTGATTTCTGGAATAGTTATTGCTAGTCGTTGTGGGCGGCAGATTAATGCAAACCTTGAGAAAAACATCACAAATCTCATAAAAGGGCGGTTAGAAATGCAAATAAAGCTTAAGCAGCGACCACTGGCTATAATGAGCACTATTCTGGGTTTGTCATTTTCAGCGCTATCAATCGCGGCAGTCGTTCCTGGCAGTGAGACATTAGCGATAGATCAGAGCATTACCATTAATAATGGTAATGAAGTGGCTTCTTTAGATCCGCATAAGGTTGAAGGTAACCCTGAAACTAATATTACTCTGAATCTATTAGAGGGGCTGGTGAGTAATGATGCCAATGGCCATATTATTCCGGCTGTTGCCACTCACTGGGATAATGACGGCTATAAAAGTAGAAGGCTATAGGCCGATAGGCCAAGTAATAGGGATGTATAGCACAGTATGCTTTTCAACCTGATGCTAATACATATGGGGTGTTACATTGCCGGATTCGTTCCCCGGACGATGTAAATTAAAAATACCTTTTAAAGGTGAAGCTTGCCCGGTCACTGGGCGATGCAATAATAAAAACTGGAGTGGATATAAGCATGACCAACATCACGAAGAAAAGTCTCCTGGCCGCAGGCATTGTTGCTGCCTTGGGTATGATGGCTGTAGGCAATACCTTTGCAGCTAATGTGCCAGCTGGCGTACAACTGGCAGAGAAACAAGTTTTAGTCCGTAATAATGGTTCTGAACCTCAGTCACTGGACCCACATAAAATTGAAGGTGTACCAGAATCAAATATCTCACGCGATTTGTTGGAAGGATTGGTGATTAATGATCCTAACGGCAAGATCCTGCCGGGTGCGGCAGAGAGCTGGGATAATAAAGACTTTAAAGTCTGGACTTTCCATCTTCGTAAAGATGCAAAATGGTCAAATGGTGACCCTGTAACGGCACAGGATTTTGTTTATAGCTGGCAACGCCTGGCGGACCCTAAAACAGTTTCTCCTTATGCAAGCTATGTTCAATATGCGCATATCGCGAATATCGACGATATTATTACCGGCAAAAAATCACCTGATACTTTGGGTGTAAAAGCGTTGGATGACCACACTCTGGAAGTCACGCTGACCGAGCCAGTGCCTTATTTGGATAAACTGTTAGCTCACCCATCTATGTCTCCGGTTAATAAAACGGTGGTTGAGAAGTTTGGTGAGAAGTGGACTCAGCCACAGAACTTTGTTGGTAATGGTGCCTATAAGCTGAAAGACTGGGTCGTTAACGAACGTATCGCGTTAGAGCGCAGCCCCACTTATTGGGACAACGCGAAAACAGTAATTAATCAAGTGACTTACCTGCCGATCTCTTCTGAAGTGACTGACGTTAACCGCTATCGCAGCGGTGAAATCGACATGACTTATAATAATATGCCGATCGAGTTATTCCAGAAACTGAAAAAAGAGATCCCACAAGAAGTTCATGTTGACCCCTACCTGTGCACCTATTACTACGAAATCAATAACCAAAAAGCACCATTCACCGATGCTCGCGTTCGTGAAGCGCTGAAGCTGGGTATGGATCGCGATATCATCGTGAACAAAGTGAAAAATCAGGGTGATTTACCGGCTTATGGCTTCACCCCGCCGTACACCAGTGGTGCTGAACTGACGCCACCAGAGTGGTTTAGCTGGACACAAGAAAAACGTAATGAAGTGGCGAAGAAGTTGCTGGCAGAAGCGGGTTACACCAAAGATAAGCCATTGACATTCAACCTGTTATATAACACCTCTGACCTGCATAAGAAGCTGGCGATTGCTGCGGCATCGATCTGGAAGAAAAATCTGGGTGTTGAGGTTAAATTGGAAAATCAGGAGTGGAAAACCTTCCTCGATACTCGCCATCAAGGGACTTTCGATGTTGCCCGTGCCGGCTGGTGTGCTGACTATAATGAACCCTCTTCATTCCTGAACATGATGCTCTCTGACAGCAGTAATAATACTGTGCATTATAAAAGCCCGGCGTTTGATAAGCTGATACAAGATACGCTGAAAGTTAAATCTGAAAAAGAGCGTGCTGGCTTGTACCAACAAGCAGAGGTATTGCTGGATAAAGATTCTGCTATTGTGCCACTGTTCTATTACGTGAATGCCCGTTTAGTGAAACCTTATGTCGGTGGTTATACCGGTAAAGATCCGCTGGATAATATGCACGTTAAAGATCTTTATATTATCAAGCATTAATATCTTTGGGGCAGCCGCTTAACTGGCGTGCTGCCCTGATTGCTTGATGGTATTTGCAGTAAGAGGCTAAAGGTACAGGCAATGTTAAAATTTATTCTACGCCGCTGTCTGGAAGCGATTCCGACACTATTCATTTTGATAACCATCTCATTCTTTATGATGCGTCTCGCCCCTGGTAGTCCATTTACCGGTGAGCGTAATCTTCCACCCGAAGTGATGGCTAATATTGAGGCGAAATATCACCTCAACGACCCTGTTTATAAGCAATATTTCAATTATTTGGGTCAACTGGCACAAGGTGATCTCGGGCCTTCATTTAAATATAAAGACTACACGGTGAACGAGTTGGTTTCCGCCTCGTTTCCTGTTTCAGCTAAACTCGGATTTGCTGCATTCTTGCTCGCCGTGGTATTGGGTGTTAGTGCTGGCGTGATTGCGGCGTTAAACCAAAATACCAAGTGGGACTATACCGTCATGGGGTTTGCCATGACGGGAGTGGTGATCCCGAGTTTTGTGGTGGCACCGCTATTAGTTCTGGTTTTTGCCATTATATTGAAATGGCTACCGGGCGGTGGTTGGAACGGCGGAGCGCCGCAGTATATTATTTTACCGATGGTGGCGTTGTCATTGGCCTATATTGCCAGTATCGCGCGTATTACCCGTGGTTCAATGATTGAGGTGCTTCACTCCAACTTTATTCGCACCGCGCGCGCGAAAGGTTTACCGCTGCGCACTATCGTTTTACGCCATGCGCTAAAACCGGCACTGCTGCCCGTTTTATCCTATATGGGGCCTGCGTTTGTTGGCATTATTACCGGTTCAATGGTGATTGAAACTATTTTCGGTTTGCCGGGGATAGGCCAGCTGTTTGTTAACGGAGCGTTAAACCGCGATTACTCTCTGGTCTTGAGTTTGACCATTTTGGTCGGCGCTTTAACCATTTTATTCAATGCGATCGTGGATGTGCTCTATGCCGTTATCGATCCGAAAATCCGTTACTAGCACTGGAGCACGCCAATTATGTTGAGCAAGAAAAATAGCGAAGCTCTGGAAGTTTTCAGTGAAAAGCTGGAAGTGGAAGGGCGCAGCCTTTGGCAGGATGCCCGCCGCCGCTTTATTCATAACCGCGCGGCGATCACCAGTTTGGTGATCCTGATGTTGATTACTCTGTTTGTGATTTTTGCCCCGCTGTTAGCGCAGTTTAGCTATTCGGATACTGACTGGGGCATGATGTCGGCGGCTCCTGATCTTGAGTCCGGGCACTATTTCGGCACCGACTCCTCTGGCCGTGATCTGCTGGTTCGTGTCGCTATTGGTGGTCGAATCTCATTGATGGTGGGGGTGGCTGCGGCACTGGTTGCTGTGGTTGTCGGCACACTATATGGATCGTTATCGGGCTATTTGGGGGGGAAAGTTGACTCCCTGATGATGCGCTTGCTGGAGATCCTGAACTCATTTCCGTTTATGTTTTTCGTTATTCTGCTGGTGACCTTCTTCGGTCAGAATATTCTGCTGATATTCGTGGCGATCGGTATGGTCTCCTGGCTAGATATGGCGCGTATTGTTCGTGGGCAGACATTAAGCCTGAAGCGGAAGGAGTTTATCGAAGCGGCACTGGTGGGGGGTGTTTCCACGCGTAATATCGTCTTGCGTCATATCGTCCCGAACGTTTTGGGCGTGGTGGTGGTGTATGCTTCTTTGCTGGTTCCCAGCATGATTTTGTTTGAATCTTTCCTGAGTTTCCTCGGTTTAGGCACACAAGAGCCACTCAGTAGTTGGGGGGCATTGTTGAGTGATGGTGCCAACTCAATGGAGGTCTCCCCATGGTTACTGATGTTTCCTGCCGGATTTCTGGTCGTGACTCTGTTCTGTTTTAACTTTATCGGCGATGGCCTGCGTGATGCCCTCGACCCGAAAGATCGCTGAGGAGTAGCACCATGACGACTATTGATAATCACTCTGCTGTTCAGCAATCTATGTTGTTGGAACAAAAAGTTCTGTTGGATGTAAAAGATCTCACCGTGACCTTTGGTACCCCGGATGGTGATGTGACTGCCGTCAATGCACTCAATTTTGATCTACGTGCCGGGGAAACATTAGGCATCGTGGGCGAATCCGGTTCTGGCAAATCGCAAACAGCTTTTGCCTTGATGGGGCTGCTCGCCAGTAATGGCCGGATAGGCGGCTCGGCGAAGTTTAATGGCCGGGAGATCTTAAATCTGCCAGAGAAACAGTTGAACCGTTTGCGGGCCGAAGAGATCTCGATGATTTTCCAGGACCCAATGACCTCACTGAATCCTTATATGCGGGTGGGGGAGCAGCTAATGGAAGTGCTGCAACTGCATAAAAAGATGAGTAAAAGTGAAGCGTTCGAGGAGTCAATCCGCATGTTGGATGCGGTAAAAATGCCGGAAGCACGTAAACGTATGCGCATGTATCCACATGAATTCTCTGGTGGTATGCGCCAGCGGGTGATGATTGCGATGGCGCTGCTGTGTCGGCCTAAGTTATTGATTGCTGATGAACCTACCACCGCACTGGACGTTACAGTTCAGGCTCAAATCATGACTTTGCTGAATGAACTAAAGCGTGAGTTCAATACCGCGATCATCATGATCACCCATGATTTGGGGGTGGTTGCCGGTATCTGTAATAAAGTTTTGGTGATGTATGCAGGGCGAACGATGGAGTATGGTCAGGCCCGCGATCTGTTTTATCACCCAAGCCACCCTTATTCTATTGGTCTGCTGAATGCGGTTCCTCGTCTGGATGCCGAAGGCGATGCTTTGATGACGATACCGGGTAATCCGCCGAATTTACTGCGCTTGCCGAAAGGGTGTCCGTTCCAGCCCCGTTGCCAATATGCCATGGATCGCTGCGCTACGGCACCCGCATTGGAGCATTTTGGTGAAGGCCGTTTACGCGCCTGCTACAAGCCAGTAGGGGAGTTGGTATGAGTGCCATGACAGAGAAGAGAGTTTTGTTGGAGGTGGCCGACCTGAAAGTTCATTTTGATATTCAGGACGGTAAACAGTGGTTCTGGCAACCCGCAAAAACATTGAAAGCCGTTGATGGCGTGACACTGCGTCTGTATGAAGGTGAAACTCTCGGTGTGGTGGGTGAGTCAGGTTGTGGTAAATCGACTTTTGCGCGCGCCATTATTGGCTTGGTGAAAGCAACTGGCGGCAGTGTGGCATGGTTAGGTAAAGATTTACTTAACATGAATGCGACCGAGTGGCGCGACATCCGCAGTGATATTCAGATGATATTCCAAGACCCATTGGCATCACTGAATCCGCGCATGACGATTGGCGAAATCATTGCCGAGCCACTGCGGACTTACCATCCCAAAATGCCGCGCCAAGAGGTCAAAGATAAAGTCAAAACGATGATGCTGAAGGTTGGCTTGTTGCCAAACTTAATCAACCGCTATCCCCATGAGTTTTCTGGGGGTCAGTGTCAACGTATTGGTATTGCCCGCGCGTTGATTCTTGAGCCGAAGTTGGTGATTTGTGATGAGCCGGTCTCTGCGCTGGATGTGTCAATTCAGGCGCAAGTGGTGAACTTGTTGCAGCAATTGCAGCGCGAAATGGGATTATCACTGATTTTTATTGCCCATGATTTGGCGGTGGTAAAACATATCTCTGATCGCGTTTTGGTGATGTATCTCGGTCATGCTGTTGAGTTGGGCACTTATGATGAGGTGTATCATAATCCGCAGCACCCTTATACCAAGGCGCTGATGTCGGCAGTGCCCATTCCTGACCCAGATAAGGAGAGGGCGAAAGTTATTCAGTTGCTGGAGGGGGAGTTACCTTCGCCGATTAACCCGCCATCGGGTTGTGTGTTTCGGACTCGCTGCCCCATTGCCGGGCCAGAATGTGCGAAAACCCGCCCATTGCTGGAAGGTAGTTTCCGTCATGCAGTCTCTTGTCTGAAAGTTGATCCGCTATAAAGGGGTGATGCCGGCTGTCATTACCCAATAAAAAAAAACTCCCCGCCAAATAGATGACGGGGAGTTTTTTACTCTTTATGACTTTATAAACTTATGGTTTTATAACATGCTGACGCTATAAAAACCTATGACTCAATAGAGCAACCATTGTGCTGGTGTGATTACTCTTTCCACAAAATATGGCACAGCTTATGGTCTTTTTCGCGGCATAAGAGAACACGGGCAAAGATATCGTTAATCTCTTCGCCATCACTGTCCGCCAGCCCAATAACCACTTCGGCGAAAAAGTCAGGGTTCAAATCAAAATCGACATGTTCCTGCCAATCTTCTGCGGGGTCAAACAGCTCGGCGCCGCCGCGCTCTTCAAACTGAAGGTTAAACAATAAAATATCAGCTGGGTCGAGATTATCACCCGCCAGCTCGAGAAAAATATCGTAGGCCTGTTCCAGTGTTTCATCTTCAGTCAGGCGGTTATTAAGATCCATTGAGCTTGGCTCTGGTGCATTCTGGTCCATGTGCAGCTTCCCATTTATCATTGGCAGATTGCGCTCATTAAAACACTCCCAAGGCCGCTTTTACAATTATTATGCGGTTTGACGCCGATAACTCAGAGCATCTTCATTAAGCCGCCATGAACGGCTTGACGTTTTATAATAGTGGGCTGAAGAAGTAGAATAGTCGCTCAGTGACACGGTGCCAGAGAGGGCGCTTATTCCACAGCTCGCCATCTAATAACACCGAGCGGGCAATATAATCGTCTTGCACTTGCGCTAAATCAGCACCAAAGCCGTCATCGTCAATGACCAGTGTGACTTCAAAGTTCAGCCATAAGCTGCGCATATCCAAATTGACGGTTCCCACCAGGCTCAGTTGACCATCGACCAGCACACTCTTGCTGTGCAACAGCCCGCCTTCAAACTGGTAAATTTTGACCCCAGCATCCAGTAATTCCGAAAAGAAAGCTCTGCTTGCCCAGCGGACCATCATCGAGTCATTTTCTCGCGGCACGATAATACTGACATCGACACCACGCTGTGCGGCGGTACAGATAGCATGCAGCAAGTCATCGCTCGGCACAAAATAGGGGGTGGTCATGATTAACTGTTCGCGAGCCGCATATACGGCCGTTAACAGTGCCTGATGAATCATCTCTTCAGGGAAGCCGGGGCCGGAGGCGATAACCTGAATGGTATGGCCGCTCTCCTCTTCAAACGGCATAATCGGGTTATCCGGTGGGGGCGGCAAAATACGTTTACCGGTCTCAATCTCCCAGTCACAGGCATACACGATGCCCATGGTGGTTGCCACCGGGCCTTCCATCCGCGCCATCATGTCAATCCACTGGCCCACCCCGGCATCTTGCTTGAAGAAGCGTGGATCAACCATATTCATGCTGCCGGTATAGGCCACATAGTTATCAATCAGGACGATTTTGCGATGCTGGCGTAAATCCATGCGGCGCAGAAAGACACGAAATACATTCACTTTGAGCGCTTCGACCACCTCAATCCCGGCATTGCGCATCATGGCGGGATATGGGGTGCGGAAGAATTGCTGGCTACCGGCAGAGTCGAGCATCAATCGGCAATGGACCCCACGGCGGGCTGCGGACATTAAGGATTCGGCAACCTGATCAACTAGGCCGCCGGGTTGCCAGATATAAAACACCATCTCTATGTTGTGGCGGGCTAATTCAATGTCACGTACCAGCGCTTTTAAGGTGTCGTCAGTGGTGGTCAATAGCTGTAGTTGATTGCCTTTAACGCCACTGATGCCCTGGCGGCGCTCGCAGAGTTGAAATAGTGGCGTGGCGACTTCGCTATTGGAAGTGGCAAAAATGTGTTGGCAATCCTTCAGTTCACTCAGCCAACGCGCGGTAGAGGGCCACATTGCTTTCGCTCGTTCGGCACGGCGTTTACCAAGATGAAGCTCCCCAAATGAGAGGTATGCGATTATTCCGACCAACGGCAGAATATAGATAACAAGCAGCCATGCCATGGCCGAAGGAACGGTTCTGCGCTTCATGAGAATACGCAAGGTTACCCCGGCAATGAGCAACCAATAGCCAAAAACTGAGAGCCAGCTGATCACGGTATAAAATGTTGTCATGAGGGCGGAAGTCCTGTTCACAAACGGTCAATAAAGAGTGTACGCACAGTATGGCAAAGGCGAAACCTTTAAGCAGAGATATTGCTGGATAAAATCTTTTAACCTAAAGGACTTGCAATGGGTAATTAAATAATTGAGCGGTACATTTGGCTATTTTTAGACCACTTCTGGGTCTATCCAGGCGAAGAGAAATAGGCCATTTACGCTAAATAGAGGATTTCACCCAACAGCGACTTGGCTGAGGAGATGAAAGGTTTATAATAGCCCAGTTCTCAGCTATGGAAGAGTTGTTTCATGAGACGGAGTAAAAATGAGGTGGGTCGCTGGCGTATGCTGCGGCAAAATCAGCGTCGAAGAAGTCGCTGGCTTGAAGGGCAATCACGGCGTTATCGTCATATCTACAGCATTAGACAGCGCAATGAACACCAGCATCGCAGGTCGCTATTGTTCACGGTTGCTTATGAGTGGTGATGCGCTGAGGTGGTAATAAAAACAGTCTCTTTATGAGGCTGTTTTTGTTTTATTCAGGATAAACACCAGAGGCTTAATCGCTTTTCGCCCCCCGGTTGACCCTATAGTCTTTTTCATTGTCAGGTCACTTTAGCTGTTCTTGTAAATAGAACGTTGCCAGCTTTGGATTCAGTGATGATATTTTCCACTTTAAATGGCGAACTTTTTCGCAGAAAAAACACACCTATCCTAAATTAGAAAAATACGACAATTCCTATGTCGCTATTAATAATAAATGGTGCAACATAGTAGATTATCAGTTTATTTCACATAAGAATGACATCGCGCTACTCTCTATATTAGGCCGCTTCGTTCTGATCGTTCAGTTTCAGGGGTGTTACTGTTTGGTTGTTCGAAGCGGCCATTCCCCTCAGTAAAATATATAATTATGCAATTATAAGTTTGTTAATCGTCATGTTTAAGTAATATTTCCTATCTATCAATGGGTTGATTTTAATTTCTGTTTTTTTGGTTAGCACTTTTCATCGATTTTAGTGATCAATAATAAAAAATTGATCAATTTTATCAATTGATCAATACTGCTATCCTGATTAAATAAAAGGATTTTACTGTGGATAGCAGGCTAGACATTGCAGTCGATTGCTCTTTTATCTGTGAGCCTGTTTACAGGCAAAATGGTAAGTTATTTGCTGTTGAGTTATTGAGTCGGTTTACGACAACCTCTTTTAAATCGCCCATTTATACTGAGCGTTTTCTGCATCAACTTAATGCTCAGATGAAGACTAAATTGTTATGTGACCAATTATTCGCGGTCACCATTCACCAGCGATGGTTTATTGATCACCAAATAATACTCTCGATAAATATAGATTTTGATATGGCACAGGCTGTGCTGGACGACAAGCAGATCATCTCGTTGTTAGGATCGATGCCCTTTATCCGGCTAGAGATAATGGAGAGTTTTCCCAATCTCAGTGAGGGGCCGAAGAATACACTATTAAGTAAGTTGGCTGAACGATACGCATTATGGTTAGACGATTTTGGCAGTGGTAATTCTCACCTGGCGGCGGTCTCCAGTGGCTTCTTTGAGTGCGTTAAAGTGGATAAGCAATTTTATTGGCAATGGGCGGGGAGTGTCACGTTCGAAAATCTTGTCACGCGACTGCGTGATCATTGCCAGTGCGTGATAGTCGAGGGGGTAGAGACTCGCCAGCAGTTTATCCAATTAGCCGATATCGGCGTTGATGCAATGCAAGGTTACTTATTTAATTCATTGCCGCTGAGTGATGTTCATCGGTTACCACTAGAGTAAATCTTAATTTTTGCTCATAGGACATGAGCTTAGGGGGCTTTTGCTGCGAATATCACAGTTATATAACGCGGTTCGGCGGATGATATCATCCCTATTACAGCAAAGGCTTATCGTTCATGTCTCAATATAAATTAGCTAAAACCGTATTCTTCGGGGATTTGAAAGTCAGCACCGCGCTTTATAAGTACGAAATTTATTGTGAAGAGTCTGAGCTGATCTACCACGCCGCTATTTATGCTGAACAAGTCATTGCTGCTGGCAAGCACACTTATCCTGTCTGGGTAAGAAAAGATCATATGATATTAAAATCACCGGCGCACATGCTGGATAAAGCCGTTGATGCCTGCGAAGAGCACTGGTTGAAGCACTACAAAGTTTAGCGCTTTGATAGGGGCAGGCGCAGGTATCAATAAGGCGCAATGATAAAAGTACGCCTGGGTTCAGGCGTACTGATTAATGCAGCATCTATGATGTCGGTGAGAGGTTAGTCAAACAGATCTGACAGAAAACTTCTCTTCTTGTAGGGCTTGGATTTTGAATAGCCGTGATGATCGCGGTCACGATCGCGCTCTCTGTTATCGGCGTAAGGGGCGGCAGCCGCCGGAGCTGGTGTGCTCTCAACTGATTTTTCGATGATTTTATCGAGTTCCCCACGATCTAGCCAGACACCCCGACAGTTTGGGCAATAATCAATCTCAATACTTTTACGTTCAGACATCACCAGTTGGGTATCTTTGCATACTGGACACTGCATAGTCTTCATCTCCGTATTTAACAAAATGACTCAAGGTCACGCTACAAAAAGTGATATCAGATTAGACACTGATTCTCAGTAATGATAAGTAAAGATGATTAAAGAGATGTAATCGCCTGGCGGGATAGGGCCGCAGGGGAGTTAGCGGCCCTTAGAGACGAGGATGACTCAGAATACGCGCTTATAGGGTTTGACTATCACCGATTGGTAAACCCCTGCGGCGACATAAGGATCTTGCTCGGCCCAGACTTCGGCCTCGTGTTGTGAGGCAAACTCGGCTATCACGGTAGAACCGGTGAATCCAGCAGCACCGGGGTCGGCGCTGTCGATGGCCGGATTAGGGCCGGCAGTCAGTAGACGCCCTTGATCCTGTAATGCCTGTAAACGCGCTAAATGAGCAGGGCGCACGGATAAACGCTTCTCAAGTGAATCAGGGAGATCAGTGGCAAAGATTACATACAGCATGTTTCACCTTTCAAATTTATATACTCGTTATACGCCAGCTTTCAATGGGGTTGGCGATAGGGGCATCCCAGCCAGCTATTTAGCGCTCCATAACAGCATGTTCAATCGATAAATTCAATCAAGTGCTAAATGGGTGATATTGCCGATGGGTGGGTGAGTACCGCGAGGGTTAATGATGAAATAAAATGATAACTGACGGTAAACAGAAAGTGTTATTTCGTTGCTATCGTCGTTTAAAGCACCATTTAAGGTTTAAGGGTAAGATTGTTTGCTGTTGCGTATTGAATATGATTGCTATTTGCATTTAAACTTAGCTGCATTAGAGGATACTCAATTATTATGCAGCTAAATAAATTTTTCCTGGGTCGACGGCTTACGTGGCCCATCGCATTTTCAGTCGGGTTACATGGCAGTGTGGTCGCGGCATTACTCTATGTTTCGGTAGAGCAAATGAGTGTACAGCCGGAAATAGAGGATGCACCCATTGCGGTGACTATGGTCAATATTGCTGCCTTTGCTGCACCCCAACCTGCGGCGGCAGAGCCACAGGCCGAGCCTGAACCTGAAGTGCTGCCAGAACCTGTTCCGGTGCCCATTCCTGAACCGGTAAAACCAAAACCGAAACCTAAGCCAAAACCGGTGAAAAAAGAGGTTAAAAAGCCGGAAGTGAAGAGAACAGAAGCACCGCCGGACGACCAGCCATTTAAGTCGGATGAGCCAGCTTTGGTGGCTAATAATGCACCGGTAAAATCGGCCCCGAAAGCCGTAGCACCGGGGGCCTCTACCACCGCCGGGCCAAAAGCATTGAGCAAGGCGAAGCCCACCTATCCAGCAAGAGCGCTGGCGTTAGGGGTCGAAGGGCAGGTGAAAGTCCAATATGATATCGACGCCGATGGTCGTGTCACCAATGTGCGTATTCTGGAAGCCACTCCGCGTAATACCTTTGAGCGCGAAGTGAAGCAAGTGATGCGCAAATGGCGCTTTGAAGCGGTTGCTGCCAAAGATTATGTCACCACCATCGTCTTTAAGATTGGTGGCAATATGGAGATGGATTAACCGACCACAAGATACTCGGTCACCAGGTATACTCGGTTATAAAAGCAGAAGGGTCGCTGTTAGGGCGACCCTTCTGACATCACTACTCTTTGCTTTGCCGCTATTGGGTGGCGCCAACCTCAAAATTCCCTCGGCCATCAGGCAGCCCACGGGCTTTACCTGCATCATCCACGGCCACATAGGTAAACACCGCTTCTGTGGCGCGATAGCGCTGACCAATTGGCTCGGAAGAGACCTTTTTCACCCAGACTTCAATATTGATAGTAATGGAGCTAAGGCCGGTTTTAATACAGCGCGCATAGCAACAGACCACATCACCCACCGCGACCGGTTTGAGGAAAGTCATGCCATCAACTCTTACTGTGACAACGCGGCCATGTGCTATCTCTTTGGCCTGAATGGCACCACCAATGTCCATTTGCGACATTAACCAGCCACCGAAGATATCGCCATTGGCATTGGTATCTGCGGGCATAGCAAGGGTGCGAAGTACTAATTCACCGTTAGGTAATGATTGCTCACCGCGAGGTGATAGTTGTTCCTGAGTCATCTCTGCCTGCTTGTTAACCTGAGTCATTGGCGCTGCGAGACTATTTACCCCCGGCAACGCCAATGACTTTAGCTATTTGTTATTTGAAATTATGACTTTTTCTGCTCTTCCGGCATATGCCGATAGATATAAACGCCACTGATAAGGGTGAATACCAGAGTCAGCGCGGTTAAGCCAAACACTTTAAAGTTCACCCAGATATCTTGTGGTAACCAGAACGCCACATAGATGTTCAGCAGGCCACAGGCCAGGAAGAAGAGTGCCCATGCCATATTGAGTGTTGACCAGACCGCATCAGGCAGTGTCAGCTCTTTACCGAGCATCCGCTGAATCAATGGTTTGTTCATAAACCATTGGCTTACCAACAAGGCGACGGCAAACAGCGCATACAGCACCGTCACTTTCCATTTAATGAATAGGTCGCTGTGGAATGCCAGCGTCAAGGTGCCAAATACCAACACCATTGCGGCAGTGATTAGCGTCATCTTCTCTACCTTGCGGAATTTTAGCCAGGTAAAGGCCAGTGCCAATAGTGTTGCGACAATCAATGCCCCTGAGGCGACAAAAATGTCATACATCTTGTAGAAAACGAAAAATACGACCAATGGGAGAAAATCTAAAAGTTGCTTCATGAATCAATCCATCATTTGTACACCGCCCGACTATACCGGATTCAGTGAGGTGAGGGTACTAGGGGTAAAACGCTATTATCCTTAATTATCTGCCGGAATGCGCGCTCTGCCAGCGGAATTTGCAGAAACTTACGATAAACAAGTAACAGTTATTGTCCGCATATTGCTAGTGATGCATTTACCCAGCATGATAAGTAATAAATATTGGGTTAAGGGTTGATGGAGTCAATATGCAGAGAAAATCACTTCGGCAATGGATGCCAGGTTTGACCCAATTAATGGCTTATGAACGTGACTGGCTCAAACCCGATCTCAGGGCGGGGTTATCCGTGGCGGCAGTGGCACTTCCTATTGCCATTGCCTATGCCGAATTGACCGGTGTCAGTGCCGCCGTCGGCTTATATTCATGTATTTTGCCGATGATTGCGTACGCATTTTTTGGTTCATCACGGCAATTGATTGTTGGGCCAGATGCCGCGACTTGTGCGGTGATAGCCGCCGTAGTGGCCCCTCTGGCGGCAGGGAGCAGCGAGGTTCACTGGCAGTTAACCATCATGATGACACTAATGATGGGGACATGGTGTCTGGTGGCCAGCCGCTTCAAGCTGGGGGCATTGGCTGATCTATTATCGCGCCCCATCCTGACCGGCTTACTAAATGGTGTGGCAATTACCATTATTGTCGATCAGTTGGGTAAGGTCTTTGGTTTTATGACCCGCCCGCCACAACTGATTGAGCGGGTTTTGGCGCTCCCCCATAATTTGTATAACAGCCATCTGCCCACGGTCGCCATTTCGTTGCTGACTTTTGTGGTGCTGTATGGCGTCAAATGGTTACGACCCAACTGGCCTGCGCCGTTGCTGGCGATTGTTATCGCGACCTTCGTCTCCTGGGCTGCCAATATGGCGCAATTTGGCGTCGCGGTGGTCGGTGGATTTGACGGCGGACTGCCGATGGTACATTGGCCTGATTTCCAACCGGGTTTGTTGCGCGACATGGTTATTCCGGCCCTGAACCTTGCGGTGGTCAGTTTTGTTAGCATGATGCTGACTGCCCGCAGCTTTGCCGCCAAAAATGGCTATGAGGTGGATGCGGATGTAGAGCTGCGCGCCTTGGGTATTAGCAATATTGTCTCCGCGTTATCCCAAGGTTTTGCTATCAGTGGCGCCAGTACCCGCACTGCGGTGAATGATGCTAATAATGGTAAGAGCCAACTGGTGTCGATTATTGCCGCGCTGGTCATTGCGATGGTGCTGCTGTTTTTAACCCGCCCACTGCAATTTATTCCCATCGCGGCACTGGGTGTCGTGCTGATTTATGCCGCCTGGTCACTACTGGGATTTCGCAGTTTATGGCAGTTGCGGAAACGTAATACCCAGGCTTTCTATCTGGCGATTTTTACCTTTGTCAGTGTGGTATTGGTCGGGGTAATTAGTGGCATCGGTTTAGCGGTATTATTGGGTTTATTACAATTCTTACGCACCGTATTCCGCCCGACAGAGCAGCTATTAGGGGTGAATGCCGATGGTATGATTCATTCAATGCGCAGCGGAAATGGCATTAAACCTGTACCTGGGGTGATGATTTATCGTTTTAACTCACCACTGACCTATTTTAACGTGGCCTATTTTAAGCGGCGTATTCTAAATTTGGTCGATAGCACCCCTCATCCGGCGGATTGGGTGGTCATTGATGCGGTGGCCAGTTTCACCTATGCCGACATCAGTGTTCTGGCGGCGATCGATGAGCTTAAACGTGATCTGAAACAGCGCAATATTAAGTTGATATTGGCGGGTCGACGCACCGAACTGACCCGCTGGTTCCGTATTAATCGGCTGAAAAGTCATGACGATGACCTGATTTTGGTGCCGGATCTCTATCTGGCACTGAAGCTCATTCAGAGTAAACAGCGGGTCGCCGAGAAGCACGAATCAGCAGCTGATCCAGAGCCTGAAATCAGTTAGCCGGTTGAGCCAGGGGCGTGTTAACAGGGGTTAAACCGTAAAAAAGGGCCGTAATGGCCCTTTTGCAGACTGCTGACAAAGTTGATAAGCGGGGAAATGTGCCGAATGGGTCGTAACGGCGTGAGCCGTCGGAGCGCCCATCGGTGCAGTCGCCCCGCCTGTTGCGGAGTGACAAAATAGGTTTGTCAACAACCTCCTTTTGTCACTTTATCTGTAGCGATATTTACGCGGTAACATCTGTTGGCCGCAACAACATATATAAGCGGAACAGATAGACCAGTAACAGTGCAGAGACCAGATTGCTCAGTGCACTTAAAACAACTGTCGCAATAGGGGTTGGCAGAGCCGTTAGGTGGCTTACCAGATACAGCAAAATCAATTTGGCTGCTATCCACAACATCATGGCCGGGACAATCAACCGGACATTGGCGAAGGCCAATTTAGTGCTGGCTTTGATTGCGGCAAAAACACCCATCTTCTCAGTGGTTACAATCACCGGCGACAACGACAGCGCGACGGCAATAACCACACCGGGCACGATAAACATCGTCAACCCTAGCTGAATCAACAAGGTGCCGATAAACATCAGCAGCAGTAAGCGAGGCAGAATAGGGACAGAAATCCCAATCGCCTGTAGTGCACTCACCCGGCGGCCCTGAGAGACCATCGAGATTAGCGTTAACATTCCACCCACTAATAATACGTTACCGACTAATGCGGAGAAGGTTGCCGCTGCAGAGACCTTAAGCAGTACCATCTGCTGCTCAGGTGTCATTTGCGAGACTATCTCACTGATGCTGACAGTTGCCGATGAGGTAATATCGCTTTCCGTGGTATTTAACAGATTCAGTTGTTCAGTATCAGGGATAAAAGCCTGATTTAACATGACGGTAATGAACGCAGTCAGTAGGGCCAGTAACAGGATCGCTGGCAGCTGATTACGTAAAAAGTTAAAACTGTCACGGTATAAAGTGTTAGCCGTGATAGGCATGAAAGCTCCTTGGGGTCGAAAAAATAGTGCTTAGCTAATGATTATACCTTGTTATGGCGCGCGATGGGACACTGAGATTGGCCGACGACTGATTTCTTCTAATCTAATTACCTTGACGTTATCAATAGGTAACGGTGGCAACCCATAGTGCACGCGGGCGCGATCGCAGGATGGATTATGGCTATCGCCTTCGCCTGAGCGCTCAAATTGCTGGCGATTACGATTTCACACAGACAACATCCAAGCATGGCAGCATCCCCCGCAGTTCCATTTTTCATCCATCAAGGGCAGCACGATTTTCGCCAAAATGGCTTTTATGATCCAGATCAATTTCAATATAATTAAGGAATTAAATAACCCTACATAAAATAGGATTTATTTAAGTTGTTGCAAAAGATGTGATCTCGAGTGGATCATAAATAATCATTTGTAGGTATATTCTGTTCGCGAATATACCTACAAATGGAATGGATAATGAAAAAAATCACTTTGGCATTGTTAGCTGTAGCAGCTCTGGCACCAACTGCGGCAAGCGCGCATCAAGCAGGCGATTATATTTTCCGGGCAGGGACAGCAACTGTCAGGCCAAATACCGGCTCTGATGACGTATTAGGTTATGGTTCCTTCAAAGCGGATAATAATACCCAACTGGGTCTGACCTTCAGTTATCTGATTACGGATAATATCGGGGTAGAATTGCTGGCCGCCACGCCGTTTCGTCATAAAATAGGCCTCGGGCCAACCGGTGATATTGCCGAAGTTAAGCAATTACCGCCAACCTTAATGGCGCAATACTATTTCCGCGACAAGCAAGACAAACTGCGCCCATATCTCGGTATAGGCTTAAACTACACCACTTTCTTTGATGAAAAATTCAACAGCACCGGTACTGCTGCGGGTCTAACCGACCTGAGCGTGAAAGATTCATGGGGTATTGCCGGTCAAGCCGGTATGGACTACATGGTCAGTGAAAACTGGATGCTAAATATGTCCGTCTGGTGGATGAATATCGAGTCAGACGTGAAATTCAAAGCGGGTGGGGTAGAGCAGAGTATTAGCACTCGTCTTGATCCATGGGTGTTTATGTTTGGCGCGGGTTACCGTTTCTAATTACCCTTCGTCCTTGGCACGACAGCGGTGTTAGCGGCACTCGCGCACCCGAATCACTTACTTGAGTAAGCTCATCGGGATTTGCTCGTTTGCTGCCTTGCTGTCGCCCCAATGACTTTGGGTAATAGTTGCTTCTTGGCACGACAGCGGTGTTAGCGGCACTCGTGCACCCGAATCACTTACTTGAGTAAGCTCATCGGGATTTGCTCGTTTGCTGCCTTGCTGTCGCCCCAATGACTTTGGGTAATAGTTGCTTCTTGGCACGACAGCGGTGTTAGCGGCACTCGCGCACCCGAATCACTGACTTGAGAACTTAAGATTGCAGAGGGGGCTTTGCAATGGAGGCGCAGAGATGCGCCTCCAAACATAACACTAGCGGATCAGCATTTGATCACTGACAGATTTCACCCCGGGTACGGAGCGGGTGATCTGCACCGCACGGTTTGCATCCTGACGTGAGCTAACGAAGCCACTCAACTGAACCCGCCCTTTGAACGTTTCAACACTGATCTCAGTCGATTTTAAATTCTTCTCACCTAGCAGTGCGGACTTAACCTTAGTGGTGACGACGGTGTCATCAATATAACCACCGGTTCCTTCTGATTTTGCTGT